>URPB01000098.1:0-7533 GCA_900549575.1 uncultured Collinsella sp.
CCAAGCCGAAACCCTGGGCGTCACGCGCGACAAACTGCACGAAATGCTCGACCTCGTAGCCCCCGAAACCATGCAGTAGCCATCTGCAAGAAAGGCTATACCATGCAATATTTGCTAGAAATCAAAGGTGCGTCGCGCCATGTGAGCGATCGCTTTTCGCTGCGCGACGTCACGCTTGCCGTGGAGCCCGGTCAGATTGTCGGCTTTGTGGGCGTAAACGGTGCCGGCAAGACGACGACTATTCGCGCCGCGCTTGGGCTTATCAAACTCGATGTCGGCGAGGTGCATCTGTTTGGACAGCACTGCGACGCCAACGCGCCCGGCGAGGCACAGCGTCACCTGCGCTCCCGCGTCGGTCTTGTCCTGGACACGTGTCCTTTCCCCTCCACGCTCAAGGTAGGCCAGATCGAGAGGCTCGTAGGCCCGGCGTACCCCACGTGGAGTAGCGAAACGTTCGCCGGATTCATCAACCGATTTGGCCTCGATCCCAGGACAAAGGTCAAGGACCTCTCCCGCGGCATGGGCATGAAACTGCAGCTTGCCTGTGCGCTCAGCCACAATGCCAAGCTGCTCGTTTTGGACGAAGCCACCGCGGGCCTCGATCCCATGGCACGCGAGGAACTGCTTGATGAGCTGCTTGCCTTTGTCGCCGACGGCCAGCGCAGCGTGCTGCTCTCGAGCCACATTACGTCCGACCTCGATCGCACTGCCGACCGCGTCATCTGTATCGATAACGGCTCGATTGTGTTTGACCTGCCGCGCGAGGACATTACCGACCGCGCCGGCATCGCCCACTGTACCCAAGCACAGGCCGCCGAGCTTACGGCTTGCGTCGAAGGCGCCCGCGCCGCCCACCACGCCTACAGCGTGGACGTGCTCGTGCCCAACCGTCGCGATACGCTCGAGGCCTTTCCCGAGATTCCCTGCGATCGGGCAACCATTGATGACTATCTGCGCCTCATGCTGAAAGGGGCTTCGAAATGAAACGCGCCTTTTTGTCCGAGCTCGCCATCGTTCGCACGCTCATCCCGAGCATTGCGGGCGTCGGCCTGTTCATCTTCGTCGTGTTGACCCTCGCCAACGCATCGGATGGCGATTCCGGTATGAGCGCCGGCGCCTGCGCGGTCAGCGCCATGTCGCCCATCACGGTCATGAACTCGCTGGCCGGCTACGACAATCAAAACGGATGGGAGCGCTATCGGGCAACGCTGCCCCTCTCGCGCAAAGACATCATCTGCGCACGTTACCTCTGCATTGTTGCCTTCTCGGCCATCATGGCGTGCGCGACCGTGCTTTTGAGCACCATCACTCTTCCGTTCTTCGATCACACGGGCATGCCCTCGACGGGACAGATCGTCTTTGAGACCACAATAGCCTCCGCCGCATCGATGCTCATCTCCCTCATGATGGTGTTTCTGGCACAGCCGCTGTTCTTTCGATTTGGACACATGGAGGCGCTGCGCCTTTCCGTCGGCCTGTTTGCCCTGCTCGGATGCCTTGCCATGGCCACGCTGAGCTCCTCCAACCCCATCAGCAACTGGCTCATGTCGATTGCTGGGGCGAATCCCGATCCTGCCGTCCTCGGCTGCCTGTGCGCAGGAATTGCCGTACTGGCCCTCGTGCTCTTTGCACTGAGTTGCGCCATCAGTACCAAGGTCTATCGAGCACGCGACCTGTAGGCAAGCGCGGTATCATCGGGCATGCGCCGCAGATCTGGCGCGGTCTTTTATGAGGAGGCGCTCAACCCGTGTCGTGGGTTACAGCAGCATTTGCATCAGCTTTCTTTGCCGGCATCACATCCATTTTGGCCAAATGCGGCATCAGGCACACCGACTCCGACGTTGCAACCGCCATCCGTACTTGCGTGGTGCTCGTATTTGCCTGGGCAATGGCGGGCATTTCTGGATCCATCAGAGCAATCGGCGCCATTCCCGCCAAAGCCTGGCTATTCCTCACCCTCTCGGGACTCGCCACCGGCGCCTCGTGGATCTGTTACTTTAAGGCGCTCAGCATCGGAGACGTCAACAAGGTTGTACCCGTCGACAAGATGAGCACCGTGCTCGCCGTGCTGATCGCCATAGTGCTTTTTGGTGAGACAGGCAACCTGGCGGTCAAGCTCGTGGGAACCGCAGTTATCACGCTCGGCACGTTTTTGATGATCGAGAAAAAGCAGTCCGTCGGCGCAGAGCAAAAGCAAGACCGAGCCTGGCTCGCTTACGCCCTCGGCGCCGCCGTGTTCGCGGCACTCACCTCCGTCCTCGCCAAGATCGGCATCGAAGGTGTCGAGTCAAACCTGGCCACGGCAATCCGCACCTGTGTGGTACTTGTTATGGCATGGGCAATCGTGGCTGTCAAGGGAAAGCTGGAGCAGGTCGCGCGCATTGACCCGCGCGAACTCGCATTTCTTGCGGTATCGGGCATTGCGACCGGCGCGTCGTGGCTGCTGTACTACTACGCCATCGCTGCAGGCCAGGTGAGCGTCGTCGTGCAAATCGACAAACTATCGATTGTCGTATCGGTGCTGTTCGCACGACTGGCCTTCAACGAAAAGCTGTCGCATCGAAGCGCCATCGGCCTTTTCCTCATCGTGCTGGGCACCGCCGCGCTCGCGATTTGGAAGTAGCGTCGGTGCCAGGCGAGATTCAGTCCACCCGCAAATCCGTGACACAGCGCCCACACCGGGCTTGAGATGTTTGTATTGCCCGCGCGCTACCGTGCTACTTGCGCAGCGGCTTGGGCAGCGGAATGCCTGCCGCGATGACGGCGGCGATGATCATGCAGACGATGCCCTTGAGTGGGAAGCACATGAGCAGCAAGCCCACAACCATGACCGGCTGACGCATAACGGCGCCCATCGTCGAGGCCGTGCAGACGGCGACGCAAAAGACCGGATCGGCGCCGGTGAGGATGGCAAAGCCATAGCCCAGGCTCACACCCGAGAAGATAACCGGGAAGAAGTGGCCGCCACGCCAACCAAGGTTGATGAGGGCGGGCGTCAGCATGGCCTTAACAAGACCGGTCGCGATGAGCACGCCGGCGGGAATGGTCAGATAGGTCTCCATGAGCACGTCGGCTTGGGTCTCGCCGGCAAACATGGTGTAGGGCAGGACCGTGCCACAGATGGCGAGCGCCAGACCGGCCAGCATGGCCTTGACGACAGGGCGCTCCCCTATGGCGTGGGCCAACGCCTCGCTCGCGTGCTCCGAGACAAAGTACAGCCAGCCGCAGACCGTACCGACGAGCGACAGAGGAATAAGCCAGGCAAGCTCAAGATTGCCCACCTGGGCAGCCTCGAACCTGGGCATGCCCATGCCGCCACCCATAAGCTGTCCGAGCAGCAGATAGGCGCCCAGACCGCCGGCAATCGCGATGCCGTAGACCACGGTCTTTTGTGCCTTGGGCAGCTTGATGGTGATCTCGTCGGACGCGGAATCCCCATCGTCGTCGGCGCCCTGGCCGTCAGCGCTACCGGCGAGCGGCGCCACAAAGCCAAAGACGGGTGCGGTGAAGAGCGCCGTCAACGCGGCCTGGGTACCCAGCAGCGTAAGCTCCCTAAACTCGGCGCCGAAGCGACGCATGCGGTCGCCAACCCAGCTGCACAGACCCGCGATAACACCGGTCAGGCCGGCCTCCGGTCCAATACTTCCGCCAAACAGCAGCGGCAGCAACGCCGCGAGCGAAAGCTTGCCCAGGTTGTCATACGGGTAGTGCCCGTCTTGCTTAACCTTAGCCATCACCTGGTTGAGGTCATCGGTCTTGGTGCCCGTAAGCTTTTCGTACAGACCGATCAGCAGGCCGCCCAGCAGGCAGACAAAAAACGGGTACGGCAAAAAGCCAAACGGGCCACTGGCAAGCTCGGGCGAAGCGACGCCCAGCGTGTGCGGAATCTCGGTCCATAGATAGTCGATGCCGTGCTCCATCGCGAAAAAGAACAGCCAGACCGCGGCACCTGCGAACGCACCGGTCACGGCAACGCTCACTAAAAACAGCGCGCGGTTTGTGGGTTTGGCAAGGTTATCCATCGGGTCCTCCCGCGGTCAAAGTCGACATAGTTACGTTTTATTGTAGGGCGGGCACGGCGCGGGCGGGCTAACCATCTGCGCCGCGAACGACACCGTTGGGCGCCGCACGCGCGGCAGGCCCGAGGCCTAGTTGTCGATAATCGATGCGATTTGGTGCAGGTTATCGGCAAAGTAAATCCCCTGCTGGCGCTGCGGGCTCGATAGGCCCTTATCGATCATATGCTCGAGCAACGCCTTGAGGTCGTTGTAGTAGCCCCCGAGGTTGTACAGGATGCACGGCGCATCGAGATGCCCCAACGACACAGCGGACATGACCTCGGCAATCTCCTCGAGCGTGCCCGTACCGCCCGGGAAGGCGATGAACGCGTCGCCGAGCTCGATCATCTTGGCCTTACGCTCGGTCATGCCGCTCGTCACGATAAGGTCGTCGATGCCATCGTGCTGAAACTCGGCCTCGATAAAAAAGCTCGGCTCCACGCCCGTCACATAGCCGCCGGCATCGAGCACGCTATCGGCGAGCGCACCCATCAGACCCGACTTGGACCCGCCGTATACCAGCGCGTGTCCGTTGGCGCCAATCCAGTCGCCCAGCTTCTGCACCGCGGGCAGAAACGCCGGGTCATTGCCGACGCTGGCACCCAGGTATACCGTGATATTCATATTCAGTCCCCCTCGTCGTGACGCGCGTCGCCCGTTCTAGCGTTGGCGTCGGCGATATTCGCGCACACGGCGCGATAGGTCGGCAAGCTCGTCACGATCGAGCTCTTCCAAATGCTCAAGATCGTCCATAAAGCGCGCCATGGTGTCCTTTTGGCGCATCTTGATGAGCGTATTGCAGTAGTTCACCGCCACGCCCGTGAGCATGGCGATGTAGAAGATGCTGATGACGCTCAAAACGACAGTGATAGCGCGGGCAACCGGCGTTTCGGCCGGGATATCGCCAAAGCCGATGGTCGATACGGTCTCAAAGCTAAACCAGAGGCCGTCGCCAAACGTAAGGGTCGTGGGCTCGGACAGCCAGACGGCCGTCGAGCACAGCAGATAGAAGACGAGAAACAGGCCCGTGATGCGTGCAAAGCCAGCCTGGCGCAACACGTCGGCAAGCGTCCTCAACTTGTTCATCGCGACCCCTTTTCCAGACGCCCAATCACATTCGCTCGTTATTGTCCCACACCCGGCAGAAAGGGACTGTCCCCAAGTGCCGGGCGGGACCGTTTAGCGGCTCAGCTGCCGACTAAGCATGCTGAGCTGGTATCCTTATGCGAAACTGTCTCAACTCGATAGGATTTCATGTGAAACCTTCCGCCGTCCTTCGCTTAGCCCTACGCCGCACCCTGGCTGTCGCGCTTGCCGCACTCACCGTGCTGAGCGCCGTCATGCCTGCCCCCGCCTTTGCCGCCGACTCCGACCAGCAGGTCAAGACGGTCCGCGTTGGCTGGCTCGTCAACAACAAAGGCTTCCAGGAAGGCACGCCGGGCGAGCGCCTCTCGGGATGGGGCTACGAGTACCTCCAGACCCTCTCGTATTACACAAAGGGCTGGCAATACGAATACGTTAGCGGCACCTTCTCCGAGCTTATGGACATGCTCGAGGCAGGCGAAATCGACCTCATGCCCAACATCTCGTATTCGGCAGAACGCGAGCAGAAGCTGCTCTTTTCCTCAAATCCCGAGGGCACCGAGCGCTACTATATCTACGCCAGGCCCGACCGCGACGATCTGGCCAAGGGTGACCCTCAGGCGCTCCAAGGCCTCACCATCGGCTGCAACTCTGGCGTTATGCAAACTATCGTCGGCCAGCAGTGGCTCGCCAACGAAGACGTTACCTGCACCTATAAAGAAATCGACACCGGCAGCGCCCTCTTTGAGGCGCTTGCAGACGGCGAGGTCGACGCCGTCATCATGAACGACACCATTTCGTCGCCCGATGCGTCACCCATGTTCTACGTAGGCTCGAGCGACTACTTTTTTGCCGTTCCTAAAAGCCGCCCTGACCTGATGAACGACATCAACGCCGCCATGACGACCATCGCCCGCGATAACCCGCGCTATAACGAGGAAGTCAAATCGAGTTACTCGACCCAAAACAGTGGCTCGTCATCGCTCACCGGCACCGAGACCACCTGGCTCAAAGAAAACGGCAATACCATCACGCTCGGCTATCTTAAAAACCAACTTCCCTACTGTACGCAAAATGACGACGGCGAGATGGAAGGGTCGCTCGCCTCGCTTGCAACGACGTTGCACGACAAGTTTGACATTACGGTCAAAACAATCGCACTCTCGAACAACAAGCAAATGATCAAAGCCCTTTCCAACGGAACCATCGATGTCGCCCTACCGTTGTTTCGCGACTACTGGCTCGCCGAGCAGACAGGGGTCATCCAGTCAAACTCGATGGGAACGGTTTCGCTGACCGCCATTCACAGTGGCAAAAATCTGAACAGCGACCTTAAGAACATCGCTTGTACAAAGAGCACAATCGTTAACCGTTTTGAGCTCGAAAGTCTCTTTCCGAACGCAACGGTAACCGAGTATTCGAATGACGGCGAGGTGCTCAAAGCCCTCAATGAGGGGAAGGCACGTTGCATCATTGTCCCCAGCACGCGCCTGGAAACTCTCCGCGACATCTACGACATCGAGGATTTCGAAACACAGGAACTCACCAACACGGCGCAACTATCGTGTTTAATTTCGCGCGGCAAGCCCGAGCTGCTGGGAATCATCAATAAGGGCATCGTCAATGCAGGTGAATTGCTCTCTGCAAACAGCTATTTCCCCACATCGTACTCGGCGCAAGAATCGGATGCGTTCCGACTTCTCTACCGCAACCGCATCGTCATTGCGGCAGTCGTCATTTGCATTTTGCTCACCGGCATCGTCATCCTTGTCTGGTCGCTTTACCGCGCACAGGAGGAACGGCAGAAAGCCGATGCCGCCAACGCCGCCAAAACCGCTTTCCTCACGCGCATGAGCCACGACATCCGCACGCCGCTCAACGGCATCCTGGGCCTTATCGAAATTGAGGAATTGAGAGAAGGCGACATGCAGGTCGCCCGCGAAAGCCGCGCCAAGGCGCGCGTTGCCGCCAATCACCTGCTGTCACTGATTAACGACATCCTCGAGATGGGCAGGATCGAGGAGCGCAAAGTGACGCTCGAGCACGAATCATTCAACCTTAAAGAGCTGTGCGACAATGCGCTCGTACTGTGCAAGCTCCGCGCATCGGACCGCGGCATAACCATGCTCGACACCAGCGAGCCCTACGCTGTCGACCAATATATGATCGGCAGCCCCACCCATATTCGGCAGATCCTTGTCAACCTGCTCGACAACAGCATCAAGTACAACAAGCACGGAGGCACCGTCACGTTCTCATCGACCATCAAACCGGTCGACGACGAGCACGCCGTGTTTTGCTTTAGCGTCTCGGATACCGGCATTGGTATGACATCCGAGTTTTTGGCACACATTTACGAGCCGTTTGCCCAGGAAGGCGACGATGCGCGCAG
>URPB01000099.1:0-7458 GCA_900549575.1 uncultured Collinsella sp.
CCGAGGTCGTCGACTTTGTCACCGATAGCCGCGGCGGCCGACTGGTGCGCTTTGAGCCGGCCGGTTGCAATGCCGCTGGAGAGCCGCGCACGCTCGACGAGGCCATTCATGCTGCCGGTCACGTTCCGCTGCCGCCCTACATTACCGATTACGAGGGCGATCCCGAGAAGTACCAGACCGTCTACGCCATGAAGGAGGAGCACTCGGCTGCCGCTCCTACGGCGGGTCTGCACTTTACTCCCGAGCTCATGGCCGCTATCGAGGCCAAGGGCGCGAAGTTTGCCGCCGTCGAGCTCGAGGTGGGTATTGATACCTTCCGTCTGGTGGAGGAGGACGACCCCACGCAGCACGTCATGCACACCGAGCGTTACCACGTGTCGCAGGAGGTTGTCGACGCCGTGCATAAGGCGAAGGCCGAGGGGCACCGCGTGATCGCCGTCGGCACTACCGCAGTACGCTCGCTCGAAAGCGCGTTTGACGCCGATGCTCCGGTGTCCGATCCGGCTGTGACGGCGCGCTATTTTGAGGGCCGCGAGGACGGGGCCGATACGCTCGGCCGCGGCGACATCGTGGTGCGCGAGAACGCGACGACGCAGCTCTACCTCATGCCCGGCTCGACCTATCACGTGGTCGACGCGCTGATCACGAACTTCCACGTGCCGCGCTCCACGCTCATGATGCTTGTGAGCGCACTTGCCACCCGCGACCAGATCATGGATGCCTACGCCGCCGCCATCGAGGAGCGCTACCGCTTCTTCAGCTTTGGCGACGCGATGCTCATTTGTTAGTTACGCGGTTCTACGAACCGCGTAACGGCTCGACGCTGCAAACCCGCCAGAGCGGCAATCTGCCTTTCAACTTCGGCGGCATGACCAGAAGGTCAATGCCGCCTCGTTTCAAGGCACCTTGCTCGCTCTGGCGGGTTTTCGCTGACTTTGCCAAGGCATCGGCGTCGCCTTTGTTGGCACTTGGGGACGTTCCTTTTGTGTCGGCACTTGGGGACAGTCCTTATGTCAAGAGATTGGTGCAAGAGGGATAGGTTGCCTTGCGTCGATCTAAATAGGTTGCGGTGAGATAGTTCTTGAATTGGCCTTATTGAGGACTAAACAGGAACTATCTCACCGCAACTGCGTTGAACGTTTTTTGGCAACTGGTTTACTTGCTCGCGAAGAGCCAGACCAGGATGATCGCTAGAATCACGGCGACGATGCAGACGATGGCACCGGTGAATTTGATGCGTGAGTCGCGGGTGCGCTCTCGTACGTCATCCTCGGTAGCCTCGAGCTGGGCCACTTCGCGCTCGGTTTCGGCGTGTTCGGCTTTGTCTCGGGCCAAGGATCCTGCAAGCGACTCAGTGATCTCTGGGTGGTCGTGCACCTCGGTCGCCTGTTCGATGATCGACTGCGCATGTGCGGCATCTGCTTGGGCGTTGGCGATGCTCTGCTCCTGGTCGCGGCGTGCCTTGTCCTCGGCAGTGACCTTCTCGCGCAGTTCGCGCTGACGAGTCGCGGCGGCTGTCTTCGCCGTCTGCAGCTCGTCGCGCGCGGCATCGGCTTCGGTCGTCGCGGCTTGGTGCGCGCGTTTTGCGTCGGCGATAGGGGCTTGAGCCTGCTCGACGGCCTGCTCGGCTGCGGCAAGCGAGTGCTCAAGGTCGGCGGTGATGCGCGGGACATCTTCTTCGGCTTTACGCAGGGCATCTGCCGTGTCGGAAATCTGCATCGAGAGCTCACTGGTGCGCACCGTATAGTTGGCGGGATTTGCCGAGGGATTGCGTTGCAGCTCGGCATACTCATGGCGCAGCGTCTCGAGCTGGGCGCGCGTGGCGTCGACGGTTTGTTGTGCGGCCGCAATGCCGGCGTCTCGCTCGGCCTTCACCTTGTCGCGGATGCGCTTGGAATCCTCAAGACGTCGAACGAGGCGGTTGCCGGTCTCGCGAGAGCTCGCCTCGCGGGCCTCCACGGCGTCGAGCGCGGCCTTCAGGCGGAGCTCAGTCGCGTCATCCTCTGTCTTCATTTGTTCGAGCTGACCATTGAGCTCTGTCGCTTTGGCGGCGTGGGCATCACGGTCAATCTCGGCTGCCGCAGCGGTCTTTTGCGCTGTGGCGATCGCCTGACGCTGGTCGGCGACGATCTGGTCGTAGCGGCCTGCGATATCCTGGCGCGTCTCGAGTTCCTCGGCCTGATCGGCAATGCGCTGCTCAAGTTCGGCCAGGTGGGCGCGGGCATCGGCAAGTGCCTTTTTCGCGGCGTTCATCTCGCGCATGGCCGAGGCGCCCTGGGCGATAAAGGTGCCCACGGCGTTCGCAGTGTTCGAGACAGCGGTCCCCAGATCGCGGCTCGCGGCGGAGGAGTGCGGGGCGGTCGGGCGAGCGGTGTCGGCAGCGTCCGCATCGGCAGCCTGCGGCACGGCGATATTGCCGGTACCGCCCTCGATCACAGAAAAGCCTGCTGCGTGCGGGTCGACCGCATCGGCGCCAATCGTGGGATGCTCGAGCTGCAGAAACGAGGGCATGGTGCTGCCCTGGTCGGCAACCGGAGTCTCGCCGGGTACAAAGGTCGAGGCCGCCTCGGCGGCCTCCTCTTCCTCGGCGTCAACGTCAGCGTCGGCCACGGCGTCTTTCATCGCTTTGACGGCATCCATCATGGAGTCCATGACGGCGTCGAGCTCTTCTTCCGAAGAAACCTCGATAGGGCCCGCAGCTTGCGGAGCAGCATCCTGTACAGGGGCGTCGTCCTGAGCGGGCGCATCGTCATTTTGCTCGCCTGCATCTTCGGCGCCGGGGGTTTCCGCCGTAGCGCTTTCGTCCAAGATGGGGTCGTCGAGGTCAATATCATCGCAGGTCACAGCGTCAGCATCTGCGGTGACGTCTGCGGAATCATCAATATGCTGTTGAGTCTGGGGGTCCAGCTCGTCTGTCATAGGCATGTGCTCCTCATCGTTGTTTGTCACCCTATGATAAAGTCTCGCGCCGACATCCCGCGCGCTGCAGCAAAGTTTCAAAACGTGTTCGATGGCTCGCGTCGATAGCAAAAACTCGGCCACTTTATCCAGTTTGTACTTGACAATCCCTTCGCCGAAAGACGTTATGCCGTTCGCCTGCCGAGGCCTTTTCTTTTCACTTGAACCCGTTAAAGTTGCATTTCAGCTTTTGTCGCGTTTATTTGGATGCGCGCAGTCGGCGGGTGCGCCCGTCGCGATTTGAAAGGACTTTATATGGGACTTTTCACTGGTAAGACCGTGATCGTCACCGGCGGCGGCAAGGCCACGCTCAAGGACGGCTCCGCTGGCTCCATCGGCTACGGTATCGATATCGCTTTTGCCAAGGAGGGCGCAAACCTCGTCATTACCGGCCGCAACGTTGCCAAGCTCGAGGCCGCCAAGGAGTCCCTCGAGGCCGAGTACGGTGTCAAGGTTCTGCCTGTCCAGGCCGATGTTTCGGCTGGTCAGGACAACGAGGCTGTCGTCCAGAACGTTATCGACAAGGCCATTGAGGAGTTCGGCCGCATCGACGCCGTCGTCAACAATGCTCAAGCCAGCGCCTCGGGTGTGACCATCGCCGACCACACCATGGATCAGTTTAACCTGGCCATTTATTCCGGTCTGTATGCCACCTATCTGTACATGCAGAAGGCCTATCCGCACCTGAAGGAGACCAAGGGCTCCGTGGTCAACTTTGCCTCGGGCGCCGGCCTGTTTGGCAACTATGGTCAGTGCAGCTATGCCGCCGCCAAGGAGGGCATCCGTGGTCTGACTCGCGTTGCCGCCAACGAGTGGGGCAAGGACGGTATCAACGTCAATATCGTTTGTCCGCTTGCTTGGACCGCTGCGCTCGAGAACTTCCAAGATGCCTATCCCGAGGCGTTCAAGGCCAACGTCCACATGCCGCCGGCGGGGCACTACGGCGACGTCGAGAAGGAAATCGGCCGCGTTGTCGTTCAGCTCTGCGGTCCCGACTTTAAGTACATGAACGGCGAGACCGTCACCCTCGAGGGTGGAATGGGCCAGCGGCCTTAGGGGTTACGCGGTTTTACCAAACCGCGTAACCAGTTGACGCTGCAAACCCGCCAGAGCGGCAATCTGCCTTTCAACTTCGGCGGCATGATCAAAAGATCAATGCCGCCTTGTTTCAAGGCACCTTGCTCGCTCTGGCGGGTTTTCGCTGTCGGTACCAAAGCATCGGCGTTGCCTTGATCCAAACCTACCAAAAAGGGACAGGTTTATTTTGGTCGGTTTTATCTGGGCAAACGTGGTCGTCTATCGCAATATGGTCGTTGGGGACGTTCTTGTTTGACTAGTCGTTTAAGAACGTCCCCAACGACTACATAGCATGAGAGTGGATAATCTCCCGGTTTGAGCCTGCATTCAAGCTCAAAGTGGGAGATTATCCACTCTCATTTGTTGTATGTCCGAAAATCCACGCTCGTTTAAATTCTGCCTACATTTGCAGGAACAGTTCGTGGAGGCGGGTGTCTTCGTCGAGCTCGGGGTGGAAGGTGACGCCGAGCTGGTTGCCTTGGCGGGCGGCGACGATGCGACCGTCGACTTCGGCTAGGGCCTCAGTGTCGCCGTGCACTTCGACGATGCGGGGCGCGCGGATAAACGTCAGCGGCACCTCACAGTCGATACCGCCTACCTGCCCCTTGGTGCGAAAGCTGCCGAGCTGTCTGCCGTAAGCATTGCGCTCAACGAGCACATCCATGGTTGCCAAGCGCGGCGTCCCCTTATCGTCGTGGGCGGCAAGATCGCGCGCCAACAGAATCAAGCCGGCGCAGGTGCCCAGGACGGGCATGCCCTCAACAATGCGGGTGCGAAGCTCATCGAGCATACCAAGCTCGGCAAGTAACTTGCCCTGAACGGTGGACTCGCCGCCGGGGAGGACCAGGCGGTCAAAGTTCTGCTGCAAATCGGCCGCCTGCCTCATCTCGATACAACGTGCGCCCAGCTCGGACAGTCTTGCCTCGTGCTCGGCAAAAGCGCCCTGGACCGCCAGCACGGCGACCGTTTGGTCTGCATAATCGCTCATGTGCGATCCTTTCTGCTGGACTAGCGCCCGCGCTCCTCCATGATGATCTCGATTTCGTCGGCGTTGATGCCCACCATGGCCTCGCCCAGGTCCTCCGAAAGCTCGGCGATGAGCTTGGCGTCGGTGAAGTTTGCCACGGCCTTGACGATGGCGGCGGCGCGCTTGGCGGGGTCGCCGCTCTTAAAGATGCCCGAGCCAACAAAGACGCCTTCGGCGCCCAGCTGCATCATCAGCGCGGCGTCGGCGGGGGTCGCTACGCCGCCGGCGGCAAAGTTCACGACGGGAAGCTTTCCCGTGGCATGGACCTCGCGCACCAGCTCGACCGGAACCTGCAGTTGCTTGGCTGCCTCAAAGAGCTCGTCGTCGCGCAGGGCAACAACGTCGCGGATCTGCTTTTGGATTTTGCGCATGTGACGCACGGCCTGGACGACGTCGCCCGTACCCGGCTCACCCTTGGTGCGAATCATAGTGGCGCCCTCGGCAACACGGCGCAGCGCCTCGCCCAGATCGCGGGCACCGCAGACAAATGGCACGTCAAACTGGGTCTTGTCGATGTGATAGACGTCATCGGCAGGGGAGAGAACCTCGGACTCGTCGATGTAATCGATCTCGATAGCCTGCAGGACCTGCGCCTCGACAATGTGGCCGATACGGCATTTGGCCATAACGGGGATGGAGACGGCCTCTTGGATGCCCTTAATCATCTTGGGATCGCTCATGCGCGACACGCCGCCCGCGGCACGGATGTCGGCCGGGATGCGCTCGAGTGCCATGACGGCGCAGGCGCCCGCCTCTTCGGCGATGCGCGCCTGCTCGGGTGTGGTGACGTCCATGATGACGCCGCCCTTGAGCATCTGCGCGAGCTCGCGATTGAGTTTGACGCGATCGGCCTTGCTGGTCTGTTCTGGCATGGTTGCTCCCTTGGTTGGCATGTGCATTGCTTGACGGAACATCCTATCTGGGAGCTGGGTATGGCGAAATACTCAGTTTTCGAGATAATAATAAGGTCAGACTAATACCAGATTGAACAGCTCGATAAGATCAGGTGGCAAACTCATGCTTGACTACAATTTGGAAAAACGCGGCGAAGCATCGCTCTATGAGTATGTTTACCAGCAAATTCGAGATGATATCGTAGCTGGACGCATTGTGGCGGGGGGGCATCTTCCGTCTAAGCGCGCCTTTGCCAGTCATCTGGGAATCAGTGTCATTACTATCGAGAATGCATATAGCCAGCTACTTGCCGAGGGCTATATTTGCTCAAAGCCGCGGCGTGGCTACTACGCTTGCAAGCTTCCGGATGCACCGGTTTTGCCTTTGGCTGCGGGGGATATCGACCGAGATGCTGTCCCTGTTGGTCCCAGCGCGCATGATGCCATGGGGCAGGCAGAGCGATTCGACGCACTTTCTCCTTCCGCTTTGGAGGCGGCGCGGCTTTGGCAAAGTGCGCTACGGGCGACGCTGACGTCCGAAGACGAACGTGAAATCTTTTCGCCCGCACCGGCGCAGGGCACCGCTCGACTGCGACGTGCGATTGCGCGCCATCTGCGCGGGACAAGGGGCATGAATGTCAATCCCGACAATATCGTTATCGGTGCGGGCGCCCAGCTGCTCGATACCATGTTGGTTCAGCTGCTTGGCGCGGACAAGGTGTATGCCGTTGAGGATCCGGGCTATTTGCGCCTGACGCGCATCTATCAGGCTATGGGCTGCCAAGTACGACATATCCCGTTGGATGATGACGGCGTGGACCTGAGCGCTCTGCAGAAAACCGGGGCCGATGTCCTTCACCTGATGCCGTCCCATCAGTATCCGACCGGCCTTGTGACGAGCATTGCGCGTCGCTATGCGCTGTTGAGCTGGGCCGCCGAACAGCCGGGCCGATATCTCATCGAAGACGACTTCGATTGCGAGTTTCGCCTTGCCGGCAAGCCGATTCCTGCGCTCGCGTCGATCGATGCCGCCCAGTCGGTTATCTACACCAACACGTTTTCGAAGAGCCTTTCATCGGCGTTGCGTCTAGCGTACATGGTGTTGCCCGATGAGCTAATGGAGCGGTTTAGGCGCAACCTTGGTTTCTACGCCTCGTCGGTGAGCTCTGTTGACCAGGTCGCTTTGGCGCGTTTGCTGGAATCTGGTGATTACGAGCGACATGTGAACCGCGTGCGCGTTCGTGCTCGTGGGGCGCGTGATGGCCTGGCGGCGCTTGTACGGAAAACGTTTCCGGCAGGGGAAGTCTCGATCGAGTACGCGGACGCCGGCCTTTACTGCGTCGTGGCCGTGGAGTGTGACGCGGGCGGAAGCTCTTTTGCACGGGCCCTCACGCGCTCGAGCATCCCTTTTATCGATATCGGTGACTGTTTTTGGTGTGCCGATGGCGCATCTGCTGTCTCTTATACACATCTGACGCTGCCGACGAAGAGGATAGTGTAGAT
>URPB01000100.1:0-7133 GCA_900549575.1 uncultured Collinsella sp.
CTGCGCAAGACGAAGGCCACATTAAGTGGCCTTCTTTGCGTGCGGAACTCGCGATAAACCTTATATCCGGCCCCTCCGTCCGGGGACCGCGCCGTACCAGCTACAGCGTCATGTTCGGATCGGCGTCGACGTCGAACGGCGAGATTTCACCTCGGTCGAATTTACGGCGGGCGACCTCCGCGATCATGGCTGCGTTATCGGTACAGGCAGACAAGGGCGGCACCGTTACGCGAATCCCCTGACGTCCAAGCTTCTTGATCATCATCTCGCGCAGATGCGGGTTGGCCGAGACGCCGCCGCCGATGCAGTATTCCTTGCATCCGGTAGCGTGCAATGCGTTTTTGGCCTTCTTGTACTGAACGTCAAAGACGGCTGCCTCAAACGAAGCCGCCAGATCGGGCAGGTGAATCGTGCGCCCGGCCTTGGTCTCCTGCTCGATGTAGAGCGTCACGGCCGTTTTAAGACCCGAAAGCGAGAAACGATAGTCTCCCCTGCTGTTAAGCGCGCGAGGAAAATCGATCGCGCGGGGGTTGCCCGTCTCGGCCAGCTTGGAGATGATGGGGCCACCGGGATAGCCCAGACCCAACGCCTTGGCTACCTTGTCGAAGGCCTCGCCCACAGCATCGTCGAGTGTCTCACCAAGTACCTCGTAGTCGCCCCATGCCTTCACGTGCACGAGCATGGTATGACCGCCCGAGACGAGCGTGAAGATAAACGGCGGCCTGAGATCGGGCTGCGCCAGCAGGTTGGCGAACAGATGGCCCTCCAGATGGTTGACGCACACGAGCGGCTTGCCGGCGGCATAGGCAAAGCCCTTGGCGAAGGCGACGCCCACTACCAGAGCACCCACCAGGCCCGGACCCTGCGTCACGCCAACAGCGGCGAGTTCGCTCGGCGCGATGGCTCCACCCTCAAGACCAAGCGATGCTGCGGCATCCTCGAGCGCCGCATCCACGACACTCACAATCACCTCAACGTGTTTGCGCGAGGCGATCTCGGGCACCACGCCGCCAAAGCGGGCGTGAAAATCAATCTGTGTCGACACCTGGTTGGCCAGCATATTGCCATCCGCATCGATAATCGCCACGGCCGTCTCGTCGCAGGAGCTCTCGATAGCGAGCACTAGGCGGCGGCGCTCAATTTCGGCACGCTCCCCCTCGGAGCGCCCAGGCGCAGGCAGCGGCCATACGCGCTGCTCTGCCGCCGTCGGCTCGGGCGAAGCATTGTCGACCGGAAGCACCAGGGGCAGCGGAGCCGTCATGACGATGGCGTCCTTGCCGGCACCATAATAGCCGCGGCGACGGCCAGCCTCGGTAAAGCCCAGAGCGTTATAAAGCGCGGTCGCTCCCTCGTTACCGTCCTCGACCTCGAGCGAAGCCGTAGTGCAGCCGAGCATCTGGGCATCATAGCTCACGTGCGACAGCAGCTTGCGGGCAATGCCCTCACGGCGATGTGCCGGGTCGACGGCGACATCCAGAATCTGCACATCACCGTCCACGACCATACCGCCGGCAAGGCCCAGCAGCTTGCCGTCGTCGTGTGCCACCCACCAACTACGCGGCGCAGCGACGTCCTCGCCCAGTTCGGACAGGAACATGCCCGGCGTCCATGCCTCGTGTCCGGCACCTTCAAAGCAGGCAGCCTCCAGCGCGCTCGCGCCCTCGGCATCCGCCGCGCCCATGGGACGGAACTGCAGATGACGACCGGCGAGCTCATCGGCAACACCCGTAATTTCGCTCTGCGCACTCTCGGCAAGACCAAGACGCTTGCGCTCGTTTTCCTCGGCATCCGAAAGGCGCGTGTAAATCGGCAGGACGCGGGCCGGATCGCCGTCACCCGCAGCGTGCGCGAGCAGCAAGCCCTCGCCCGAAGGCCACCACAGGTCGCGCTCCACGCAACGGGCGGCCTCGTCCTCACCCAGCAGCTTGCC
This sequence comes from uncultured Collinsella sp., assembly GCA_900549575.1. GTDB lineage: Bacteria > Actinomycetota > Coriobacteriia > Coriobacteriales > Coriobacteriaceae > Collinsella. The sequence continues at coordinate 1,931 of URPB01000100.1, forward strand.
ATAGCGCACGAGACCGTCACCGGTCAGCTGAACCTGGCCCCAGTCCGCTGCTTGGCGCCACTCATCGAGCGCCACGGCGGCCTTGACCACGTGTTCGCGCTCAAATTGACGCTCGGGACCCTCATCGACCAGCATATACAGCGCCGGATATACCTCACCGCGCATAGCATCGGCCAAGATACCAAGCTTGCCGCGCACGCCAGCCTTCCACGCCGTCCAAGCGCAAGCGTCGAGCGTCGACACGCCCAGCAGCGGAACATTGGCACCACGCGCGAGGCCCTTGGCAGTGGAGATGCCGATGCGCACACCCGTAAAGGACCCCGGGCCGCGGCCGACCACATAGCAACCAACATCGCTGCGATCCAGACCGGCTTGAGCCAGCACGCCATCAACGGTATTCACGAGCTCAACGTTGGCGTGACGGCGACACATGTGGTCGCCACTCACGAGCTTCGTCTCACCCGTCTGCCCATCAATCCAGCTTGCCGCGCAGGCAAGCATGTCAGTCGAGGTATCGAGCGCCACCACCAGCGCGTTGTCGTTATGCAAGCTCATCTTGTACAGCCTTATCAATCAAATGGGAAAGTTCCATTGCGCGGTCACCGTGCGCCTCAAGCGTTATCGTTCGCACGTCGCTGTCGCCCTCATCACGCCTGAGCGTCACCGAAAGATACTCATCCGTCAGCTCGTCCTGGAATTGTTCGCCCCATTCCAGCAGGCAAGCACCCTCATAGCCCAGCACATCGAAAATGCCCGTATCCTCGAGCTCGTAGGCATGCTCCAGGCGGTATAGATCAAAGTGAAACAGCGGAATACGACCTTGATCGTGAACGGCCATGAGGGCGAACGTAGGGCTCGTAACCATATGCCCATCGCCCAGCCCGCGCGAGACGCCCTTGGTAAAGTGAGTTTTGCCCACTCCCAGGCCACCGGTCAGGATGAGCACATCGCCGTCCTCAAGGCACGGTGCAATTAGCTCGCCAAAGTACTCCGTATCGGCAGCGCAAGTCGTTTTGTAAGTACCTACCCCCAGGCGCTCCAGGGACATATATGCTCCTTATTATTCCGAGGCGTCCTCTGGCGCGGGATGTCGCTCCAGATAGTCGCCCAGCATCTTAAAGTCTTCCTCCAGCAGCTCCTGCCAAGCCGGATTGCGCAGCGCTGCTGCCGGATGGAACGTGGGCATTACCACAAAATGCCCCATCTGGTGGAACCTGCCGCGCAGCTTAGTAATGCCAATCTCGGTCTTTAGCACAAAGTGCGTCGCGGGGTTGCCGAGCGTCACAATAATATCGGGCCAGATGCTTCGAATCTGCTCACGCAAAAATGGCGAGCAAGCCAGCACTTCCTCGGGACGCGGATTGCGGTTTCCCGGCGGGCGGCACTTAAGCACGTTGGCAATGTAGACGTCTTCGCGTTTGAGCCCCGCCAGCGACAAAATGCCGTTGAGGTCCTCGCCTGCCGCCCCCACAAAGGGCTCGCCCTGCAAATCCTCATTGCGGCCCGGCGCCTCGCCAATAAACATCACGCGAGCGTGGGGGTTTCCCACGCCAAACACGATGTTATGGCGCGACTGGTAAAGCTGGCAAAGGTGACAATCGCCCAGAACGGCCTCGATCTCCTCGAGTGCGACCTCACGCGGCGCCTGATGGCTATGGCCGGGGATGTGCATGACGCCCATAGCGACTCCTACACGTAGACCTTGTCGAGACGCATACCAAAGCCGCAAGCGACCTCGTAGTTAATCGTGCCGCGTAGGCGCGCCATCTCGTCCATGGTAATCTCGGCATCTCCATCGCGGCCGACAATGATCATCTCGTCACCATACTCGGCCTCGGGAATCTCATGCGCCGGGTTGGACTGAATGGCGACCATAAACTGGTCCATGCAGATATTGCCCACCTGACGCACACGCTCGCCGCGATACAGCACGTCCATACGATTGGAAAGCGTACGCGAAAGGCCATCGGCATAACCGATCGGAAGGGTGCAGATCTGAACGCGCGTGCGCGGTACGCGGTAGGTAAAGCCGTAGCCCACGCCCTCGCCCATCGCAGGATGCGCCACGCGCGTCACACGCGCGTGGACGCTCATGACGGGATCAAGCTGCATCACGCGACCACTCAGCTCACATGGCTGCAGACCATACAAACCGATGCCGGCACGAATCATGTCAAAGTGCATTGAAGAATCGAGCATCGAGGACGGCGTATTGGCACAATGCACGATACCGCATTCAAAACCTGCGTCCTTAATGGCCTGAACGGCCTCGGTAAAACGCTGGCACTGCAGCTTGTAGTCCCAACCCGAAGGTTCATCGGCCGTGGCAAAGTGCGTAAATACGCCGTCGCACTGGATGCCGCGATGGAAACTGATGCCGCGTACAAAGTCGAGCACCTGTGTGTAGTGAACACCGATACGATTCATGCCCGTCTCGATGGCAAGATGGTACTTGCCCACCTTGCCCGCCGCGACGGCGCATTCGCCATACGCAAGAGCAAAATCGGACGTATAGACCGAGGGCATGATATCGAATTCGAGCAATGCAGGAATAGCCTCGATAGGCGGCTCACTTAGAATCAGGACGGGCTTAGTAATCCCGCCCTGACGGAGCCCAACGCCCTCGTTAACCGTCGCCACGGCAAACATGTCGGCACCGGCCGAATACATGATCTTGGCACACTCAACAGCTCCATGACCATAAGCATCGGCCTTGACCACGCAGCACAGGCGGTGACGCGGATTCAACAAGTTCTTATAGGCCCTCGTGTTGCGACGGAGCGCCCCGCGGTCGATCTCGACCCAGGACCAGCGCGTCAAATCGGCTTTATTCATGATTAGTCATCCGACCCTTCGTCCATGATTCCCAGATCTTCGAGCGCATCCTTTGCCGCCAGCTCCATGGCAGGACCGATCAAGTCGATAAGATCGGTCGCGATGACGCTCTTCTCACCATACTCCGTCGCCGCGGCAAAACCGGCGTAGCTGTGAAGTGCGACGGCGTACGAATACAGCAACTCCCAACGATCCATCTCGTCGCGCATGGTGGCAAGCGTGCCGGCCAAAATACCCGCGAGAACATCACCCGAACCGGCAGTTGCCAGAGAAGCCGGACCCGAGAGCGGCAGCAGCACACGCTCAACGCCACAGATAGCCGTCGTCGGCCCCTTGGCAATGACCACCAGATTGTCGGAGCCTGCAGCCCAGACAACCTTCTGCGCGGCCGCAATCGCGGTACCAAGGTCGTTCACCTCGTCACCGGCAACCAGGCGCGAAAGCTCACGATAGTGCGGCGTCATAACCAACGGCTGCTCGCGGCGATACATCTCGGGGTTACTATCAATACCGTCAATGGCAATCTTAGCAAGGCAGTTGAGTGCATCGGCGTCCAAAATTAGCGGTACATCAAGCTCGAGCAAGCCCGAAACCACCTGCATAGCGCCGGCAGACGTCGTCATACCGGGACCGCACAGCACGCAGCTGTACTTCTTTGCGATCTCGCACACCGTCATGCGCGCAGCGGCGCCAAAGGAGCCGCGGGAATCAGACGGAATAGCAAAGACCGGAATCGAAGGAAGTGCCATGCGAATGAGATTGGCGCAGGCGTCAGGAGCCGCGACTGCCACGTAACCAGCACCCGCGCGAGCTGCAGACTTGGCCGCCATAATGGCAGCACCAGGATATTGCGCAGATCCGGCGACAATAAGCACGGAGCCACGGGAATACTTATCGATATTCGATGGTAGCGGAGCAAAGTAATCAACTAAGTCACCGGGCTCGACAATCTCGGCGGCGTGGTCGACATCATCGATGACCTCGTCAAGACGGTCGTAAAGATTGCCGCAGATCAAATCGCCAGCATACTCAGGACCATCAGCGCTATACAGACCAATCTTGGGCGCAATCATCGTCACCGTGCGCTCGGCACGAATGCAGCCGTCATCAACAACGCCCGTCTCTGCATTCAGGCCCGAGGGGACATCAATGGATACGACACAATCGGCGCATTCATTGACCGTAGGAATCCAAATGGAGAACGGCACACGCAGATTCCCGTGGAAACCGGTACCAAAAATGGCATCGACAACAACATCGGCCTTATCGATCAAAACCTCGAGTTCATCACGCGAGGGGCCGACGCAAACGTGCACATCGCGGCCGGCAGTACGACGAGCAACATGACGTGCCAGAGCAGCAGGAATCTCATCCGGTTCAACCGGAGAAACGATATCCACGTCCACACCCTTATGGCTCAAGATATCGGCGGCAACCCAACCGTCGCCGCCATTATTACCAAAACCGACCAAAACGAGAACCCGATCGGGATTGAGCTTCAAGACCTCGTTAGCGGCAAACTCACCCGCTAGCTCCATAAGCTCGGCCTTCGAAGTCCCTTCGCGTTCGATGATATCCTCGAGACGAACGACTTCTTCGGTACTCAAAACCGGTTTCATCTATGCTCCTAGCGTATCTTGCGAAGCATCGCCCAGGTGCTCCGTCAATGCTGAATTCTGCAGCTGCTCGAGCTCATCTAATACAGAGCGAGCCTCTTTAAATGTCTGCGTAACGCGTTTCTTGGTGCTCACCTTTTCATCTTTTGGCTTAGGCCGAGCATCTTCGGTAATCGCGATGGCATTCGCAACGGCCAAGTCTCCCGTAAGCGTAATGGAAAGAGCGACCTCAACAACGCCCAGTTCTTGAGCGATCTCGAGAGCACGGCCCGAAAGCAGCGCCTTCGGTTTGCCGAGTTTATCACGCGTTACCGAAACATCCTTGCGACCTACACCTTGACTAAAACCCGTGCCGAGAGCTTTAAGCACCGCCTCGCGCGAAGCAAAGCGGCTCGCATAGTGAGCAGCGGGACGCGATGATGCATCGCAATACGCACGCTCTTCTTCGGTAAACACACGCCGAGCAAACGACGGCGTCTTTTCAAGAATTGATTTCATGCGGGAAATCTCGACGATATCAACGCCGATACCAGCTTCAGCCATGTTCACCTCCATATCGCACAGACTAAGTTATTGTAGCCCGTTCGCAGAAGATGCGACAAACGAGGGTTATAAAACACAGCTACTATGTGAGACAAATTGCCCGAGATACAAAAAAGGGGGAGGCCGCGAGGCCTCCCCCTTCTTCAAGTCATCAGACGGCTCGGTGCCGTCCACCGGTCAGCGGCGCCCTGGCCTCCCACGGGCTGGCC
>URPB01000101.1:0-7007 GCA_900549575.1 uncultured Collinsella sp.
ACTTCCGCCGTGCCCTGCTCATCTCCGACGGCAGCCCCAGCATTTTCTTCCAGAGCATCTACTGCAAGATATTCCTGGCGCTGATCGTCGTGGCGCTGGCCGCCATCATTCGCGGCAAGCTGAAAGAGGCCAAGGCTGCCAAGGCCGCCAAGGCTGCTGAGGCCGAGGCCGCTCGCAAGGCCGCCGCTGAGGCTAAGGCTGCCGAGAAGGCTAAGCGTGCTGCTAAGTTTGCCGAGGAGGCTGCCAAGCAGGCCGCCGAGGCTCCCGCAGAGGCTCCCGTCGAGGAGGCCGCTGCCGAGGCCGAGACCACCGAGGCTGCTGAGTAAATAGCTCGCCGCGGAATCACTCGCATTCATGGCGTGAGGGCCGTGCATCCATTTGGGTGCGCGGCCCTTTTCTTTTTATTGGTGCAAACCAACCTGCCCCCATTGCACCAAATGGCAGAGAGGCAGCGTTTGCCCAGATAAAACCTGCCAAAATTAACCTGTCCCATTGTGGCAGGTTGGTCGTAGTTATTACGTGGCGGTCGAGGTCGACCGTATAGGCCGCGCCTTGTTTGGCTAAAGTACAATCATCTGTGTTTAACTCGCCCGCAGCTGCACGGCGTGGGCGATGGCCAAAAAGGAAAACCACATGGGATTCATGTCAAAGCTGCTGTCCTTTGGATCCGATAAGGACCTTAAGCGCTACTACAAGATCGTCGACCAGATCAACGGTCTTGAGCCCCAGTTTGAGAAGATGACCGAGGAGGAGCTCCGCGGCCAGACCGATAAGTTCCGCGAGCGTTACGCCAACGGCGAGTCGCTCGACGACATGCTCCCCGAGGCCTTTGCCACCGTGCGTGAGGCTTCCAAGCGCACCATGGGTATGCGCCACTTTGACGTGCAGCTCATTGGCGCCATGGCACTGCACGAGGGCCACATCGCCGAGATGAAGACCGGCGAAGGTAAGACCCTCGTCTCCACGTTGGCCGGCTATCTCAACGCTATCGCCGGCAAGGGCGTGCATGTCGTTACCGTCAACGATTACCTGGCAAAGCGCGACTCCGAGTGGATGGGCCGCATCTACAAGTACCTGGGCATGACCGTCGGTCTGCTCCAGAACAACATGCCGCTCGAGCTCAAGCGTCCGGCCTACCAGGCAGACGTCACCTACGGCACCAACTCCGAGTTCGGTTTCGATTACCTGCGCGACAACATGGTCACCCGTCCCGAGCAGCGCGTGCAGCGCGGTCACAACTACGCCATCGTCGACGAGGTTGACTCCATCCTGATCGATGAGGCCCGCACCCCGCTGATCATCTCGGGCGCTGGCACCAAGTCCGCCAGTACCTACAAGGACTTCGCGCGTGCCGTGCGTGGCCTTGAGCGCGGCGAGGACGTGTCGCACGACATGCTCACCGCCACCGAGGACGTGGAGCCCACGGGCGACTACGTCATGGACGAGGCCAAGCACACCATTGCCGCCACCGAGCGCGGCCTTAAGAAAATCGAGCGCCGCCTGGGTATCGATGACATCTATGCCGATCTCTCCGGCCAGCTGGTCAACCACCTGCAGCAGGCGCTGAAGGCCCAGTACATGTTCCACCGCGATAAGCAGTACGTGGTCACCAACGGCGAGGTCAAGATCGTCGACGAGTTCACCGGCCGCATTATGGAAGGCCGCCGCTATTCTGAGGGCCTGCACCAGGCCATCGAGGCCAAAGAGGGCGTGCTCGTACGCGAGGAGAACCAGACCCTGGCCACCATCACCCTGCAGAACTACTTCCGTCTGTATGACAAGCTCTCCGGCATGACCGGCACGGCACTTACCGAGGATGCCGAGTTCCGCGAGATCTACAAGCTGCCCGTCGAAGTCATCCCTTCCAACAAGCCCGTGCAGCGCGTGGATCACGAGGACCTGGTGTACCGCACCATTCAGGCCAAGTACAACGCCGTCGCCGACGATGTCGAGCGACGTCACGCCAAGGGCCAGCCGGTCCTGGTGGGCACCGTCTCCATCGAGAGTTCCGAGAAGCTGTCCGCCGCCCTTACCAAGCGCGGCATCGCACACGAGGTCCTCAACGCCAAGCACCATGAACGCGAGGCCCACATCGTTGCCCAGGCCGGACGCTACGGCGCCGTGACCATCGCTACTAACATGGCCGGTCGTGGTACCGACATCCTGCTGGGCGGCAACCCCGACGAGCTGGTGCGCGAGCGCCTGGAGTACGAGGGTCTGACCATGGAGGATGTGACGCCCGAGCAGCTCGAGCAGTTTAACGCCGAGGCCAAGGAGACTTGCAAGGCCGAGCGCGAGCGCGTGCTTGCCGCCGGCGGCCTGACCGTCATCGGCACCGAGCGCCATGAGTCCCGCCGTATCGACAACCAGCTGCGCGGCCGTTCCGGCCGTCAGGGCGATCCAGGCGAGACCCAGTTCTACCTGTCGCTCGAGGACGACCTCATGCGCCTGTTCGGCGGCGACAAGATGGACCGCGTCTCCAAGATGATGGTCACGGCCGACATGGGCGACGACATGCCCATCCAGCACAAGATCATCTCCAAGGCCGTCGAGAGCGCCCAGCACAAGGTCGAGAGCATCAACTTCTCCATGCGTAAGAGCGTCCTTGAGTACGACGACGTCATGAACAAGCAGCGCCAGGTCATCTACGCCGAGCGCAATAAGATTCTGGACGGCAAGGACCTGACCGACCACATCACCGAGGTCATGCACGACACCGTGTACCGCTGCGTGCAGGAGTTCTGCACCAAGGACAGTCACGATGGTGAGCGCGACCTGGAGGGCCTGCGCAAGTGGGTTGTGGAGCTCACCGGCCACATCGATACGCCGAAGTTCCCCGACGAGGATTATGAGGCCCTGGCTGCCGATGTCCTGGCTTACGTAGAGAAGTGCTACAACATGAAGGCCGAGCGCTTGGGCGAGGACCTGATGCGCGAGCTCAACACCCAGGTCATGCTGCGTGTCATCGATACCCGCTGGATGAACTACCTGCAGGAGATGGACTACCTCAAGACCGGCATCGGCCTGCGCGGCTTTGGCCAGCGCGACCCGCTGGTCGAGTACAAGACCGAGGCCTACGGCGCGTTCCAAATGCTCGTCGACACCATGTACGAGGATTACCTGCGCACGGTTCTGCGCATCGAGATTAAGGCTGCCCCGCGTGCCGTGGAGCACAAGGAGGATCCCGCGCTCGAGGGTGCGCGCTTCTCCGGTCCTGCCGAGGTCGATGGTGACAACGGCGACTCGGTGCTGCGCAAGCAGGCGCAGGTGCAGGCCCGCACGGCTGTCCAGGGTGGTCCGGCTGCCGTCAACAACGGTGGCAAGGTGACCACCTATCGCAAGTCCGAGAGCGACGATCCGTACGTCAACGTGGGCCGCAACGACCCGTGCCCCTGCGGTAGCGGCAAGAAGTTTAAGTACTGCCACGGCAGGAATCGTTAATGGCTGAGGCTTTAGAGGTAACGCCCGCCGAGCTGGACGCGTTTGCGGACCGGCTCGGCGAGGTCGAGTCGTATCTCCATTTGGACGAAAAGCGCACGCGCGTGACCGAGCTCGAGGCCAAAAGTGTTGCCCCTGGCTTTTGGGATGACGCCGACGCCGCCCGTGCCACCATGGAGGAGATCGCGCGTACCAAGGAAGATATCGCTGCCGTGGACACCGCGCGCGGCGAGCTTTCCGATGCCCGCGCCGCGCTGGAGCTTGCCGAGGAGATGGGGGATGACCCCGACGCCGTCGCCCTTCGCGAGGAGGCTACAGCCACGGCTGAGCGCCTGGCCCGTGCCATCGATGAGCTTGAGCTTTCGAGCTGGTTTACCGGTGAGTTCGATCACGGCGATGCCATTGTGACCATCAAGCCCGGACAGGGTGGTCTGGAGGCCCAGGACTGGACCTTCATGCTCTTTAAGATGTACATGAAGTACTGCCAGCGTCGCGGCTGGAAGGTCACTATCAACGACTGTCCCGCAGCCGAGGTCATCGGCATCGACCGCGCGACCTTTACTGTCGAGGGCAAGGACGCATTTGGCATGCTGCGCGCCGAGGCCGGCGTCCACCGCTTGGTTCGCATTAGCCCCACCGACGACAAGAAGCGCCGCCAGACCACGTTTGCCGGCGTCGAGGTCATCCCCGTGCTACCCGATGATATCGACATCGAGATCAGTCCCGATGACATCCGCGTGGACGTGTACCACGCGAGCGGCCCGGGCGGTCAGGGCGTCAACACCACCGACTCCGCCGTGCGCGTGACGCATTTCCCCAGCGGCATTGTGGTTACCTGCCAAAACGAGCGCAGCCAGATCCAGAACAAGGCCGCGTGCATGCAGATCCTCAAGGCTCGCCTGTACGAGATTGAGCTCGAGAAGCGTGCCGAGGCGCTCGATGAGATTCGCGGACCCAAGACCACGATTGGTTTTGGCAACCAGATCCGCAGCTACGTGCTCTACCCGTATCAGATGGTCAAGGATCTGCGCTCGGGCGTGGAGACCAGCAATGTCGAGGCCGTTCTTGACGATGGCGACCTGGACCCGTTTGTTATTGGCTACCATCGCTGGGCCACCGGCAACGCTGACGCGGAGACCCCGTCTGCTTAAGCCGCCCGGGTTTATGTGGAAATGGATAAAACCCTCCGAGCAGTGTGGTTTTGTATCCAGAGCAAACCCTGCGCAGGGGTGGTTTTTGTCCGGCGAATCGGTAGAATCGAATACAAGAAGAAGTTCAAAGCGCATCCGTTTGGGTGCGCTTTTTTGAGGGAGGCAGCATGGCATACCGTCTGGACATCAAGCGCATTCTTTCGATGAACTTCTTTCACGACCTGCCCCAGATTATGTTGGGGTGCGCTCTGGCCGCTATTGCGACCGACCTGTTTTTGATTCCCAACGGCCTTGCCGCCGGTGGCGTTACGGGCCTTGCCACCATTATCCAGGCGGTCGGCGCGGCGCGAGGCGTGTCGCTTCCCGTCGGTATCCAGACCATCGTGATGAACGCCTTGCTGCTGCTGGTCGTTATGCGCGAGGGCGGCATGTTCTACGTGGTGCAGACCGCGACGGGCTTTGTGCTGCTGGGCTTCTTTACCGATCTGTTCGCCCCGTTTGTAGCACCTCTGGCGGATGCGGACCTGATGCTTCCCGCCATGTGGGGCGGCATTATTACGGGCATCGGTTACGGCATGGTGTTGCGTGCCGGCGCCAACACCGGCGGCTCGGACACGATTGGCCAAATCATTTCGCGTAACACCTCGCTGCCGGTGGGCTCGACCGTCATGGCAATCGACGTTGCCGTATGCGCGCTGTCGGCTCCGGTCTTTTCAATCGAAAACGCACTATATGCAGGCCTTTCGATGGTCATTAGCGGCTATGTGATCGATGCCGTGGTCGATGGCGGCAACAAACGCCGTATGGTACTCATCATCTCGGATAAGTTCCCTGATATCGCTGCCGATATCATGTATGGTCTGGGTCGTGGTTGTACCAAGTTTAAGGCGACTGGCATGTATTCGGGTGCCGAGAAGCCGGTGATTATGGTCATCGTGAGCCGTCGAGAGCTCAATACCCTCAAGACGATCGTGCGCGAGCGCGATCCTCACGCCATTGTGACGGTCGCTGACGTTACGGAAGCCTTCGGCGAGGGATTCAAGGACATTAGCGCGTAGGGTCGATCGCGTTCCATCCAAAAGACGTTCACATTGATAAACCGTTTCATCAGCGGTTCTGCCTGCTAAATTGTTCAAATAATGATAAAAACTCTGGTAAAGCCATCAGTTTCCAGCATAATGAATGACGTACGTGCATTGCGGCTGTGTTGGGATTACCTTCGGTGCCGTGCGCATTTTGTCTAATGAGGATGAAAGGAAGGCACAATGAGCGACGAAGAGCTCAAAAAGGTTGCCAACGAGGTAAGGAAGGGCATCGTCACCGGCGTGCACGCTGCCAAGTCCGGCCATCCGGGCGGTTCGCTCGGCGCTGCCGACATCATGACCTATCTGTACTTTGAGGAAATGAACGTCGACCCGGCCGACCCCCGCAAGGCCGACCGCGACCGCTTCGTGCTTTCCAAGGGTCACTGCGCGCCTGGTCTGTACGCCGTGCTCGCCGAGCGCGGATTCTTCCCCAAGGAGGATCTCGAGACGCTGCGCCACATCGGCAGCCACCTGCAGGGCCATCCCAACATGAATGACACCCCGGGCGTCGACATGTCCACCGGCTCGCTTGGCCAGGGCATCTCCGCCGCCGTGGGCATGGCCGTTGCCGCCAAGCAGTGGGGCGACGACTATCGCACCTACGCCCTGCTGGGCGACGGCGAGAGCGAGGAGGGCCAGGTCTGGGAGGCCGCCATGTTTGCCGGCAACCAGCAGCTCGACAACCTCTGCGTGATCGTCGACCATAACGGCCTGCAGATCGACGGCCCCGTCGAGGAGGTCAACGACCCCATGCCGCTCGCCGACAAGTTCCGCGCCTTCAAGTTCCATGTGGTGGAGCTCGCCGACGGCAACGACTTCGACCAGATCCGCGCCGCCTTTGCCGAGGCCCGCGCCACCAAGGGTCAGCCGACCGCCATTATCGCCGAGACCACGAAGGGCAAGGGCGTCTCCTTTATGGAGAACCAGGTGGGTTGGCACGGTAAGGCCCCCAACGATGAACAGTTTGAGCAGGCCATGGCAGAGCTCACGGCCGCCGGAGAGGAGCTCTAGGATGGCAGACGTCAAGAAAATCGCCACGCGTGTAAGCTACGGCGAGGCCCTCGTCGAGCTCGCCAACGAGCACGATGACTTTGTGGTCCTCGACGCCGACCTGGCCGCCGCCACGCAGACCGGTAAGTTTAAGGCCGCTTGCCCCGACCGCTTCTTCGATGTGGGCATCGCCGAGAGCAACCTGATGGGTGTTGCCGCCGGTATCGCGACCACCGGTCGCGTTGCCTTCGCGAGCAGCTTTGCCATGTTTGCCGCCGGCCGTGCCTTCGAGCAGGTCCGCAACTCCATCGGCTACCCGCACCTCAACGTCAAGATTGGCGCT
>URPB01000102.1:0-6885 GCA_900549575.1 uncultured Collinsella sp.
CGGAATCGGCTAAAGTGCGATGGCGAAATTGGTTGTTTTTACAGTAGCGCTAACAACCTGCTGCTCAGGGCGGTGTTGGCCGACCTAAAAGCGGAAGGGTGGGACCCGGCTTCGATCTCGAACAGGAGCAAGTGCGAGCTCGGCGAGAGATTGAGGCGGGCGACCGCCCTGCCCCTCCGCTCGATCACAGGTTTCTTGAGGATATCGAAGAGCTCCTATGAGTACTGGAGGCCCCGCGTCGCCGCGCCGCGCGACCGCGACGCCGACATACGCGGCCGCGTGGTGCGCATCTTCCGCGAGGGCTCGGGGTGCTGGGGGTACCGCACCGTCTGGGCGCGCCTGCGCCGCGAGGGCGTCCGGGCCAGCGAGAAGCGCGTGGCCCGCGTGATGCGCGAGGAGGGCCTCGAGGTCGTCTACAACAAGAGGCGCGCCCGGGGCTACAGCTCCTACGCCGGCGAGGTCTCCAAGGCGCCGGAGAACCTCGTGAACAGGAGGTTCCGCGCCGACGAGCCCAACCGGCTGTGGCTCACCGACATCACCGAGTTCAGGCTCCCGGGCGGCGAGAAGGTCTACCTGAGCCCGATCGTCGACTGCTTCGACGGGATGCCCGTCGCCTGGTCGATCGGGCTGCACCCCGACAAGCGCCTCGCGAACTCGAGCCTGCTCAAGGCCTGCGCGGCGAGGCCGGCGGGGGTGCGCACGACGATCCACTCGGACCGGGGCGGCCACTACCGCTGGCCGGAGTGGATCGGGATCTGCGAGGAGAACGGCCTGGTCAGGAGCATGTCCGCGAAGGGCTGCAGCCCGGACAACTCGGCCTGCGAGGGCTTCTTCGGGCGCCTCAAGAACGAGTTCTTCCACTACAGGGACTGGGAGGGCGTGACGGCCGAGGAGTTCATGGGAAGGCTCGAGGCCTACCTCGTGTACTATCGTGAGGAGCGGATCAAGAAGTCCCTCGGGTGGCTGAGCCCGATGGAGTACCGCAGGAAGCTTGGATACGCCTAGGCGCGGTCCAAGAAATCGTCCGCACCCCCATCCAGGAACTATTTCACCGCAACTTAAGGGGGGATGGCGTTGAGTGGCGGGCGATGCCGTTGCCTGTCGGTTAGTGGCGACCGTGGTGGCGGAGCTTGTCGATGGTGGCATCGGTGCCGTGGCCGCGGGCTTCGGCGGCGCGGCCACGGACGTCGGCGGCGCGGTCGCGGGCGTCGGCAGCGGTTTGGCGTTTACGGCGGTAGTCGATCATGCCTTGGATGATGGGTTTGCCAAAGCTCACGACGTCGTCGTTATAGATGGCGGTACGGGCGGCAAGCAGACAGTCGGTAAAGTCCATATGGGTCTTGCCAAAGAGTTTGACGGCAAGGGCGACAACGGTGGGCTCGTCGACCATGACGTCATCGAGCAGCCTTCTCATGGCCGTAGCAATCTCAGCGCGGGGAACCTTATAGACGTCGCGCAGCGTGACCACGACGCGCGTAATGATCTCGGGGTAGACGCGAGCGGTGCGCGTGGCGATGACCTTGGCGGCGCGCGGTGACAGAACTTCGTCGTCGTCAAGCAGGTAGCGCAGGATGACGGTCTCGTCGATGATGGTGCTACTCATGGATATCTACTTCCTCGGGACCCAAAATCGAATCGTCGCTTTCCGTGGCAAGGTATTCAATCCAGGCATTGCGCTCCTCGGCGCGGCGATTGGGATCTCCGTATGCTTTGAGCGATCCATAGGCGGCGGTGCCGTCCTTTGAGCGCACGGCGACCGGCTGAAAGGGGAGCTTGCGCATCAAAATGCTCTGCGCGACAAAAAGACGGACGGCCTCGGCGAGCGATGTGCCCATGGCGTCGTAGAGACGTTCGGCATGCTGCTTGTCTTCCTCGCGAATGCGCACCTGCAGGATGGCTCGTTTTTGAGTCGATGACATCACTGGCCCCCTTAATGAGCGTGCAATATAGTCGGTCAAATGCGGCATGTGCCGATACTTGAGCATCTTATAACGATTACTTTATTTCGCTCAAGTAAATAACCATTAACATGTATACAAGCGTAATACATCCAAAATGAGAGTGCGTAAAAATCTCTGAGGCGTACGCATGTAATACACTCACCTTTATAGCCTCTAGAGAATAATTCCAACCTGCCAAAACCCCTGCAATACACCCGTATTGCAGGGGTTACGCTCTAGTTTGCCCCCTGCAACTGCGTATATTCAACCTGTATACCGTTGGAGAAATTCTACCGAGTGCCTGTTTCGCCGCATGCGCTCGATACGCCGATGCCGGACCACGGGCGGTCCGGGGTAACGTCGACAGGGTCTCTCCGACAAGGGATTCAGGAGGGAGTGAACAACATGGGCAATAAACGAGTCGTAGCCGATTCCTCGCGCTGCATTGGGTGCCAAACCTGCATGGCAGCGTGTATCGAGGCACACGATATCCCCGGCAACATTGCCGCGCCGCGCCTGCGCGTGACGCGTACGTACGAGATCTCCGCACCGGTGGCTTGCCATCACTGCGAGGATGCCCCGTGCGCTAAGGCCTGCCCCACGGGCGCCTTGTTCTTTGATCCAAAGAACCATCGCATCGGCGTCAACGAGGACAACTGCATCGGCTGCAAGAGCTGCGTCATGGCCTGCCCCTTTGGCGCCGTGAGCGTGGCGACCACGCAGGTCCCCGTCTTGATGGGCGACGTGCGCGTGGGTTCGCAGACTAAGAGCTTCGTGCTCAAGTGCGACCTGTGCGTGGACCGTCCCGGCGGTCCGGCGTGTGCCGAGGCGTGCCCGACTAAGGGCCTCACCCTGGTAGACGAGGAGCGCCTGGCGGAACTGACCGCCGAGCGTGCCCGCGCCACCATCGAAAACGAGGCGTAGGCGGGCGGCCATACAGGCCCAACGATTGTCAAATACGTACCGATTAATCGGTAGAGAGAAAGGAAGGAGGGTGTCATGGAGAAGCATAAAGTGATTTGCCCGTACTGCGGTGCCGGTTGCCAGTTTAACCTCTTGGTCCAAAACGGCCAGGTCGTGGGTACCGAACCGCTCAACGGCATCACCAATCAGGGCGAGCTGTGCCTTAAGGGCATGAGCGGCTACGACTTCATCAACGACACCAAGATCTTGACTCCTCGCGTACTGCACCCGATGATCCGCCGCACTAAGGGCGCGGATCTTGAGCGCGTAAGCTGGGACGAGGCACTGGATTTCACCGCATCTAAGATGCAGGCCATAATTGACGAATATGGTCCTAACGCTGTCATGACCACCGGCTCTTCGCGAGGCGGCGGCAATGAGGCAAACTACGTCATGCAGAAGTTTACGCGTGCGTGCATCGGCACCCACAGCGTGGACAACTGCGCCCGTACTTGACACGGCCCTACTGTCCTCGGTCTGATGGACACGGTTGGTTCAGGTTGCATGTCATGCTCCATCCCCGGTATGGAGGATGCGGGCTGCATTTTCCTCTTCGGCTATAACCCTGCCGATTCGCACCCCATCGTCGCAAGGCGTATCGTGCGAGCCAAAGAAAAGGGTTGCAAGATCATCGTCGCCGACCCGCGCCATATCGAAACCGCGCGTATCGCCGATCTCTACCTTCCGATCAAGAACGGTTGCAACGTCGCGTTCCTCAACGCCTTTGCCAACTGTCTGGTCAACGATGGCCTCTACGACAAGGAATTCGTCGCCGAGCACACGAACGGCTTTGACGAGTGGTGGGAGACCATCAAGAACTACACTCCCGAATCCGTACAGGACATCACGGGTGTCGAGCCCGCGTTGATCCACCAAGCTGCCGAGATGTACGCCACGGCGAAGCCCTCTGCCATCATTGGCTGGGGCATGGGCGTATGCCAGCAGAAGCAGAACCTGAAGACGGTGCACACCATCGCCTCCATCGCCTGCGTTGCCGGCCAGATCGGCAAACCCAATTCCGGCCTCGCGCCCGTGCGTGGCCAGAACAACGTCCAGGGCTCCTGCGATATGGGCATGCTGCCCAACCTGTACCCTGGCTACCAAAAGGTCACCGACCCGGCTGTGCGTGCCAAGTTTGCCAAGGCTTGGGGCGTGCCCGAGGAAAAGCTCCCGCTTGAGGAGGGCTACAAGCTCACCGACCTGGGCCACCTGGTCGACGAGGGCAAGGTGCACTGCTTCTACAACTACGGCGAGGACCCGGTGCAGACCGAGCCCGATTCGGCCGGCATGCGCAAGACGCTCTCCGAGCTGGATCTGTTCATTTGCCAGGACATCTTTATGACGCAGACGACCATGCTCGCCGACGTCATCCTGCCTGCCACCTCTTGGGGTGAGCACGAGGGTGTCTTTACCGCATCCGACCGTAGCTTCCAGCACTTTGACGCGGCCGTTCCTCCCAAGGGCGAGTGCCGCCACGACTGGGAGATCTTCGCGGACCTGTCTACGCGCATGGGCTATCCCATGCACTACGACAACACCGAGCAGATCTGGAACGAGTGCATTAGCCTGTGCCCCAACTTTGTGGGCGCGACCTACGAGAAGATGGCTCCCGAGGGCGGCTACGCCCAGTGGCCGGTCAAGAGCACTGATGTGAACGACCACGGCACGGCCGACATGTTCGCTGGTGGCAAGTTCACCACCAAGGACGGCCGCGCCAACCTGATGGCGCACGACTGGGAGGCGCCCTCCGAGCTTCCCGACGATGAGTACCCGCTCATCCTGTGCACCGTCCGCGAGGTCGGCCACTACAGCTGCCGCTCGATGACCGGCAACTGCAAGACGCTGGCGCTGCTCGCCGACGAGCCCGGCTTTGTCCGCATGAATCCCGCGGACGCCCAGGCGCGCGGCATCAAGAACGGCGACATCGTCTCGATTCACAGCCGCCGCGGCCAGGTATACAGCCGCGCCGACGTGAGCGACCGTATCAACAAGGGCACGGTCTATATGACCTACCAGTGGTGGATCGGCAAGTGCAACGAGCTGACCATGCACAAGGTCGACCCGGTCTCGCACACGCCCGAGGACAAGTTCTCCGCCTGCCAGGTCGACGCTATCGCCGACCAGGTCTGGGCAGAGGGCGAGGTCGAGCGTCAGTACACCGAGCTCAAGCAGGCTCTGGTGGACGCCGCCGCTCCCCAGGACGTTGAGCCCGGCGCCGCCAAGTTCGACGACGAGACGCACGTGAACCAAATCGTGTAGTCCCGTTCTCGTTGGCTATTTGGGCCGGGCGTCCCGTACGTTCGGGAGCCCGGCCCGTTATTTTGAAAGGAAGTGGGGATGAACCGCTTCATCGACATCAACCCGGAGAGGTGCATCGGCTGCGGAACATGCCAGTCCGCCTGTGCCGACGCCCACCGGATGCAGGGTCTTCAGGATACGCCGCGCCTGGCGCTCGTGAAGACCGGCGGTATTTCGGCCGCCCTTGCCTGCCACCATTGCGAGGGTGCCCCCTGCGCCGAGGTCTGCCCGGTGAATGCCATCGAGCACGATGGCGATCGCATCCACGTCAAGGAGCAGGAGTGCATCGGGTGTAGGCTGTGCGCCATCGCGTGCCCCTTCGGAGCCATCCATCCCGATGGCACGTCTATCGCCGGTGTCGCAGGCATGTGCGACCCGACGCCTTCGTATCCTAAGTCCCTGAGCAGCCTGCTTACGTGGGCTCCCGGCCAGTACACCTGCGCTGTCAAGTGCGACCTGTGTGCCTTCGATCCAGACGGCCCGCATTGTGTGGCGGCGTGCCCCACCAAGGCGCTGACCGTCATGGGCGGCGCGGCCGATCGCGAGCTCGACGAGGCCAAGCGCCTGCGTTCGATCGAAAACGGTCCGGTCGTCGACGTTACCGCTGTGGCCCAGGGCCTGTCCGAGAAAGCAGAAGGGAGCGTAAACAATGGATAGCATGACGCTGTTTATCGCATCGCTTGCCGTCTCGTGCATCGGTGCGCTCGCCTCGGTTCTGCTGATTAAGGCCGACAACGCCGCCAAGACCGCCGGCTGCCTGATCGGCGCCGTCGCGGCCGTGCTGTCGTTCATCGCGGGCCTCGAGGCCGTGCTTGGCGACGTTTCGTCCCTCAACACGGTCTTCTTCTTCCCGTTCGCCCGTCTCGAGCTCTTGCTCAACGGCCTTGCGGGCCTGATCGTGGTCCTCATCTCGATTCTCGCCTTTGCGGGCTTCATCTACGGTCTGTCCTACTTCGACGAGTACCCGGGCAAGGTCGGGCGCGCCGGCTTCTTTATGAACACCTTCGTCGCCTCGATGATGCTCGTCATCACCGCCGACAACGTGTTCTGGTTCCTGGTCGCCTTTGAGCTCATGTCCCTTACGAGCTACTTCCTTGTCGTTATCGAGGAGAACAAGAACTCCATTAGGGGCGGTTGGCTCTACTTCGTCATCGCGCACGTGGGCTTCGTTCTCATCATGGCGAGCTTCCTGCTCATGACCAACGGCGTGGGCGGTTCCTTCAGCTTCAGTGATTTCCGTACGCATGACTTTGGACCCGCCGTCTCCTCCGCGTGCTTCGTCCTCGCGTTCTTCGGATTTGGCGCGAAGGCCGGTATCATTCCGCTGCACTCCTGGCTGCCCCAGGCGCACCCCGAGGCGCCGTCCAACGTGTCCGCCCTCATGTCCGGCGGCATGATCAAGATCGGCATCCTGGGAATCCTCAAGGTCGGTCTCGACCTGCTCGCGGGTTCGGGCGTCCAGCTCTGGTGGGGCCTCATGGTCCTGGTCTTCGGATCCATCTCGTCGGTCCTGGGTGTCGTCTACGCCCTCCACGAGCACGACATCAAGCGCCTGCTTGCCTATCACTCCGTCGAGAACATCGGCATCATCTTGCTCGGTGTCGGCGCGTCCATGACGGCGCACGCCCTGGGCACTGTCTCTTATACACATCTCCGAGCCCACGAGACAAGAGGCAATCTCGTA
>URPB01000103.1:0-6873 GCA_900549575.1 uncultured Collinsella sp.
TTGTCTGCCGCGGCCTTTGCCTCTTCGTATGCCTTGCAGGCGTCGTCATAGGCCGCTTGCGCCTTTTCCAAATCGCCGAGGAGCGCATTTCGCTTGGCTATGTCCTCGTCGATGTGGGCTTTAGCTTCCTGCGCCTCACTTTCGGAATCCTGAACCTGTCTTTCCTGGCTTTCGAGCCGGCGTCGGTAGGAGTGAAGATCATCTTCACAAGATTTCTCTCGCCTTTCTGCCGACATGATCTCACGTCGCAACTGCTTAATATGCTCTTTAGTAGCTGTGCTGGGCTCCTCGCCGCCGAGTGCTTCAAGTGCCTTATCTAATTCTGCCTGAAGGCCGCTTGTCCGGCTGTGGGCCTCATCGTATTTGGCTTGGGCTGCATCGACGTTCGCTTGCATGGCGGGAAGGCGTTCCCTCCGTTTGGCGGCTTCCGCCGCCACCATGTCGTAGATCTCTTGAAAAGCGGCAATGTCATCATCGATTGCTGCAAGTTTCTCGGGACTTGCGGCAACTTTTGCGGCCTCGAGGTTTTTGAGCGCTTCCTGCATGGCTGCATACGCTTTTTCTTTTGCGGCGGCCGCATCTTCCATTTGCAAGGCAACTGCACCGGTGTGGGAGCTGGTTTCTGCCGCGATCGCCGTTACGGGGGCGATTCCCGCGACAAGTGCCGCGGAAAGGGCGATGCCCACAGTTGCTCGTCTTGCTCTTCTTGCGAGAATGTCGTTCATCTCGGCACCTCATTTCAAGGGTCGGCGACTAACTTGGTAGCACTACTGTAAGTATATCAGGCGGTTTGCCCGCCATTGATCGGGCGTGCGCGTATACCCCTTGATTAACAGCCATTAAATCTATCCCTTAAGGAACGCGGCTTGCTAGTGTTGTCTGGGCATTGATGGCTACGTGGTTCAAGAGACGGCGGCATTACCATCTGTTTTTACAAGTAAAGAGGTCCGTTTCCCTGGGTTGGGGAAACGGACCTCTTTTTGTCTCTTGGCTTGTGGATTGGCGAAGACAATAACCGCTGGCAGCTATTTTGGGTTCCTGAGGCGGCGTGTGGCCGTGGCGGTTATTCCGAGTCCTGCGGCGGCGACTGCTGCGAGTGCGATTGCGCTCGGCGCTGCATCGCCCGTGTTCGCGAGCTTGCCGGCGGTCGTATTTGCTTGCTTGCCGCTGCTCGAGTTCGCCTGCTTGGTGGAGCTTGGTAGGGCGTCTTTGCCGGTTGCAGGTGAGGCAACGGGCGGTGTCGCCTCGGCGGGTTGCGTCGAGCCGGAGGGAGGCACTGTCTCGGTCGGTTTCGTTATCTCGGGCGAGGCGGCCTTGTCTGCCGCGGCCTTTGCCTCTTCGTATGCCTTGCAGGCGTCGTCATAGGCCGTTTGCGCTTTTTTCAAATTGTCGAGGAGCGCATCTCGCCAGGCTGTGAACCGGTCGATATCGGCTTTATATTTCTCTACAGCACGTTCACAGTCATTAACTCGTCTTTCCTCTCTTCTGAGGCGGTACTGGAACTCGCGGAGCTCCGTTTCGCAATAGTTTACGTGCGTTTTTGCCGATATGATCTCACTGTGCAACTGCTTTATTTGCTGTTTAGTAGTTTCGACAAACTCCTCGTAGCCGAGTGCTTCGAGTGTCTTAAGCATCTCATGTTTCTTCTCTAATTCTGCCTGGAGCTCGCTTACCCGGTTGATGGCCCCGTCGTATTTGGCTTGGGCAGCATCGACGTCCGCTTGCATGGTGGGAAGGAGTTCCCTCCCTTCGGCGGCTTGCGCCGCCATCTTTTCGCGGTACTCTTGAAAACGGGTAATGTCATCATTGAATCTCGCAATTTTCTCGGGACTTGCGGCGTTTTTTGCGGCCTCGAGGTTTTTGAGCGCTTCCTGCATGGCTGCATACGCTTTTTCTTTTGCGGCGGCCGCATCTTCCATTTGCAAGGCAACTGCACCGGTGTGGGAGCTGGTTTCTGCCGCGATCGCCGTTACGGGGGCGATTCCCGCGACAAGTGCCGCGGAAAGGGCGATGCCCACAGTTGCTCGTCTTGCTCTTCTTGCGAGAATGTCGTTCATCTCGGCACCTCATTTCAAGGGTCGGCGACTAACTTGGTAGCACTAATGTAAGTATACCAAGTGGTCGACCCGACACTGGCTGGGTGCGCGCCTCTCCGCTTCTTTGGAAACCGAATCCTATTAGAAATGACGAGTTGTTTACGCTTCTTTTGGGCTCACCGTACTATCATGATTCGGATTGAGTGTGAATGATGATAGGGAGCGCCTATACATGATTGAGCTGCTCAGGCGTTTTGGTGGTAAGTTTCGCCGGTATATGGTGATTGGCCCTGCGTGCAAGTTGATCGAAGTGATTTTCGACCTGCTGACGCCGCTGGTGATTGCCCAGATGATCGATAGGGGTATTGGCGCACACGATGTCAACGCCGTCGTCCGCTACGGCATGGTGCTCGCCGCTATGGCCGTGATTGGCATCTCGTTTACGCTCGTCTGCCAAAAGATGGCGGCGCTCACCTCGCAGGGCATGGGTACTGACATTCGCGGCGCACTCTACCAGCACATCAACAAGCTGAGCTATGCTGAACTCGATCGCTTTGGCACGCCGTCGCTCATCACGCGCATTACCAACGACGTCAACCAGGTGCAGCTCGCCGTGGCGCTGGGCGTGCGCATGCTCATCCGCTGGCCTTTCCTGGCGGTGGGCTCCATGGTCGCGGCCCTTGCCATCGACCTTAAGCTCGGCATGATCTTCTTGATTTGCACGCCCGCCATCGGCCTGGTGTTTTGGTTTGTTATGGCGCGCTGCATCCCGTACTACAAGCAGCTGCAGGCAAAGCTCGATCGCATCGCGCTTATCTGCCGCGAGGGACTTTCGGGTGCCCGCGTGGTCCGGGCGTTTGTGCGCGAGGACCACGAGCGTGAGCGTTTTGCCCAGGCGGCCGATGACCAGGCGCGTGTCGCAATCGCGGTGGGCAAGCTCTCGTCGATTCTCAACCCCGTCACGTTTTTGGTGATGAACCTGGGCGTGTGCGCCATCCTGTGGGTGGGCGGCATCCAGGTCAACGTGGGCGAGCTCACGCAGGGCCAGGTCATGGCGTTCGTCAACTACATGACGCAGACCCTGACCTCCATCGTGTATGTCGCCAACCTGGTCGTGGTCTTTACCAAGGCGAGCGCCAGTGCGTCGCGTCTTAACGAGGTGCTCAATTGCGAGCCGAGCATTACCGACGAGGGCAACCAGCCGGTTGCACTGCCCGAGCCGGGCGCGATGGGCAACGCTGTTCCGGTTCCCGCGCTGAGCTTGAGCCATGCGAGCTTCTCTTTTGGCGCGGGCGCCGCCAACGCCGTCGATGACGTGACCCTGGAGCTGCCGCTGGGCAAAACGCTCGGCATTATCGGCGGCACGGGCAGCGGTAAGTCGACGCTCGTCTCGCTCATCCCGCGCCTGTACGACACGGGCGTCGGCAGCGTGAGCATAATGGGTACCGACGTGCGCGCCTGGCCGCTCGATCAGCTGCGCCATGTGGTCGCGACCGTTCCGCAACGCGCGTCGCTCGTGAGCGGCACAATCCGCAGCAACCTGACCTGGCGCGACGAGTCGGCAACCGATGAGGAACTGTGGGCGGCGCTCGATATAGCGCAGGCGAGCGAGTTCGTGCGCAACAAGCCGCAGGGGCTCGACGCCCCGGTCGAGGCGGGCGGCAAGAACTTCAGCGGCGGTCAGCGCCAGCGCCTGACCATTGCGCGTGCCTTGGTGGGTTCACCTCAGATATTGATCATGGATGACTCCGCCTCGGCGCTCGACTTTAAGACCGACGCGGCGCTGCGCCACGCCATCCGCGAGCGCAGCGTGCGCGGTGCCGCCGGGGGTGGGCTGCCGCTGACCACGGTGATCGTGAGCCAGCGCGTCTCGACCGTGCGCGATGCCGACATGATCTGTGTGCTCGACCACGGCTCGGTCGCGGGCCTGGGTGCGCACGACGAGCTGTACGCAAGCTGCCAACTCTATCGCGAGATTTGCCAGTCGCAGCTTCGTCGCGAGGAGCTCGAGGGTCAGCAGGGGAGCGCGACGCCCGCGTCCGTCCCAAGTCCCGCGTCTGCCCCGGCTGCCCCGGCATCCGTCTGCGCAAAGGAGGGCTGCTAAATGAATCCGTATACTTCTTCCGGTTCGGTCGCCACGATGACGGCCAACGTGTCCGGCAACGATAACCTCAACGACTTGGGTGACGGCCCGCGTCAGCCCGGCGACCCCGAGCACTACCCCGTGGGCGCGGTGACTCGCCGCCTGCTGGGCTACGTCCGTCCGCATCGCATTTCATTTACGGCATCGTTTGTGAGCGCTGCCATCTCGGTGATCTTGCAGCTCTATACGCCCATCCTCATCGGCGAGGGCATCGACCTCATCGTTGCCGCCGGGCAGGTGGACTTCGGGTCGCTGCTGCCGCTCGTTACCAAGCTCGCGATTGTCGTGGTGGGCGCGGCGGCCTTCCAGTGGCTGCAGGGCTACTGCGTCAACCGTCTGTCCTACGAGACGGTGCGCGACATGCGCGTGGAGGCGAGCGACAAGCTCGGCCGCATGCCGCTCAGCTTTAT
This sequence comes from uncultured Collinsella sp., assembly GCA_900549575.1. Lineage (GTDB taxonomy): Bacteria > Actinomycetota > Coriobacteriia > Coriobacteriales > Coriobacteriaceae > Collinsella. The sequence goes on from URPB01000103.1 coordinate 4,590, forward strand.
CGACGGCCATGCCCACGGCGATCTCATGAGCCGCGTGGTCAACGACGTCGACCAGGTGGGCGACGGTCTGCTGCAGGGCTTCACCCAGCTGTTCACCGGCGTTATCACCATCGTTGGCACGCTTGCGTTTATGCTCTCCATTAATCTGACCATGACGCTCGTGGTGGTGCTCGTCACGCCGCTTTCCGTTTTTGCAGCCGGCGCCATCGCCAAGCTTTCCAACAAAAGCTTTACGGCACAGCAGCGCATTCAAGGCCAGCTCGGTGGCCATATCGAGGAGTATGTGGGCGAGCAGAAGCTGGTTGATGCGTTTGCCTACGGCCCGTACGCTCAACAGCGCTTCGATGTCCTCAATGCCGAGCTCTATACGGCAGGTGAGCGCGCGCAGTTTATGGGTTCGCTTTCCAACCCCGGCACGCGCTTTATCAATAACATCATCTACGCCGTGGTAGCCGTGATCGGCTGCGCGGGCGTGATCACGGGTGTGCCCGCGGCACTCACGGTGGGCGGCGTGCAGATTTTCCTGTCCTACGCCAACCAGTACACCAAGCCGTTCAACGAGGTCACCAACGTCATCACGCAGATCCAGACCGCATACGCCTCGGCGCGCCGCATGTTCGCGCTGCTCGATGCGCGCGAGCAGGAACCCGACGCGTCGGACGCTGTAGAGCTTGCCGTCCCGCAGGGCGAGGTTTCGTTTGAACACGTGGACTTTAGCTATGTGCCCGACCGCAAACTGCTGCAGGATATCTGCATCGATGCCAAGCCCGGTATGCGCTTTGCCCTCGTCGGCCCCACGGGCTGCGGCAAGACGACGCTCATCAACCTGCTGCTGCGCTTTTACGATATCGATGCTGGGCGCATCGCGGTCGATGGTCGCTCCTCGCGTGACTACACACGGGCGAGTCTGCGCCGCGCCTTTGGCATGGTGCTGCAGGACACCTGGCTGTTCGAGGGCACGGTGGCCGAAAACATTGCCTACGGTTGCTCCGATGCCACGCGCGAGCAGATCGTCGAGGCCGCCAAGCGCGCTCATGCGCATAAGTTTATCGTGCAGCTGCCAGACGGCTACGATACGGTGATCGGCGAGGACGGTGGCACGTTTAGCCAGGGTCAAAAACAGCTGCTGTGCATCGCGCGCGTCATGCTTACCGATCCGGCGATTCTGCTGCTGGACGAGGCAACGTCGAGCATCGATACGCGTACCGAGCTGCAGGTGCAGGCGGCATTCGACGAGCTCATGGCTGGCCGCACGAGCTTTGTCGTGGCACACCGCCTGTCGACGATTCGCAATGCCGATTACATCCTGGTAATGCGCGATGGCGAGATTATCGAGCGCGGCACGCACGATGAACTACTCGCGGCGGGCGGCTTTTACGCCGAGCTCTACCGCAGCCAATTCGCCCAGTAAGCAAGACGTGGGGCAAATGAATCGGTTTTGTTCGTCCCACGTTTTAAGTATTTGGGGGGGCTTGCGCTGCGGACGTTTTGCCCCCATCGGTGTCGCCCATGTCGCCAATCGGCAGAAGGTGGTTTACATCTGTCACGTTAGTACTAAGATATTCATCTAATAAATTGCATTAGTGGCTTTAGTTTTGGGGGAAACGAGCAACGTGACTATGACATGCTCTTTGGTGGTCAACAGCAAGAGCGGTAATACAAGGATGGTTTCGGGCGCAATCAAGCGTGCCCTGCAGGCTGCAGGCGTCGAGTTTATTCACGCTGCTGCGCTGAGCGACGATGCGGATGCAGATCAAGTTGCGCGCGAGGCGCAGGGTGCCTGTGCTGCCGATACGGTGCTCGTTGGCTTTTGGTGCGACAAGGGCGCATGCACGCCTTCGGTCGCGGCGTTGCTCTCCGCCTTGCACGGCAAGCGCGTCTTTCTGTTTGGTACCTGCGGTTTTGGTGCCGATCAGAGCTATTACCAGCAGATTATCGATCGTGTGACCTCCAATTTGGCCGATGATGCCGAGCTGGTGGGCTGGGCAATGTGCCAGGGCAAGATGGGTCCTGCGGTCAAACAGCGCTACGAGGCCATGCTCGAGCAAGATCCCGACAACGCCCGCGCTAAGTTGCTGCTCGATAACTGGGTCGCCGCAAAGGATCACCCCACCAAGGAAGATCTGGACAACATGGCTGCAGCCGCCAAAAAGGCCGTGCTGGGGGAGTAGCTCCCATCGCTAACGGCGGTCGGTCCATCTTTCTAAATGAAACGTCCTCCCGGGCGTCGGGGCACGAAGTTCCCTGCTCTACAGTCCTGCGCAAGACGAAGGCCACATTAAGT
>URPB01000104.1:0-6815 GCA_900549575.1 uncultured Collinsella sp.
CTATCCTCTTCGTCGGCAGCGTCAGATGTGTATAAGAGACAGCAGGTCGCCCGTAGCCTCGTAGCGAATCAGGTTTGCGTCCAAGTCGTACGCCTCGACGACGACATGGTCGGGACGCTCGATCTCGCAGCTAATGCCAGGGATGGACAGGCAGCCCTCGCTAAACGGCACCAGATGGTCGCTCTGCTCCACGATCACGGGGTTGATGAGCACGTACGGGTCATAGTCGTTCTTGTCGGTGTAGTCGCAGTCGATGGTGACGAGCTGGATGAGCTCGCCGATCTGCGGAGCAGCCAGGCCGCAGCCGCCGTTCTCGAACATCATCTTCTTCATCTTCTCGGCAAGCGCCTCGATCGCCGGGTTGATCTCCTCGATGACGGCGCACTCCTGGCGCAAACGAGGGTCGGGCGACAGTACGATTCCGTTGGCTTCCATGGCCATCCTTTCAGGTTGTTACATCAAATCATAGGCGTCGACGTCAACGCTCACGCTCACGCCGCGCACGGAGCCCACCTCTTTGAGGCAGGCGTCGATATCATCAGAGACATGGTACCCCACGGGCGACTTCACAAGCAGATGGAAGCGGTAACGGTCCTTGGCTCTCTCGATTACACACGAAGCCGGGCCCAGCACCTGCGGCGCGGCACTCCCTGCCCGCAAAAAATCGGGCGCGGCGGCATGCCAGCGACGCTTGAGGAGCTTGGCGATGCGGCCGATGTAGTCTTGCGCGTCGTCTCGGTTCGCCGACCACACCAAAATGTTGACCAGACGCACGAACGGTGGATACAGGGCGTCGCGGCGCTGGTCCAGGTCGTAGTCGGTAAAGATCGAACGGTCGTGCTTAGCGACGGCGCGAATGACCGGATCCTCGGGCAGGTAGGTCTGGATGATCACCTCACCGGGACGATCGCCGCGACCGGCACGGCCGGCGACCTGCTCCAGTAAATCGTAGGCGCGCTCCCCTGCTCTAAAATCGGGCAGCTTTAACGCAAAGTCTGCATTGACCACGCCCACAAGCGTGACCTCGGGAAAGTCGAGGCCCTTGGCAATCATCTGGGTGCCCAGCAGCACCGCGCAATCGGCGGCATCGAACTGCTCGAGCAACTTTTTGTGCGCATCCTTGCCGCGCGTGGAATCGGCATCCATGCGAATAATGGCGACGTCCTCGGGCAGCATCTGGTGCAGCGCGTCCTCGATCTGCTGAGTGCCCAGCCCCATTTTTGCCAGGTAGCGACTGCCACATTTGGGGCAACGGCTCGTGGGCGCGGGATACGGCTGCACGCGCCAAGACGAACCGCATGTGTGACACTGCAGCGTGTGCGTGCGCTCGTGATACGTAAGCGCGGTGGAGCAGTGGTTGCAGGTGGGAACGCAGCCGCACTCGCGGCACATCAAAAACGGCGCAAAACCGCGGCGGTTGTGCAGCAGCACGGCCTTTTCGCGGCGCTCGACCACACGCTCCAGGCCTTCCATCAGCGGTTTTGAGAACATGGAGCGGCTGCCGTGTGCGAACTCGCGACGCAGGTCGGCAATGCGGACCGTAGGCAGCACGGCGTGTCCGGGGCGCTCGGGCATCTCGACACGCGTCCAGGTGGCACCGTTATACATGCCGCGGCGGCAGCGGTCGAGGGCCTCGGCAGAAGGCGTGGCCGACCCCAGCACGAGCGGGCAGCGATAGCGGCGCGCCATCTCGGCTGCCACCTCGCGCGCATGGTAGCGCGGACTGGAGCCCTGCTTGTAACTAGTCTCGTGCTCCTCGTCGATGATGATGAGACCAAGGTCGCTGAGCGGGCAAAAAAGCGCCGAACGAGCTCCCACGACCACACGCGCGGCGCCACTGGCAACCATGTCCCACTGGTCCAGGCGCTCGCCAGCCGAAAGACGCGAGTGGAAAACCGCGACCGTCTCACCAAAGCGCGAGCGGAAGCGGCCGACGGTCTGGGCCGTCAGTGAGATCTCGGGCACCAGCACGCAGGCAGAGCGACCGGCTGCGAGCACTCGCTCGATGGCGGAGAGGTAAACCTCGGTTTTGCCGGAGCCGGTGACGCCGTCGACCAGCACCACGTCGCCATGAGCGTCCAGACGGGCGCGCTCAATCTGCGCGAGTGCCTGTTGCTGGCCGTTGGTAAGGGAGACCGGCGCCTTGCCGCTTGCCGAGGACAGCGTGGTCTGCTCGCTGCAGCCACGCCAGACGCGGCGCTCTTCCACCACCACGACGCCGCGTTTTTCGAGCGACTTGATGGTCGCCGACATACTGTTATAGAGAAGGTTGAGGTCGCGCGTCGTGACAGGACCACACTGGAGCGCCTCGATGAGTTGGCGCTGGCGGACCGCGGTCTTGGGTGGCGCGTAGTCAAAGCCTTCGGGCGTAAGCATCACCCAGCGGTTTTGGATGGGTTTGACGGCTGGACGTTCAACCGTCCACACGCCGTCGTCGCCCTTGACCACACGCGGGCTGCCGCCCGGTGGCAAAAACAGGCGCAGGCACTCGGAAAGCGTCGCGACATACTCGCGGCTCATCCAGCGCGCAATGCGTGCAGCCTCGGCGGTAAAGAGCGGTTTGCTGAGGATAGCCTCGACGGCTTTAATGCGCGCGGGGTCGAGGGCGTTGTTACCCTGCAGGTCGCCCAGCTCAGGCGCAATGTCGACGACATAGCCCGCGGCGGCACGGTTACCAAAGTGAACCAGGACCGTGGATCCGATCTGCGCCTCGTTGGCAAGGGACTGGGGAATGCAGTAGGCGAATGGCTCGGACAGCGCTCGGGTAGGAATGTCGAGAACCACGCTCGCGTAGGCGGCAATGGGCTCAGGTGCAGGCTCGGGCTTGGCCGAGGCAGCAGCGGATGCCGGTGCCGCCGGAGACTCCTCCGGTTCCGGTGAACCAAACAGCGACAGTTGTTGAGCCATACACCACCTCTAACGAACAGACCTGAAAGAGCTGGGACAAACACTACTGATTATTATGTCCCAGCAACCCACTCATCGGTACAGAAACAAGAGCCCCGCTCGGGGTGAACGGGGCTCGGATACAAACGTTTGTGCAGCGACTACAGCGCCATCGTGCGGGCGCGGTCGATACGCGCCAGACAGTCGTCACGGCCGACGAGCGCCATGGTCTCGCCCAGCGGAGGGCTCACCATGTTGCCACAAACGGCGACGCGCACGGCCTGGAACACCACGCGCTTCTTGAGGTCCATCTGCTCGGGAAGCGGCTCAAGCGCGGCGTCGATGTTCGCGGCTGTCCACTCGTCCACGCCCTCGAGCGCGGCCTTGGCGGCGTCCAGAATTGAACCCATACCCTCCTTGGCCAGGCCCTTGTTAACGGATTTCTCGTCATACTCGAGCGTCTCGGCCGTAGCAAAGATGGGAGCGGCGACGGTCACGACGTCGGCCGGCATCTTGGTGCGCGGCTTGACGATGGCAGCGAGTGCGTCAATCCAGTCCTCGCCGTACTCGACGTTGCCCTCGATGAGACCCGCCTCGTGCAGCTCGGGGACCATGATCTCGTCGGCAAACTGGGCATCGGACATGCCGTTGATGTATTCGGCATTGACCCAGTCGAGCTTCTTGGGGTCGAAGGTCGCCGGGTTCTTGGAGATGCGGTCGAGTGAGAACTTGCTGGCCAGGACATCGCGCGGAATGATCGTGGTCTCGCCGTCAAGCGACCAGCCGAGCAGCGCCAGATAGTTGACGAAAGCGTCGGACAGGTAGCCGGCGTCGCGGTACTCCTCCACTGAGGTGGCGCCGTGGCGCTTGGAGAGCTTCTTGCCGTCGGCGCCCAGAATCATGGAGATGTGGGCGAACGTGGGCACGGGCGCGCCGAGGGCCTCGTAGACCATGACCTGACGCGGGGTGTTGGAGAGGTGGTCGTCGCCGCGGATGACATGGGTGATCTTCATCATGGCGTCGTCGACGACGGTCGCAAAGTTGTACGTGGGCGTGCCATCGGAGCGGAAGATGACAAAGTCGTCGAGCTCCTTGGCGTCGAAGGTCACCTCGCCGTGAACGGCGTCGTGGATGACGACGTCGCCGCGGTCCTCGGGCACCTTGATGCGCAGGACGTAGGACTCGCCGGCCTCGATGCGACGGCGGGCCTCCTCGGGATCAAGGTCGCGGCAACGGCGCTGATAGCCCTGGAAGGGGTCCTTGCGCTCCTGCGCGGCCTTGCGATCGGCGTCGAGCTGCTCCTTGGTGCAGAAGCAGGGATAGGCCTTGCCCTCGTCCCAAAGCTTCTGGGCGGCCTGCTTGTACAGGTCCAGGCGCTCGGTCTGGGCGTAGGGGCCAAAATCGCCGCCCACCTCGGGACCCTCGTCCCAGTCCAGGCCCAGCCAACGCATGGCGCGCAGGATAATCTGCGTGTTCTCGTCGGTAGAGCGGGTGGGGTCGGTGTCGTCAATGCGCAGGATGAACGTGCCGCCGTTTGCACGGGCGAAAGCCCAGTTATAGATAGCGGTGCGGGCGCCGCCGATGTGCAGCTTGCCCGTCGGTGAGGGTGCAAAGCGGACGCGAACGTCTGATGCCATGGAAATCTCCTCGATTGCAGGATGGATGTCTAACCGCACCATTATAAAGCATCAAAGCAACCTCCGCACAAAGGGCACCGACCCAGTCATTGGGGACTACTCATTGGGGACAGACTTAAATGACCAGTCGTTGTAGTCATTGGGGACATTCTTGGTTTAAGACTGGTCATTTAAGTCTGTCCCCAATGAGTAATTAAGTCTGTCCCCAATGAGTAGGTGCGGAAAGGGTGTGAATGTTTGATTTACGCGCTATGATGTGCCCTTGCATAGAGAGCCCGGCGGAATGGTAACGGTCGCTGGGACACGTTTTTGAAAGGACAATCATGTCAGAAGAACTTCGTTCCATTCCACCCCAACACGGGTCCTTTGTTTTTACGTCAGAGTCGGTGACCGAAGGTCATCCCGATAAGATCGCTGATCAGATCAGCGACGCCGTCCTCGACGCAATCCTCGCCAAAGAAATAGAGCTCCAGGAGCAGGGCTACATCGCCCCCAACGGCGTGCCTGCCAACGTTGAGAACGTCCGTTGCGCCTGTGAGACCCTCGTGACCACCGGCACTGTCATCGTCGCCGGCGAGATTCGCACCCAGGCCTACGTCGACGTACAGGAAATCGCCCGCGGTGTTATCCGCCGCATCGGCTACAACCGTGCCAAGTTCGGTTTTGACTGCGACACTTGCGGCGTTATGAGCCTCATCCACGAGCAGTCGCCCGATATCGCCCAGGGCGTTGACGAGTCCTTCGAGACCCAGACCGGCGCTACCACCGACCCGATCGACCTGATCGGCGCCGGCGACCAGGGCATGATGTTCGGTTATGCCTCCAACGAAACCAAGACCCTCATGCCCATGCCGCACTACCTGGCGAGCCGCCTGGCCGAGCGCCTGGCCGCCGTGCGTCACGACGGCACCCTCGCCTATCTGCGTCCCGACGGCAAGACCCAGGTCACCGTGCGCTACGAGGAAGGCAAGCCCGTCGAGGTCACGACCATCGTCATCTCCACGCAGCACGCCGCCGAGATCGAGGACATGGGCAAGATCAAGGCCGACCTCATCGAGCACGTCATCACCCCGGTCATGGCCGCCGAGAACATGCCGTGGGACAACGCGGAGATCTACGTGAACCCCACCGGTCGCTTTGTCGTGGGCGGCCCCATGGGCGACACGGGCCTCACCGGCCGCAAGATCATCGTCGACACCTACGGCGGCTACGGCCGTCACGGCGGTGGCGCCTTTAGCGGCAAGGACTGCACCAAGGTCGACCGTTCCGCCGCGTATGCCGCGCGCTGGGTCGCTAAGAACGTGGTCGCCGCCGGTCTGGCCGACCGCTGTGAAGTCGAGCTTGCCTACGCCATCGGCGTTTCCAAGCCCCTCTCAATCATGGTCGACACCTTCGGTACCGCGCATGTTGCCGAGGACAAGATCGTTGAGGCCGTTGAGAAAACCTTCGACCTGCGCCCGGGCGCAATCATCCGCGACCTAGACCTGCGTCGCCCCATCTACGAAAAGACGGCAGCCTACGGTCACTTCGGCCGCGAAGACGCCGACTTCACCTGGGAAAAGACCGGCCGAGTCGAAGAACTCAAAGCAGCCTGCGGCCTGTAAGCTAACGAGAAAAGCCACAGCCAAATAGAAACACGCCAAAAAGAGGTACCGGAACAACCGGTACCTCTTTTATATTAACCGGTGGCGAAGATGAGTCGACATGGGACACAGAATAGGTTCCCAGCTGATGAATTTTGCAGCAAGCGTGCCCCTACCATGTATCCTAAGTTCCGAGGGCTTTGGTATTTGGTCGATCGCGAGTTCCGCACGAGCCGGAGGCCACTTAATGTGGCCTCCGTGTGAGCCAGGACTGTAGAGCAGGCGATCAAATACCAAAGTCCTCGGAACGACGGGATAGAACAGGAGCGCATATGGCAGGCAAGCCGCAAACACTAGCTACGACCTCGGCATTCGAGGTCTTGGGCCCCGTCATGGTCGGCCCCAGCTCATCGCACACCGCTGGCGCCCTGCGCTGCGCACAAGTTGCCGCCAGCCTGCTGGAAGGCCGCATCACCAAAGTCACCTTTGGCCTGTGGAATTCCTTCGCCCACACCTACCGCGGCCACGGCACCGACCGCGCTCTCGTCGCGGGCATTCTGGGCCTCGACACCGATGACGAGAACATCAAGCAGGCCTTTGACCTCGCACGTGGGCAGGGCCTCGAATATCACTTTGACATCAAGGGCGACGACGCCTCCATCCACCCTGTCTCTTATACACATCTGACGCTGCCGACGAAGAGGATAGT
>URPB01000105.1:0-6475 GCA_900549575.1 uncultured Collinsella sp.
GAGATTGCCTCTTGTCTCGTGGGCTCGGAGATGTGTATAAGAGACAGGTCAGAACACCACCGGCGACGACGAAGACCAGCATGTGGCTGACGCCGTTCATGAGGTGCTTGTAGATAATGTGGCCGACGGACTCCTTCTCCTCGACCTCGTCCTCGACATCGGCAGCGGCGGCAACCGAGTCGTCGCCCTTGGCGCGGAGCGCGCGGTCAATCAGCTTGCCGGCGGCCTCGACGGACAGGGCCTTGGAAACACCAACGGAAACCATGGGCTTACCGGCGAAACGCTCCGCCTGGACATCCTTATCGGCTGCGACAACGACGGCCTTGGCACCGGCGATCTCACCCTTCGTGAGCTCGTTCTCGACACCGACCTGGCCATGGGTCTCGACCTTAATGGTCAGACCGCGCTCGGCAGCTGCCTTCTCCAGCGCCTCCTTCGCCATGAAGGTGTGCGCAATGCCGGTAGGGCAACCGGTCGCGGCGATGATGTCAAACTTAGCCATGTGTCCCTCCTTCTTGAGTATTGCGCCCGCAGGCGCTCCCCTACACGCGCTTCAATGCGCGTTTTTCCACACTTGAAAGATACCAACCTACCGTCCGCGTGAGAAGAGACAAGGTGCAATTCTCCGGTGAAAGGTTCTTTCATAACCGTAAACGGTAAGTGAAAGTTTACCATCAACACTTGAAACGGCAAGGTGTATCTTGTAATTGAAAATGCCCGTATACTATGGCATGAAAAACGAGTCCGATTTTCATGCCAACCAGGAGCCATCCATGACCGATAGTAGCAAGAGCGCACTTTCCCTCATTAGTACCCACCAGGGATACAGCGAGTCCGAGCAGCGCATTGTCGACTATATATTGGAGCACCAGTCCGAGGCGCCGCGCCTGACGGCCGCCCAGCTCTCGCGCGCCGCTGCCACGTCCGAGGCGACGGTTTCGCGCTTTTGCCGCAAGCTGGGCTTTGGCAGCTTCCGCAGCTTTCAGTTTTCGTTGGCGCGCGACTTGGAGAGTCAGCGCAACGAGGGCCTGACCGACGAGGTCTCGCTCGACAATATGGAGCAGAGCCTCAAGAACATCCTGGCTGCCAAGGTGAGCGAGCTTAATGTGACCATCGACGGAATCGACCACGATACGCTGGCGGCTGTTGTGCATGCCCTTAAGCATGCAGGGGTTATTGAGTTTGCGGCTGTGGGCAATACGAACGCGGTCGCGCTCGATGCGACGTTTAAGTTTTCGCAGCTGGGCCTGCGCTGCATGGCGAGCACCATTAGCGAGACATCAATCGGCTTTGCGCTCACGTTACGCCCGGGTGACGTCATCGTGCTAATCTCAAACTCTGGCAAATCGCGCCGACTGAATCGCATGGCAAAAGCGGCTCGCAACTGCGGCGCAACCGTAGTCGTCATCAGCAGTGACAGCAAATCCCCACTTGCGCGCCTCGCCGACTACACCTTTAATACCGTCAATCACGAAGCGTTGCTGACAACGGGTGACTTCGCGTTCTCCAAGATCAGCGCCACGATGATCATCGAAGTCATCTACAACTTCCTGCTGCCCGAGATTAAAGACGCGCGTGAGCATATCAGCTACTACGAGGAGCTCATCCAGCCGGATAAGGTTGTGGAGTAAAACGCGTAGTGGGACAAAAATTTCAGTCTATTTTGTCCCACCAACACCGCTGATACGACCTAACCTCGAGCTTCTTCGAGCATCTGCTTTGCGTGGGCCAAGCTTGCCTCGGACTGATCGCCGCTCAACATGCGGGCGATCTCGGCAGTACGCGCTTCGCCGGTTACCTCGTCCAAATGCGTCTGGGGAACATCGCCCGGTTCCTTGCTGACAACATAATGCTTGTCGGCCATGACGGCGACCTGCGCCAGGTGCGTTACGACGATGACCTGATGTGTGGCGGCAAGATCTGCCAGCACGCCCGCGAGCGCACGCGCCGTGGAGCCACCGACACCAGCATCGACCTCATCAAACACCAGCGTATCAACACCGTCCGCGTTACCGAGGACGACCTTGCTTGCCAGCATGACGCGGCTGAGCTCGCCGCCCGACGCAATGCGGCGCAGGGGACGTGGCGTCAAGCCGGCACCGCTGCGGTATAGCAGCTCGTAGCTCGAAGGACCAACGGGCGTCCACTCAGCACGGGGAAGATCGCGCGACTCCCAGACGAGCTCGGCGCTGCCCATCTCCAGGCGAGCCATCTGGCGGCAGACCTCGTGGCAGAAGCGAGGGGCCGCCGTATTACGGGCGCGCTTAAGTGCCTTGGCGGCGGCAAACAACTCGCGCTCGGCGCTCCCGAGTGCCTCGCGCGCCTTTTTGATCTGCTCATCGCCATCATCGACCAGAGACAGCAGTTCTTGCGAGCGATCGCGCATGGCAAAAACATCGTCCATGGTGGGACCCCACTGACGCAACAGGCCCTTGAGGTCGGAATACCGCTCACGCATGCGAGCGAGCTCGCGCGGGTCGAAGGCGACGCCATCGCGATAGGCACGAAGCTCGTTCGCGCAATCCTCAAGTGAGATACAGGCATCCGAAAGCGCATCGGCAATGTCGCCCAGTTTACGATCGACGGTAGCCATGCGGGAAAGCTCTGCCACAGCGCTGTTCACGGCATCGAGCGCTCCACCTTCAGAGGCAAGCGATGCATGGGCATCGTTAGCCGTGGCAACCAGCACCTCGGCATGTTCGGAGCGCGGCAGCAGCTTCTCGAGTTCCTCATACTCACCCGGCTTGGGGTCGACCTCGCCGATGCGCTCGAGGGCAAAGCGCGCCTCCTCGACGCGGCTCCCCTGCGCACGCGAGGCCTCTTCGACACGTCGAACCTCCTTGGCGGCAGCGCGCGAGGCTTTAAAGCAGGCGCGGTACGCATCCAGCGCCTCGAGTGCCGGGCGCCCTGCCCATGCATCGACCATCGCAACGTGATGCGCCGGATCGAGCAAGCGCTGGTGCTCGTGCTGGCCGCACAGATCCATCATCACACCGACGCGCTCCGAAAGCTCGCGCACACTGGCGATGCGGCCGTCAATCTTCACGCGGCTGCGGCCCTCGGCAGAAAGGCTGCGCTGGACCGTGAAGCCTTTCGTGTCGTGCGGGCCGTCAAACAGCCGCGCCTCGACGCTCGCCAGCGCCTCGCCCTCGCGCACCGTCGACGAATCCGCGCGCTCACCCAAAATAAGCTTGAGGGCCGAGAGCAGCGCGGTCTTGCCGGCGCCGGTCTCGCCGGTCAGGACAGTCAGACCGGCACTCGGCACCAGCGTCGCCTCGCGAATGAGTGCAATGTTAGAAACCTGCAGCTCATCGATCATGACGGACTCCGTAGAATACGCGGCTCACCGAGTTATAGAAGCTCTCGGGGCCGTAATCCAGCAGCAGCACATCACCGGGCCCACGACGCACCGCCACGCTCTCAACGGTGCCATCACAGGTAATAAACTGTCCATCGATAGCGATCGCCGGAACGCTCGGACGGTCATCAGACATAAAGATTTCGACGACATCACTCGGCGAAGTCAAGAAGGCACGGGCCTGAATGGTGTGCGGCGCAATGGGTACGCAGACCATGCCCGTATAGTCGGGGCTCACGATGGGGCCACCGGCACTGAGCGCGTAACCCGTAGAACCAGTCGCCGTCGAAACGACGACACCGTCACCGCGTAGGCGGTCGATATGATGGCCGGACACCGTGATGTCGAACTCGACCATATCGGACAGCGGACCGCGGGTAAGCGCCATGTCGTTGAGGGCGAAGGTGCGCACGACATCCTTCGTACCGTCTTCGCGCACGGACACGATATCCGCGGCGATGGTAGCGCGACGGCTCACATGCAGCTCGCCGGACAGGGCGTCGCTCACGACCTGCAGAATGTCGCGCTCCTCGGGACTCGCAGCCGTCAAAAAGCCCAGGTGACCATAGGAAAGACCGAGGATAGGAATCTCGCGATGGTTGAGGATGCGGGCAGCGCGCAGCAACGTACCGTCGCCGCCGAGCGTAATGACCAGATCAGAGCCGTCGATATCAGGCGTGCTTTGAATCTTCGATCGCTGGTCGGCAGCCCATGCGACCTCATAGCCCTGGCGCGTCAGCCAAAGCTCGAGCATCAGGCCGCTCTCGACCGCCTCTTGCTTGTAGTAATTGGGAACCAGAAAGACCTTCATAGCGTTGCAGCTTTCTCGCTCAAAACCGATACCTGGGATTGCAGCACGTCTTGCGAGCGGTCGCCAGATTCAAATCTCGTGCCGTACAGGAAAAACTCAACGTTGCCCTTGGCACCATGAATGGGCGACACGCACACATCGACCGGGAACAGCCCCTTGGCAGCAAAGAGCTCAACCGCCGCCACGAGCGTATCGCGGCGCACAGCGGGATCGGTCACAATGCCGCCCTCGCCCACCAGCGCCGCCGGAGCTTCAAACTGTGGCTTTACGAGCGTGCAGAATGCACCCGTAGGCGCCAGGCACGCCAGTACCGCATCGATAATGTTCGCGATGCTGGTAAACGAGACATCACACACAGCCAGGTCGATGGCGCCGGCATAGCCAAGCTCAGGCAGCTGCGTCACGTTTGTGCGCTCATGCAGCGTCACGCGATCGTCCTGACGCAACGACCAATCGAACTGGGCGCGACCCACGTCCACAGAGACAACGGTCGCAGCTCCGCGCTTGAGCAGGCAATCGGTAAAACCCCCGGTAGAGCAGCCCACATCCAGACAGGCAAGGCCCGTCGGATTGATGCCAAACGCATCAAGCGCGCCTTCGAGCTTAAGACCGCCGCGGCCAACATAGGGAATGCGCCCCTTCACGTGCAGCGGCAGCCCCGGCATCACCTTAAGACCCGGCGAAGTCAAGCGCTCACCGCCACTCGAGACCAAGCCGGCCATAAGAGTGCGAAGGGCATCCGCGCGATCGGCGCAGATGCCCTGTGAAATCAGTTCGTCATCAAGACGCACGCGTTTCATGAATGCCATCAACCATTCGTATCCGGAGATGCAGCCTAGCTATCCTGGGATTCGTTTGCCGCATCCTCATCGTATTTTTGCTCGAGCTTGTCGGCCTCACGCGGCGTCAACTCAAACTTGTCGACCATATCGACCGCGCGGGAGCCCAGCTCAATCGCTTCGTCAAACAAATCGAGCGAACGCTCCAAGGAGGTATCCTTGGAGCGAACGGTAGCGATGATCTGATCCAGACGGTCCGAGATCTCATCAAAGTTACGGACAGAACCCTCTGGCATGGCTACTCCTCGACGGAGTCGATGTCAGCCTCGGCGGCGTCCGCATCCTCGGCCAGCACGCCAGCCTCAGCTTGGGCAACCACAACCTTGGCGGCAGCCTCGGCAGCCTGTGCCTCCTCGCGAGCGCGATCTTCGGCCAGCAGCTCCTGGTATAGGTCCTCGCCCGGCAGCTCCTCGCTGCGAGCGATCTTGCCCAGCACGCCGTTGACGAACGACGCGGACTGGTCGGTGCCATAGGCCTTGGCAAGCTCGACGGCCTCGTTGATCACGATGGCGTCCGAGACCTCCTCGTCGGTGAGGAAACGCATCTCGTAAACAGCGATACGCAGCAGATTGCGGTCGGCGCCGGGCATGCGCATAAGATCCCAGTTCTTGGCAACGGATCGCAGAGCGCAGTCGATGCGGTCGATATGCTCGTAGGCACCGCGGCACAGCTCCAACGCATAGGGGTCGAGGGGACCCTTCGAGATCAGGAAATCACCCTCGAGGACGCGCTCGAGCGGGCTGTCCGTGGCCTCGGCCTGGAACAGCAGCTGCAGCGCCTGACTGCGGGCAAGCGTACGCCCGCGATAAACCTTAAGGCTCAAAGGTTACTCCTTGGGGAAAACGAGGCCGTCGATGCAAACGTCAACACGCTCAACCTCAACGCCCACCTGGGCATCGATGGCGGCGACCACGGCGGCGCGAACGGCCTCGGCGAGTTTCTTGAACGGATAGCCAAAGAACACCACGACACGCACGGTGAGTGCGAGCTTGTCGCCGACGACCTCGGCCTCGACCGCCGGCTCGGAAGCAGGGGCCTTGGACGAGAGCATCATGGAGACAAGGTTGGTGGCAAGGTCCTTGACGCCAACGGAGGCGATGCCCTCGACATCCGACACGGCGCGCGAGACGATGGCGGTCAGAACATCGGGCGAAATGCCGATGCCGTCAATCTTGATTTCCTGGGGCATGAGTCCTCCTAGAAGAGTTGGTTGCTAGACGCGGGAGACGAACTTGCCGTCGCGGGTGTCAACCTTGATGACCTCGCCCTCGTTGAGGTACATGGGGACCTGGATGACAGCGCCGGTGTCAATCGTGGCCGGCTTGGTGGAACCCTGGACGGTGTCGCCCTTAAAGCCCGGGTCGGTCTGGACGATGGTGGTCTCGATGAACATCGGCGGGGTCACGCCCATGAGTTCCTGTCTCTTATACACATCTCCGAGCCCACGAGACAAGAGGCAATCTCGTA
>URPB01000106.1:0-6408 GCA_900549575.1 uncultured Collinsella sp.
CATGATTGGTTGTTGAGCGTTGGTCAAAATGGTTGTTTTTACAGTAGCGCTAACACCCCGAGCACGTCAGGTAGTGCCACGCGGCCTCGACCAGCGTCTTCCTCAGGTGCTTGTTGCCGGCCTTGGTGATCGCGCCCCTGCGGTCGCTCTCCCCGCTGGAGTGCTCGGAGGGCGTCAGGCCGACCCACGCGGCGAACGAGCGGGCGTTCCTGAACCTGGAGAACTCGCCGGCCTCGAACACGAGGTCGGCGGCGGAAGCGGTGTCGACGCCCTTGAGGCAGCGCAGGGAGTCGACCCTCTTCCGCCACCTGGGCTTGCGGGCCTCGGCCTCGACGAGCCCCTCGAGCCTCGCCTTCTCCTCCGCCGCCCGCCTGACCGCGTCGACGTAGTAGGCGAGCACGTCGTTGTCGGCCCCCTCCGCGAACCTAATCGACTCGATCCAGGACCAGTGCGCCCGGGTCCAGTTGCCCTTCCTGCGGCCGGTGGGCGTCCTCTCGTCGAAGACGAGCCCGTGCCTGAGCAGGAACTTGGAGAGCCGCTGCTTCGAGCGCGAGAGGTCGTCCCTCGCGTCCTCGAGCGCCCTGGTCAGGTCGCGGGCGGCCTCGCACTCGTCGTCGGGGACCCACACCTCGACCACGTTGCCGACCGACAGCATGCGGGCGAGGAACTCGGCGTCGTTGCGGTCGTTCTTCCTGCGCCTGTCCGCGCTGGGCTTGATCATCTTCGAGACGGCGCCGACCACGCAGTCGACCCCGAGGCCGGAGAGCCTCTTCTGCAGGTCGAACCCCGTGACCCCGGACTCGTACACGCACCTGGCCTTTGGGTCCACGGACCGCACCCACTCCGCGACGGCCCCGGCGTCGTAGCCGAAGGTCGCGCAGCGCACCTCCCCGGTCATGACGTCGAGGGAGACTGCCTTTATCGAGCGGGCGTGGACGTCGAGTCCGACGAAGGTGGTAGTATCGAGCATGGGAGCCCCTTCCATGAATGCGGCGTGGCCGCCGCGGCTGAATTAGACACTCACCATTGTCGGCCTAATCCGCGGTCTTTCATGCAGCAGGGGCTCTCAATGTTTTTATGTCCTGCTCATATCGTCTCTGCCGGCAGTTGGGGACACTCCTTGTGCCAGCGTTGCATCGAGTGCTTGGGAAACCGCGACCCGGTTTTTGCCCGAATAGTGGGTCGCATTTTCCGGATGGGGTGGGTTACGGAAAGTGCGACCCGGAATATTACTCTGAAACGGGATGCGGTTTCCCTGATGCGTCTCAAACGGAAAGCGCATCCCATTCCGGAGCTCCAAAACGGG
This sequence comes from uncultured Collinsella sp., assembly GCA_900549575.1. Taxonomy (GTDB): domain Bacteria; phylum Actinomycetota; class Coriobacteriia; order Coriobacteriales; family Coriobacteriaceae; genus Collinsella. The sequence continues at coordinate 1,307 of URPB01000106.1, forward strand.
ATGCGCTTTCCGCGCGGAAGAATTGTCGCAGCTGCGTTAAGCAGTGTCGCTCGTTACTCGCCCAGAATCAGCGCCGCTAGCTCGTCCTGGGTGTCCACCACGTAGTCGGCGCCGGCGGACTCCAGCTCTGCGCGGCCGCGGAAGCCCCAGCTGACGCCCGCACTCTTAAGGCCGGCGTTGTGACCGGTCAGGATATCGACATTGGAATCGCCCACATAGAGCGTGGTTGCCGGATCGGCGCCTAGCTCCTCCATCACATGCAGCGTGACGGGTGCTTCGGGCTTGGGCGGAAACGCATCAACACGGCCTTGTACCAGCGCAAAGCGCCCGGAACCAAAATACTTCTCGATAAGCGGAGCCGCCGAGACGTGGTCCTTGTTAGTGAGCACGGCAAGCTGAACGCCCGCGGCGCGCAAGCGGTCGAGCATCTCGATCGTGCCGGCATAGGGAGCGGTGTGGTCTTCCTTGTGCTCGCCGTAGTAAGCCCTAAACTCGGCAAGCGTCTGCTCAAACATGCGGCCGTCGCCTGCGTACTCGGCGGGCATAAAGCGCTCAACCAGCTTGAGCATGCCGTTTCCCACCTTGTAGCGGTACTCGTCAACGGCAAACGTGGGCCAGCCGTGCGCCTCGCAGGTATGGTTGCCGGCGGCCGCCAGGTCCTCGAGCGTGTTGAGGATGGTTCCGTCCAGGTCAAAGATCACATGGGAAAAAGCTGCTGCCATGGGTGCTCCTGCCGTTTGGGTTATAGGACGCACCCATGATAACGGGCTGGCGTGTCGGGCATGTTTGAAATCTGAACAACTTTGACTGCCGTGTATCGGGCCGCGCTGCCCGACCATCTCTGTCGTTAGCAAATTCTCGGCAGCTGCTCTCCTACGAGCATGTCGAGGATGCGGGTCGAGCCCCAACCGGTACGTACGCGCACGGCGGGGCGGGCGTCCTCGGCAAGCGGCAGCACGCGACCGATAATGGCGGCATTCTCGCCGTAGCGCGCGGCGCGCATGGCGGCCAGCACGGCATCGGCCCGCTCGGCCGGCACCACGGCAACCATCTTGCCCTCGTTTGCCACCTGCAGAACGTCGTAGCCGAGCATCTCGCAGGCGGCCTGCACGTCGGGGCGCACGGGCACGGCATCCTCGTCGATCTCCATGGCAACACCGCTGGCCTGGGCAAACTCGTTAAGCGTCGAGGCCAGGCCACCGCGCGTGGGGTCGCGGAAGCAGCGTGTGTCGGGTGCTGCGGCAAGCACATCGGCAATCAGGTGGTTGAGCGGCGCGGCATCGCTTTCGATGGCGCTCGAAAACGCCAAGCCCTCGCGTTGGCTCATGATGGCGATGCCGTGGTCGCCGAGTGTGCCCGACACCAGGATGACGTCGCCGGGCCGGCAGTTGGCACCGCTGAGCGTCACGCCTGCGGGCACCTCGCCTACGCCAGCGGTATTGATGTAGACGCCGTCGGCACCGCCACGCTCGACCACCTTGGTGTCGCCGGTGATAATCTTCACGCCTGCCTCATGTGCCGTTTCGGCCATGGTCTGCACAATCTGGCGCAGCTTGTCCATGGGATAGCCCTCTTCGAGGATAAAGCCGCATGAGAGGTAGCGCACGTTAGCGCCCGAGGTCGCGACGTCGTTGACGGTTCCGCACACGGCGAGTCGGCCGATATTGCCGCCGGGGAAGAACTGCGGCGAGACTACAAAGCTGTCGGTCGACATGGCGATGCGCCCGCTCGCGGGCAGCGCAGCGACGCCGGCATCGTTGCCCTCGAGCAGTTCGGGCGACCCAAAGGCATCCAAAAAGACCTCATCGATGATGCGTTTCATCATCTGGCCGCCAGAGCCGTGGCCCAACAGGACAGTGCTATCGGTGGCAGTACGGGACATATCGAAAACTCCAATCGTGGGGGGTCGGCAATAGCTGAGTGTGGCAGAATCGATGTTAAGTAAAAGTCAGCGAGCGCCATTCAGGCGAAGTGAGTTGCCTTGAAAGAGGAGGCTGCTGGGCTTTTGCCCGCAGCCGACGATTGAAAGGCAAATCGCTCGCCTGAATGGCGCGCAGCGTCGACCGGCCCGCCGTTCGTTAGAGCGGCGGAACCCATTAGCCTCGGTAGCGGAAATATGCTGCACAGCTGCCCTCGGAACTCACCATGCAGGGGCCGATGGGATGCTCGGGTGTACAAGCGCGGCCGAACAGAGGGCAGTCGCTCGGCGTAATGGCCCCGCGCAGCACGTCGCCGCAGCGGCACCCACGCGGCTCGACCGTCGTCTCAACGGGCACGTCAAAGCGAGTGCGGGCATCAAAGCGCGAGAACTCGGGGCGGATGGAAAGGCCCGAGTTGGCAATCGGCCCCAGCCCGCGCCACGTGGTGTCGCATGGCTCAAACACCTGCTCGACCAGCTGGCGCGCCACGGGGTTGCCGTCTGCGTTGACGCCACGGCGGTAGGCGTTGTCGATTGCGGGCTGCCCCTCAACAACCATCTGGACCAGCATGCAGATGCCCTGCAGAATATCGACCGGCTCAAATCCGGTGACTACGCCTGGGGTCTCGAACTCATCGACCAAAAAGTCAAAGGGGGCTAAGCCCGTGATGGTGGCGACGTGTCCCGGAAGGATAAAGCCGTCGATAGTGGTCTCGGGATCGTTGGCGATGGCGCGCAGCGCCGGCGGCGTGGTCTTGTGGGCGCAATAGACCGAGAAGTTCTGGAGTCCGCGTGCATCGGCCTCCAAAATGGCGGCGGCGATGGTGGGCGTCGTGGTCTCAAAGCCGACGCCCATAAAGATGACCGGGCGATCGGGGTTGTGTTCGGCGATATCGAGTGCATCGAGCGGGGAGTACACAATGCGAATATCGCGCCCCGCCGCCTTTTGCGCGGCGAGCGAGGTAGACGACCCGGGCACGCGCATCATGTCGCCAAAGGTGGTGATGATGGCGCCGTCCATCTTGGCGAGCGCGATTGCATGGTCGATATCGCGGTTGGCGGTAACACAGACGGGGCAACCCGGACCGCTCAGCAGTTTGAGCCCGGCAGGCATAATGGAGCGAAAGCCATAGCGACCGATGCTCACGGTGTGCGTGCCGCAGACTTCCATAAGGTTGATGGTGCGGTCGCCGACGAGTTCACGGATGCGCTCGATGAGCTCGCGAGCCAGCTTGGGATCGCGGAATGCCGAGAAGTCGATACCGGAGCGAGCCGGCTGTCCGGCCGCCACTAGTAAGCCTCGGCCGGGTTGGTGGCCAGCTGGTCTTCTTCGACCAGTTCGGTCATGGTGTTGACCAGGTCGAGCGTCTCCTGCGCCTCCTGCTCGTCGACAATCTGAATGCCAAAGCCGGCGTGCACGAGAATATAGTCGCCTACCTGTGCCGTCGGCACGAGGCGCAGCGAAACGGGGCGCTCGATGCCCATCATGTCGACGGTCGCCTTAAGGTCGTCGTCGCGTTTGACCACTTTACCGGGAACGGCAAGGCACATAATGTTCCCCTTTTATACGTTTTGCGCTGGATAGGCGCCTAATTACCCATCAGTTGATGGTAGCGCTCGCAGGAGTCACGAGCAAACGCGTTACACCTGTGAGACGGCGGCGCGCAGGCTGGCAAAACAGCCTATCGCGATGCTGTCTGCGCGAGGCGAGCGCGAGCGATGACGGCCTGACCGTAGGCGATACAGCCGTCGTTGACGGGCACGGAGCGGGGAATCAAGACAGTGAGACCCATGCTTTTGAGCTCGCGGGTGAGGAGCTGAAGCAAAAGTCGGTTCATGAACACGCCGCCCGAGAGCGCGACGGTGTCGAGGCCTTCACGGGCGCAGATTTCGCGTGCGATTCGTGCCGAGGAGCGCGCGATGGTGACGTGGAAGTCGAGCGCGAGCTTGCCGGCGGGCACGCCGGTCCTGATTCCCTCCAAAAGCGCCTCAAAAAGCGGTCTGGAGTTCAGAACATGGCAGTCGTCCGGACGGGATGATTCGGTTACGGAAAAGCTGACCATATTGCCGGTGGGGCAGGCACTTTCACTGCTGAACGCGCGCCAGGCGGCGGCTTCGAGTTCTATGGCGGGTTCGCCCTCGTAGGTTGCCTTGTCGCAGATGCCCAGAATTGCTGCCGCGGCATCAAAGAGACGTCCCATGCTGCTGGTACGCGGGCTGTTGATGCCGCGCTCGATCATGGTGGCTGTCACGCTACGCGTTTGCTCGTCGAGGCTGTCCAAAAGCTGAGCGGCGCCTGGGTGCTCGAGTAGGCCGAGTTCGCTGAGCAGGGCAAAGGCGTTGCGTCGAGCGTCGCGTACGGAGGCCGCCCCGCCGGGGAGCGCCCAGGTGAGCAAATGCGCGGTGCGCTCAAAGCCGTCAAGGCTGGCAACAAGAAACTCGCCGCCCCAAATGGTCCCATCGGTGCCGGCGCCGGTGCCGTCGAAGGCGATGCCAAGGACACGCGTGTCGGTTGTAAGCTGGCCCGCGGCGATGGCCTCGGCCATTACGCTCGCGATATGCGCATGATGGTGCTGCACTTCGACGAGCGGCAGATTGCATTTTCGCGCCTGCTCGCGCGCCCACTGGTCCGATAGATAGCTGGGGTGTAAATCGCAGGCCAAGGCGGCGGGCGCCAAGTCAAAGAGATCTTCCAAGCGCGTGCGCGCGGCGTTCCAGGCATCGAAGGTCCCGCCGTTTTCAACATCGCCGATATGCTGCGACACAAAACAGGTTGCCTCGCCGTTCGTCCCTTCGCGCGTGAGCGCAATCGTGGCCTTTTGTTGTGGCCCGCAGGCGAGCACGCAGGACGGAGCGCCGTCGAGCGCCGGCAACGGCAGCGGCTGGGGTGCATATCCGCGGGCACGGCGCACGGGCATAATGGCGCCGTTGACCACGCGCACCACGGAGTCGTCGTAGCGCGAGAGGATCGCGCGGTCGTTGCCGAGTAGCGCATCAGCAATGCCGGCGGCAACGAGGCGCTCCCAGGCAAGGTCGTCATCGGTCTCGATGGGCTCTTCGCTCAGGTTTCCGCTGGTCATGACGAGTGCGTGCACACCGCGGGCTTCTGCTGCGGCAAGCAACAGATGCTGAAGCGGGGTGTAGGGGAGCATGACGCCGAGCTCGGGCAAGTCGTGTGCGACAG
>URPB01000107.1:0-6331 GCA_900549575.1 uncultured Collinsella sp.
GATGCACGACGGACGGCGATTGCCCGGCCGTGCTCAAACCCGGAATTTTAGGGAACCTGCTTTGCGGTCGATTATTTAGTTGTGCGTCGTCTCTCCCGGAGCCGTGAACATACCTGCTCATATGCGACTCCGAGCCATATACAGGGCGCGCGCGGCAACGCGGCGAATATATGTCATCTGCGGCATGTGCGCACCCTCCTTTACCAGTTGAGGTCAACTATATCAACGGTCGCCGACCATGCGAACACCGTTGACATTCGTACGACAGCGTCGTGTGCCATCGCTTAATAAATAATTATCTTAATTGATAAGAGTTTGTCATTCCTCATTCGGCGAACGGCAAAAACAAAGCCGCCGAGGCTTATATGCCCCGACGGCATTACCCGGCGCTATCGACAAACCAAATGGATCCTGCTGGCATCAAAATGCATGCGAAGCGTCTCGCCTGCTTGCGGCAGCTCGTCAACAGGCATGCCCACTTTGTTGACCTTCCACTGCAGACGCGTGGGCGCATCGACGCGCGGCACATCCAACAGCACCAGGCGTTCAAAACGCGAATCGCTCACGCGCGCCACGTGCAGGTCGTAGCTGTTGCGGCCCCGCTCGGCACGGTTGTCCACATGGAAGTAGCTCGCACGAATACCCAAGTAGGCAACATCGTCGGGAACCTCGCGACCCACATTAAAGGTCATGCCCCAGTCGAGAGCCCCAACTTCTTCGTCGCCGATCTTGCGCGCCCGGCTTGTGTTCTTGCAGCCCGTCAGGCGCAGTGCCGCCAGCGTCTGCGGACGGCGGACCACGTCCTCGACAGAGCCGATCTCCTCAACATGCCCGTCGTGCATCACGCAGATGCGCTGGCACAGGCGGCACGCCTCGTCGATGTCATGGCTCACGTAGAGCACGGTGCGGTTACAGACGTCGAACAGGTCGAGCATGTTCTGCTCGAGTGCGCTCTTAAGATAGGAATCGAGCGCGCTCATGGGCTCGTCGAACATAAAGATGCCCGGATGCGCCGCCACCATACGGGCAAGCGCCACGCGTTGCTGCTGCCCGCCCGAAAGGCGCGCGGGGTAGCGGTCGGCAAAATCGGCTAGACCGAAAATGCTCAGATAGCGCTCGGCGAGCTTTTTGCGTGCGGCGGCGTCGCCCGCATCCTTTACACCGGCGCATACGTTATCGGCCACCGTCATGTTAGGAAACAGCTGATAGTTTTGGAACAGCAGGGCGCATTTGCGCGCCTGTGGCGACAGGTTGATGCCCGCCGCCGAGTCAAAAAAGGTCACGCCGTTGACGACGATCTTGCCCTCGTCGGGCGTCTCCACACCGGCAATGCAGCGAAGTGTGCAGCTCTTGCCGCAACCCGAGGCACCGAGCAACGCCACGCGCTCCTCGCCGGCCTCAAGCTGCATGTCGAGCATAAACCCGGGATAGTGCTTTTTTATATCCAGAACGAGCGACATGGCCTATCGACCTCCCTTTGCGACCGTGTCATCGCGCATAAGCTCGGCCAACGCCTCGCGATCGATGCGCAGCGCATCGCCGCCGACTGGGTCGAGCGAATCGCCCTGTCCGGCGAAATCTTTGGCCTGCTTGCGCTCCGCGCGGGAAAGGCCCCGCTCGCGATACTTTTGCGAGTGCGCCGTGTACATGTTGATAAACAGGATGACCAAGAAGCTAAAGGCGATCACGACGACAACCCAAAAGAGAGCCACCGACGTGTTGCCGCCCATCCACTCAAAGTAGATGGCGATGGGGATGGTCTGGGTAATGCCGGCATAGTTGCCCGCAAAGAACAGGGTGCAGCCAAACTCGCCCATGGCACGCGCGAAGGCGAGCACCGTGCCGGCGGCAATCGAGGGCCAACCAAGCGGCATCATAAGCTTGGTGAAGATGCGACGTTCGGGCCATCCCAAGGTTCGCGCGGCGTCGAGCATCTGCGTGTCGAGGCTCTCGAAGGCACCGAGCGCCGTACGGTAGACCAGGGGAAACGACACCACCACGGCAGATATCACCGCCGCGGGCCACGTAAAGACGATCGAGACGCCGTGCGCGATCAGCCACTGGCCCACCCCGGTCGAGCGGCCAAATAGCATAAGCAGCAGAAAGCCGCAGACCGTAGGCGGCAGCACCATGGGGACGGTAAAGACCGAGTCCAGCAGGCCCTTGATACGGCTCGTAGTACCCATGGTCTTCCATGCGGCAAACAGGCCCAGTGCAAAGGCAATAACGAGGGCAAGGCCGCTCGTTTTGATAGACACCCAAAACGGACGGTAGTCGATGCCGCCCAAAAAGGAGGCCAGAGAGGTCAAGGGGGCCTGCTCATCCCGCAACACGACAGACGATGCTTCAACCATTTGAGCACTATCAAGCCAACGCGCGCCGCCCTTGGCATCACCCGAAACTGATGCAATCACCACATAGCGGTCCCCATCCGCACCGCGCTCGTCAAAGCCATAGGTATACCCGCCGGCATCAAACGTTGTTTCCGCCGTAACATACCAGGGAAGATCCACGTCCCCCAGCTGCGCACCTCCCATGCAGTTTGCGCTGTCGAGTTCACAGACGAGGGCTTTGAGACCCGATACGCACTCGTTGTCCTGCGGATCCAAACCAAACTTCTCGACCGCCTTGGGCGATATCCACACCACAACGCGATCGGCAGCAGGCGCCACTACAAGGTCCACGTCCTCGTTAACGGGAAACCGGTAGCCCTCAGGCTGGCCCTCCATGGCACGAGCGGTCCCCTTGGCCAACCGCTCAAAACCCTCGATCCCATAGGAAAGCCCATGAGCGATCGCAGCAACCTGGGCCCCGTCCTCAGCGTCCCCAGCAAACGCAAATCCCGGCACCCAGCAAAGCGCGAAGGTCAAAGCACAGGCGACAAGCATGCGGAATCTATTAAGCACGAAAAGCTCCAAGCGAATACAAGGACGGAGTGAAACACAAAACGATGGAATTATCGCGCCAAGCCGCACTACTCGGAAAGCTCAAAGCCATACTTAGCCCAAATCTTCTGAGCCTTCTTGTTGGTCAGGCAGAAGTCGATAAACGCCTTAGCCTCGTCGGCGTGTTCGGAGCTATCGGCGACAGCGCCGGGATACACGATGGGCTTGTGCGAGTCCTCGGGACACACGAAGGCCTCCTCGATACCGTCGTAGCGGAAGATGTCGGAGCTATAGACAAAGCCAGCCACGCAGTCGCCCGTAGAGACGTAGGCGGCAGCAGTGCCGACCTTGTCGGCCAAAGCCACCTTGTCGGCGATCTCGGGAGCATACTCGCCGTCGTCGCCCTCGGTGCCGGTGTAGAGGCCCACGGAGGCCAGGGCCTGGTTGGCGTACTTGCCGGCGGGAACGGTCTTGGCGTCGCCGATGGCGATCTTGCCGTCCAGATTCGCGACGTCGGCGATGGCCTCGACCTTGGTGTCGGAGCCCTCGGCGCGAATAATCACGAGGTCGTTGACGAACATGTCCTCACGCATGTCGGTGTCGACGAGCTCAGCGGCCTCGGCGTCGTCCATGGTGCCCTTGGAGGCCGTGATAAGCACGTCGACGGCAGCACCGGCGCGCATTTGCTCGACAAGGTCGCCAGACGCCTTAAACTGCGTGTCGGCAAACGTGGTGCCGGTCTGCTCGGTGTAAAGCTCCTGAACCTCGGGCAGAGCCTTCTCGAGCGAGTTGGCGGCAAAGACCTGCAGCTCGACAGCTTTCTTGGAAGATGCCTTAGCAGAACCGGCATCGGATCCGGCCGGCTCGGACGTCTTGCTGCCCGAGCAGCCGGCAAGACCAAGGCCGGCAGCGGCGACAGCAGAAAGCGAGACGAATCCGCGGCGAGAAACCATATCGAACATGTTCAACCCTTCCGAACGCTATGCCCGGGCACCCCGCCGCAGGCTTTATTCTGTTATTAGATTATACTTCTACGCGAATAATGTTTGTGATAATGATTTCTCGTCCAATAAGTTTCTTTTACCGATAACCCCGAGATGGCCGCACTGTCGCTGCATAAAAAAGGCGGAGCAGCCCGTAAGGTCGCTCCGCCGCAGGTAGCGCGCTTATTTGGCGTGCCCGCCGCCCGCCGTCATTTGGGTCGCATGCTCCAGCTGGTCGCTCACAGCCTCCCAGCTTTCGCGGGCCGCTTTCGTAGATCCCGGAAAGTTGATGACAAGCGTATACCCACGCTGCATGCACACGGCGCGCGAGAGCATAGCGCGACGCGTCTTGGTCATGGAGTATGCACGGATTGCCTCGGCAATACCCGGCACATCGCGGTCGCAGACGGCACGCGTCGCCTCGGGCGTCACATCGCGCATCGAAAGCCCCGTGCCGCCGCAGGTGAGCACGACATTGGCGTGGCACTCATCGGCGGCTTCCACAATGGCATCACCGATCTCGCTGGCGTCGTCGCGCACGACCACATGCGAGGCGACCGTCCAGCCCTGCGCCACGATGAGCTCCTCGAGGGCAGCGCCCGCCTCGTCCTGGACAAGGTCGCGCGTATCCGAGCACGTCACGATCGATATCTTCAACTCCATAGCGTTCCTCCTATAGCACCGTTCCCTCGGGCAGGTCGACGCGCACAACGTCCACGACATCCCCCGCCTTGAGCTCGCACGGCCCTTCGTCAATACGCAGCAGGCAGTTGGCCCGCTGCATCGTGCCGAGCAGCGCCGAGTTCTGCGTCTTAGCCTCGGTCACCAACAACTCACCGGTCTCGGGGTCGCGCAAAACCGTGGCGCGATCGAAGAAGCGTCGGTCCTGGCGCTTCTTCACGCCGTGTGTGAGCGTCGCCTGCTGCACGGGACGCACGCCCTCGGCAAAGCCGCGCATCTTGCGAATAGCCGGGCGGGCGAGCATCTCAAAGCCCACATACGCCGCCGCGGGATTGCCCGAAAGCCCCAAATATGGCTTGTCCCCAAGCAGACCAAACGTTATGGCCTTGCCCGGACGCATCGAGATGCGGTCAAACAGCACCTCGCCCTCGCGCCGGACGAGCGCCGTCACGAAATCGTAATCGCCCGAAGAGGCGCCGCCGCTCGTAATGACAAAGTCGCACTCCTGCACGGCACGATGAACCAGCTCGTCAATCGCCTGCTCATCGTCGGGCGCAATGCCGTAGAACACGGGCTCGGCGCCGGCATCGAGCGCCTCGGCCATCAACGCCGACGAGTTGGAGTCGCGAATCTGCCCGCGCGCCGGCAGCTCACCCGGCGCGACCAGCTCCGTGCCCAGCGAGATAATGCCCACGCGCGGAGCGGCATGGACCTTCACGCTCGCGTAACCGGCGCTTGCCAGCAGGCCGGCGCCGGCCGGAGCCACAACCTCACCGGCGCGCATCACGACGTCGCCGGCATGGGCCTCCTCGGCGGCAGAGCGAACGTTCTCCCCCACCGTGGCCGGCGCCGAGAACCTCACACGCGAGCCCTCGTTGCCGTCACCGTCGAGCACATCGACGATCTCGTATTTCACCACGGCATCGGCACCTTCGGGTACCGGCGCGCCCGTCATGATGCGGACCGTCTCGCCCGCGCCGATTACGCCCTCAAACACATGTCCCGCAGCCTCGTGTCCGATAACGTCGAGCGTCACCGGCGCCTCGCCAGACGCCTGCGCCAAGTCCGCCGAGCGCACGGCATATCCGTCCATAGCACTGTTGGCAAACGGCGAGATGTCGATGTCGGCCACCGCGTCCTCGGCCAAGGGAAGACCGGTGACCTGCCACACGGGAATCTCGACGAAATCGGTCGGAGCAACGTGCGACAGAACAATCGACTGCGCGTCCTCCAGCGGAATGAGTTTCTCTGCCATATGCACCTCTTAATGCCACGGCGCACAACAGGGGCGCCGATTCTTTATGCTTGTCTCAGTATAATCCCCAGACGCACGACCGCGACTTGGCCTGTACCCGCAAATACACCTGTCGGCCGCAAGCCACGAAACAGAATCGAAACCAACCCACCGGCTCGTCGCGTTTACCGCGTTTTATAATGCTTGCGTTGCAACCTAAAAGAGGAACGTATGACTCATAACGACAAACCCGAAAGCGCAAACGAGGCGCAAGACCATCCCCAGCCGCTCGACGACGGCGGTTTTTTCTCCCTGAACGACGTCATCACGGCAGGCAGGCATCAACTTACCCGCTCCGAGCATCTCTTGGCTGCCGACACGCGCCGCAACGCCCGCAACCTACTCGCGAGTGCCAAGTTGCTCGTACTCGTCGTCATCGTCTCGCTCGCCATGGGCGTTGCCGCTTGGGCGTTTTTGGCCTCGTTGAATATCGCGACCGACTATCGCGAGCACCATGCGTGGATTTACGCGCTTCTTCCCGTTGTGGG
>URPB01000108.1:0-6206 GCA_900549575.1 uncultured Collinsella sp.
ATCTTGGTGGCAACGGCCTCGAGGGCGTCGGCCACATCGGCACCGTCCTCGTAGGCAAACTTGAGCTCGCTCGGCTGCTCGATCAGGCGCATGACCTCATCGGCCAGGTCGAGCGCGCCCTCGCCACCCTTAGCCCAAACCTCGGACAGCTTAACGTTGACACCGAGCTTCTGGCACTCGGACTCGATGAGCTCGAGCTCGGCCTCGGTGTCCGTCGGGAAGCGGTTGATGGCGACCACGCAGGGCAGACCGTAGACATTCTGAATGTTGTCAACGTGGCGCAGCAGGTTGGGCATGCCGGCCTTGAGGGCCTCGAGGTTCTCCTCGTTGAGGTCGGCCTTGGCAACACCGCCGTTGTACTTAAGCGCGCGGGCAGTGGCGACGACCACGACAGCGCTGGGGCGAACGCCCGTCATGCGGCACTTGATGTCGAGGAACTTCTCGGCACCCAGGTCGGCGCCGAAACCGGCCTCGGTAATCGCGACGTCGCCAAAGCGCATGGCCATGCGGGTGGCCATGATGGAGTTGCAGCCGTGGGCAATATTGGCGAAAGGACCGCCGTGGACAAACGCGGGCGTGCCCTCGAGTGTCTGAACCAGGTTGGGTTTGAGCGCGTCCTTGAGCAGGGCAGCCATGGCACCCTGAGCCTTAAGGTCACGGGCGCGGACGGGCTCGCCGGCATAGCTATAGCCGACGACGATCTCGCCCAGGCGCTCCTTAAGATCGTTGATGCTCGTGGACAGGCACATGATCGCCATGACCTCGGAGGCAACGGTGATATCGAAGCCGTCCTCGCGCGGCACTCCCTGGGCCTTGCCGCCAATGCCGTCGATAACATGGCGCAGCTGACGGTCGTTCATGTCGACAACGCGCTTCCAGGTGATGCGCTTAACGTCGATGCCGAGCTGGTTGCCCTGCTGAATATGGTTGTCGAGCATGGCTGCCAGCAGGTTATTGGCGGCACCGATGGCATGGAAGTCACCGGTGAAGTGCAGGTTGATGTCCTCCATGGGGATGACCTGGGCCCAACCGCCACCGGCGGCACCGCCCTTCACGCCAAACACGGGACCGAGCGAAGGCTCGCGCAGGGCCACGGCGCTCTTGACGCCGCGACGACGCAGACCGTCGGCCAGACCGATGGTCGTGGTGGTCTTGCCCTCGCCTGCGGGCGTGGGATTGATAGCGGTCACGAGGACAAGCTTGGCCTGGTGATCAGTTGGCTCGTTGAGCAGGGAATAGTCGACCTTTGCCTTGTCAAAGCCGTACGGAATCAGATGCTTAACGTCGACGCCGGCGTTCTTGGCCACCTCGGTAATAGGCAGCGGCGTAACAGAACGTGCGATTTCGATGTCAGTAGGCATGGGCGGTCCTTTCGTTACCGGATGAGAAAAAGACCAATCCAGCATAGCACGGGCGCGCAATAGTAAAACGCCCGTAACCGACGAACGGCGATATGTTTACCCGATGCCCAGCGATAGCCTACAGATGCGCTAAAACAAGCCCATTCCTACAGGGCCGGCTCAATTCCTAAATGCTCGAATGTGCGCAGGGTTGCCTGGCGACCCTGCGGTGTGCGAATCATCAAGCCGCATTGCAGCAGATAGGGCTCGTAGACATCCTCAAGCGTACCCGGGTCCTCGCCCACCGCGCTGGCAAGGGTCGTCAGGCCCACGGCGCGGCCGGAGAACGTCTTGGCAAGCGTCTCCAAGATACGAATGTCCATCCAGTCCAGGCCAAGTTCATCGATCTCAAAGAACTCGAGCGCCTGGCGGCAAATATCAAGCTCAATAGGCCCGTTGCCACGCACCTGCGCATAGTCGCGCACACGTTTGAGCAGACGGTTGGCAAGACGCGGCGTGCCGCGCGAACGCGAGCCGATCTCGAGTGCGCTGGGATGGTCGATCGTCACGCCCAGAATGGTCGCTGAGCGTGTCACAATCTGGGCGAGTTCCTCAACGGTGTAGTAATCCAGGCGATACGAGATGCCAAAACGGTCGCGTAGCGGACCCGTGAGCATGCCCGAGCGAGTCGTTGCCGCCACCAGCGTGAACTTGGGGATATCCAGGCGAATCGAGCGCGCAGCCGGACCCTTGCCGATTACGATATCGAGGGCAAAGTCCTCCATCGCGGGATACAGAACTTCCTCGACCGAACGGTTGAGGCGGTGGATCTCGTCGATAAACAGCACGTCACCCGGCTGCAAGTTAGTCAGGATGGCAGCCAGGTCGCCGGTGCGCGCAATAGCGGGGCCGCTCGTCGTCTTGATCTGAGCGCCCAGCTCGTTAGCGATAACCGTGGCCAGCGTGGTCTTGCCCAGACCAGGAGGGCCCGAGAAGATCACGTGGTCGAGCGTCTCGCCGCGGCTCTGCGCCGCCTCGATGAGCACGCGCAGGCTCTGTTTGATGTGCTCCTGACCGCAGTAGTCGTCCAAGCGCTGGGGGCGCAAGGTGCGGTCGACATCGAGGTCCTCGGGCGTCAGCTCCGAGCCCACCATGCGCTCGCCATGCGCCATGGATGCCGCCGGCGAGTTGCCGGGCGTCGCCCACAGGTCCTGAGAGTCATCGGCTTCCCACATCACGCATCCATTCCGAGTCGCTTAAGCGCCGCGCCGAGCAGATCCTCGACACGCATATTCTGCCCATCATACCCGCTCAGGGCAACATCGGTCTCCTGCGGGCTAAAGCCCATGGAAAGGAGCGCCGCACGGGCGTCATCGATCGCCGAAGGCGCGGCGGCAGGAACAGGCATCTCAACCTGGCCGGGAATCACATCGACCGGCACAAAGCCCTTGTCCTTGGCAAAGGTGCTCTTGAGCTCCAGGATCAGACGCTGCGCAGTCTTTTTGCCCACACCGGGAACCTTGGCCATGCCTTTGTCATCCTCGGCCATTACCAGGGAATACAGCTGTCCCACGGTATAGGTGGAGAGCACGGCAAGTGCCAGGCGCGGGCCAACGCCCGACACGGACACGAGCCGGTCAAACATCGTGCGCTCGTCTTTAGAGGCAAAGCCAAAGAGCGTCATGGCGTCCTCGCGCACCTGCATACGGGTATAGAGGCGCACCTCGCCGCCGGGTGTAGGCAGCGTGGCGGCAGTGCTGCCCGAGATGCCGAGCTCAAAGCCCACGCCCGATACATCGACAACGGCCGAGCTCATCGTGGCCTCGACAAGCGTTCCATGGAGCTGGGAGATCATCAGTATCCGGTTCCTCTCTGTTGATAGAACTCGCCACCGGTAAGCGCCCGGGTGCGGCTAAGGTTAACGTGGCAGATGGCGCAGGCCAGGGCATCGGCGGCATGGTCGGGATGCGGGTCGTGATCGAGCTGCGTGAGCGTACGAACCATATACGCGACCTGCCGTTTGTCCGCGGCGCCGGTACCCACAACAGCCTGCTTGATTTGCATAGGCGTGTACTCGCCAATCTCGAGCGCGCATTCCGAAAGCGCCACGAGTGCAGCACCGCGGGCATGCGCCGTAGGAATGGCCGAGCGAACGTTGGCGCCAAAGTAAATGCTCTCGATAGCAGCGGTATCGGGTCGATAACGCTCCACGGCGCCTTTGAGGTCGCGAGCGATATGAGACAGGCGCACCGCGAGCGGGCTTCCGGCACTGGTCTCAATACAACCGTAGGCACGGCAGCGAACCTCGCCGCGCCGCTCCTCGATAATCCCCCAACCCGTATGGGCCAAACCGGGGTCGATACCCAAGATAACCAAGCCAGCCTCCCCTCGTCTTTTGCCAAGCACAAGGCAAGGCCCCGCGCACTATTCACGAACGTCTGTTCTAGAATAACACAACAGGGCCGAGGTGCTTAGTTGAAGTATCGGGGTTGGGAGCGAATCCCATCCCATAGTTAGTTTTGGCTAAAGAACGGGAACTGTCTCGGATCCATCGGCGGTTGCGGCATCGGCGTGCCCTGGGGCCCACCCTGCGGGCCACCCTGGCCGCCCATCATCTTTTCGATGGCGTCCTGGACCTCGCCCTCAAACTTCTTCATGCCCTCATGCAAGCGACGCTGGCCGTCCTCGGAGCGCAGCTCCTCCATCTGCTCGGGCGAAATACCCAACAGGTCACCCAGTATGCCCATCATCTCGCCACGCATGCGCTCGCTTGTATCCTCGTCGGCAAAGCGGTTCACCTCGGCGCGCGCCAGCGCATCGACCGTCATGCGTTCCTTGCCGCTCAGCCCCAGGTCGGACCACGCGAGCATGTACGGCCAGGCGCGCTCGACAAACGAACGGGCCGAGACGATCGGCGCCGTCGGCAGCATGCGGCGGGCGGCCTCGCCCTGACGCACAAGCATCAGCAGCAGCGAGCAAGCCTCGGGCTTGCCAGCGGCCATGGGGATGTCGTCAAAGGGTCGGTTACGGTCCACGTGCGCCTCGAGCGTGCCATCGACCTCGCCCGGCTCGAGCCCACCGAGCAGCTGCGCCGCGCGGTCGAGCATGTCGACCGGACCGTCGAGCGTCGAAAGCGCCTGTGCCAGCACGCGCTCCATGCAATCCTCCACCGCGTTGAGCGTCACGAGCTCCTGCGGCACCACGGCGGACGTACGGTTGCGTACGCGCGCCACAAACTCGAGCGTCGACAGGTACACGTCGCCAAAGGGCGCATAATCGCCCTGGTAGCCACCGCAAAACGCGGGCGCCGCCAGCGCGTACTCAGTTTTGGACAGCGGGCTCAACGCCATCGCACCCAGCTCGAGCGCCGTATCCTCCAGCATGAGGCCCAACGTGCGAGAGCGCAGGCGCTCGGCGTCGCCCGCCGACACATCGCGGTCGAGCACACGCGCGGCATCCGGCGCATCGCGCTCAACCGTGCGAATATGCAGGCGCTCGGCAATGGCGCGAACGGCGGCACAGCGAGCAGCCTCGACCTCCTCCTGCGCCGGCGTAAAGATGCGGTTGCGTCCCAGCACCAGGCCGACCACATTGCGCGGACCCAGAGCGTCGACGGCAAGCGCCGCCAGCAGGGACGACGGCAAGTCGCCCTCAAGCGCCACCACGGCGCGCGACGTACCATGGGCTCGGGCGTTATCGCGCACAGCGAGCACCAGCGCCTGCCACAACCACTCCTCGGAACGAAACTCGGGCAGCTCGTGGTCCTCCAAGGCATCGAGCATTACGCCGCGCTGAATCTCCTGAACCAGCAGGCTCTCCTCAAAGCACGGCGCTTGGGCCACCACGCGCCCGCAATCGTCGAGCACAAACGACCCGCCGGTATACACCGACTCGTCATAGGCACCGACCGGCGCCATGCAGGCAAACCATACGCTGCGCTTAGATGCGATCTTGCGGTAGGCTCCGCTGCGCACGGCGGCGATCGCAGCGGTCTCGCGGTCGGTCATATCAAACGCGTTGAACTGGAAATAGGCGATGAGGTCGACACCGGTCGGCAGCATCTCGAGCTCGCGGTCCAAGTCGAAGATCACGGCGATACGCACGCCGTCCACGTCAAACACCGGCGGCGCCCAACGGGCATCGCCGTTCCCACCGCGCTGCAGGGCAATGCTCGAACGGGCCGGCACCACATGGCCGTCCTTGAGCATCATGTAGTCGAGCAGGGGCTGGCCCTCAAACGAAACTGCCGCGGGCACGATGCAGATCATATCGAGCTCTTGGATACGCTCGGCGACGCCGGTCAAGCCGGCAAGTATGTCGTGCTCAAAGTCGGCAGCGCCCACCAGGCCGCCGGGCAGGGCTCCCATAAAGAGCGGAGCCGGGACGCACAGTACGCGCGCACCGCGCTCATGGGCCAGGCGCGCCTGGTCCTCGATGCGACCGCAGATACCCTCAATATCACCCAGGCGCATATCGATCTGTGCAAGTGCGAGCTTCATGGCTCAGCCCTTTCCGTCGTAAACCATCGTTGTCGTAGTAAAAGCGCCGGCCGCATGACGCAGTCGGCGCTTGCATGTGCATATGCTAGCTATGATACCCCGAGCGGGGGCGCGCTCCTAGAACGTCGCGGACCACAGCCCGTGCAGGTTGCAATAGGCATAGACGGTACCGGTCTTGGAACCGCCGGCAAAAAACGTCGCGGGCTTCATGCCGGGCTGGAGGTAATGGACCTCCAGACGGCCCTCGGCCTCAAGGGCAATCCACTCGATGTAGTGCTCGGGCACCATAGGATGCTCGACCGAGCCCACGCGTGCGCGGATCACGTGACCGTCGCGCTCGCTCTCAACGACCGGCACGCTGTCTCTT
>URPB01000109.1:0-6195 GCA_900549575.1 uncultured Collinsella sp.
ATATAGCGACCATCGAAAACGGAGACGGAAAAACAACCGCTTACCGAGTAAAAGGTACCGTTTACGATATTTGAATTGCGCCCGGCGATACGTGAAAGGAGAGGCAGATGCAGTTCGTAAAGATCATCACCACTGCAGACAATGCCATCCGACGCCAGCGCGCAATTTCCCGACGACGATAACAATCGTCTCTGTCCGCATGGGGCGAATTGCCTCAACAGAGTCATTTTGAGGTCGTTGGGTTTTAGCACGACATTGCTGCATGTTTCTAGGGCATGTATGTGCTGATTTTTGCTATTTAACCTGATATTGCACAGTTTTTGACCTCAAGGTGACTTGCAACTGACCGATGTTCTAACTAGCTACCAAGGGCGAAAGGAAACAGCCATGAGCAAGGAAAAAGTCGTTCTCGCATATTCCGGTGGTCTTGATACATCCGTATGTGTCAAATGGCTCCAGGACGAGAAGAATCTCGATGTCGTTTGTGTCTGCGGCAACGTGGGCCAGGAAGAGACCGGACTGGATGCCAAGAAGCAGAAGGCGCTCGACCTGGGCGTTCTCGATTGCCAGGTGCTCGACCTGCGCGACGAGTTCTCTGATGAGTTCCTGACTAAGGCCATCGCAGCAAACTCCATGTACGAGAACAAGTATCCGCTGCTCTCCGCCCTGTCTCGCCCGCTGCTTGCCAAGAAGCTTGTTGAGGTCGCCCACGAGTTTGGCGCTACCTACGTCGCCCACGGCTGCACCGGCAAGGGCAACGACCAGGTCCGTTTTGAGGCCGCCGTAAAGGCCCTCGACCCCGAGCTCAAGGTTATCGCCCCGGTTCGCGAGTGGGACCTGAAGTGCCGTCCCGACGAGGTCGCCTATGCCCACGCCCACAACGTGCCGGTTCCCGAGGGTGCCAACGACAACCCCTACTCCATCGACGACAACCTGTGGGGTCGTGCCATTGAGTGCGGCCACCTGGAGGATCCCTGGAACGAGCCGCTCGATGACGCTTGGGTTATGACTAAGAACCCCGAGGACACGCCGGACACCCCGACCTACACCGAGATTGAGTTTGAGGCCGGCAAGCCCGTCGCCGTCGACGGCAAGAAGATGAAGCTCTCCGAGATTGTCATCTCCCTCAACAAGATCTCCGGCGACAATGGCTTTGGCCGTCTCGATCTGGTCGAGGATCGCCTGGTGGGCCTTAAGAGCCGCGAGTGCTACGAGGTTCCCGGCGCCCTGACGCTCATCACCGCCCACAAGGCGCTCGAGGACATTTGCGTCGAGGGCGACCTGCTCAAGACCAAGATCAAGCTCGAGCAGGATTGGGCCACCGCCGTGTACAACGGCCAGTGGTACAGCCCGCTCAAAAACGCGCTCGACGCCTTTATGGCCGACACCCAGAAGTTCGTGACCGGCACCGTCCGTCTGAAGTTCTTTAAGGGCAACTGCCATGTCGTCGGCCGCAAGAGCCCGTTTAGCCTGTATGACTACGGTCTGGCTACCTACGACCGCGACACTACGTTTGACGAGAAGGCCAGCGCCGGCTTTATCGAGATCGATACGCTGTCACTCAAGACGTGGGCAAAGGTCCAGGGCCCCAGCTCTGCTGCCGCCCAGGCCTAGCGCCTCCTTCCCTTGGTATCCGCGCGGCCCATCCGCGTGATACATAACGGGCGCACGGGGTCCCTACCTTTCGTTATGCTTGCTGACACTTCTTAACATCGGTGGCCCCTACGTTCCGCCCGCATATATGATGCCGCGACTGTGGCTGAGTCCGAGCCCCGCCGGGGTTGTCCGGCGGGGCTCCTTCTATCAATTTGGCGGCTCTGCGCCTATATATATGAGGAGTATCCATTATGTTCAATGCTATCGCGCATGCTTTACTTGCCCTCGCGCCCGAGTTCGATGCTGCAAGGGTCGAGGACGTCCCTATGAGCCTGAAGGCCTGGATCGATGGTTCGCAGGGCAACATTCGGAGGGAGACGTTGGGCGCCAAGTGCATGGCGCGTCACTTCTTTGCAAATTAGCTACATGGCTCCGCACACGGTGGGGAATGTGTAAAACTAGCGGTTGAAAAATCGCTTTAGCGATATGGCGCATTGCTTTGGGCGCTTGTTTTGGTATTTGGAGAAAGGGGACGGTTCCATGGCTCTTTGGGGTGGTCGTTTTGAGGCGGGCGTGGCCGAGGTCACGCAGGAGTTTGGCGCGTCGCTGCCGGTCGACAAACATCTCTATAAACAGGATATCGCCGGCTCTAAGGCGCATGCCAAAATGCTGGCGGCCCAGGGCATCATCAGTGCCGAGGACGAGCAGGCGATTGCCGAGGGTCTGACCGGAATCGAACAGGATATCGATGCCGGCAACTTCACCTTCGACATCAACGACGAGGACATTCATATGTCCATCGAGAGCGAGCTGACGCGTCGCATCGGCGAGGCTGGCAAGCGCTTGCATACCGGACGTTCGCGCAACGACCAGGTGGCGACCGACACACGCTTGGGCGTCAAGGCGCTGGCCAAGGAGCTCATGGAGGCAAATCTAGAGCTGCGCCGTGTGCTGGTGGATGCGGCTAAGAAGTACGACAAGGTGATTTTGCCGGGCTACACGCACATGCAGCACGCTCAGCCCGTGCTGCTGTCGCATCATCTGCTGGCGTATTCCTGGATGTTCGCGCGCGACTTTACGCGCCTGAAGGCCGCCTTTGATGCCGCCGACAACTGCCCGCTGGGCGCTGCCGCGCTTGCCGGTACGAGCTATCCGCTCGATCGCCAGATGACGGCTGCCGAACTTGGCTTTGCGGGCGTGATTCCCAACTCGCTCGATGCGGTTTCCGACCGCGATTTCCTGCTCGATCTGCATTACGCCGGATCCGTCATGGCCATGCACCTGTCGCGCCTTTCCGAGGAGATCGTGCTGTGGTCGAGCTCCGAATTTGGCTTTATCACGCTTTCAGACTCCTACTCCACCGGCTCGTCTATCATGCCGCAGAAGAAGAATCCCGACTTTGCCGAGCTTATCCGCGGCAAGAGCGGCCGTGTGTATGGCAACCTGGTGCAGCTGCTCGTGACCATGAAGGGGCTGCCGCTTGCTTATAACAAGGATTTGCAGGAGGACAAGGAGGGCGCGCTCGATACCGCCCATACGCTCATGCAGTGCCTGTCGGTTATGGCCGGTATGATTTCGACTTGGACCGTCAACGAGGATGCCATGGCGCGCGAGTGCGGCGTGGGGCACCTTGCCGCCACCGATGTTGCCGATTACCTGGCTAAGCGTGGTCTGCCGTTCCGCGAGGCACATGCCGTGGTGGGCCATCTGGTCCTGATGTGCGAGAAGCGTAGCTGCAATCTTGAGGACCTGCCGTTTGAGGTGTTCCAGGAGGCAAGTCCGCTCTTTGAACGCGATATTACCGAGGCGCTCGACATCCCCTCAATTGTCGCTGCACGCACGACCGAGGGCGGTACCGCCTCTGCCGCCGTTGCCGTGCAGCTGCAACGTGCCGAGGCACAGCTCGTGGCCGACGAGGGCGTGTTTGGATCGCTGACCAAGGTCGTCGAGATGGGCCACGGGATAAAGTAAGGGTTTGGCTGAAGCCGTTTTTGCCATTTATTGAGGAATCGTATTTTGCTTTACGGGCGTCTGCTGATGTGGGCGTCCGTATTTTGTTGCTATGGGGGAGGGGCTTGTCGAGAAGTTCTGTAGGACCTTTGGGCAGGTTGTGAAGGGGGTACGTTCGCGGGCGGCAACCGACCGTCTGCTCTGCTCGATGCGGTTGATGGGCAGTCGGATGGTACTCTAATCGAGCTTCGAAACAGAAGTGACACATATGGAACGCTTCAATAAATTGCAACGTTTCAATAAACAGCTTTTTGTTTAACTGCAGCTAAAACTCTGTTACGATGCAGTCCAGGCGGGTGCCGGAATGGGACTTGGGCACGCGCGAACCTACTTGAAAGGCTACCTTATGGCTATCGAGAAGACCTTCATCATGATTAAGCCCGACGCCGTGCGCGACCGTAAGATCGGCGAGATCGTTGCTCGCATTGAGCGCAGCGGCCTTGTCATCGAGCGCATGGAGATGACCACGCTCGAGCGCGCTACCGTCGAGGAGCACTACGCCCATCTGGCCGACAAGCCCTTCTTTGGCGGTCTCTGCGACTTTATGACGAGCGGTCCGGTCGTCAAGATGGTCGTTTCCGGTCTCTCCGCTGTCTCCAAGATGCGCACCCTCATGGGCGCCACCAACCCGCTTGACGCTGCCCCCGGCACCATTCGCGGCGACTTCGCTGTCGATGTCAACGCCAACGTGATCCACGGCTCCGACTGCCTGGAGAACGCCGAGATCGAGATCAAGCGCTTCTTTGGCTAAACCAGCTTTGACTCCTTAAAGCTGTTAGCGTGTGGCTTGGGCGCCGCGGAATTCCATCCGCGGTGCCCTTTTATTCCAAAATCTAGGCAGGGGCCCGCTCGGACAGGTGTTCCGAGCGGGCCCCTGCTGCTAGCTTGTGGCACTGAATAGTTTAGGCTTCGTCGACGATCTTAAGGCCGCGCGTGTGATCGATCTCGTTGAGGAGGTTAACGCGACGCTCGTGACGACCGCCCTCAAACTCGGCGTCGAGCCACTCGTCGACAATCATCTTGGCGAGCTCGGAGCCCACGACGCGGGCGCCAAAGGCGAGCACGTTGGTATTGTTGTGCATGCGGGAGAGCTTGGCGCTGAAGGGCTCGGAGCACACAACGGCGCGTACGCCCTCGACCTTGTTGGCAGCCAGGCTGATCCCGACACCGGTGCCACAGATGAGGATGCCCAGGTCGACGTCGCCGTTGGCAACGGCCTTACCCACCTTGTAGCCGGCGATGGGGTAGTCAAAGCTCTCGGAGGTGTCGGTGCCAAAGTTCACGACCTCGCAGCCGCGCTCCTTCAGGTGCTCGGAAATGATGTTCTTGAGCTCGACGGCGGCGTGGTCGTTACCGATACCGATCTTCATGAGTGGTTCCTCTCTGGTCTGTGCGGCGCAAATGCTAAAGGTGTTTACCGCGTTCGACTGCATGATAGCGCGACTTTTGCTTAAACGCTCGGGCGTTTTTTGGTCAAACGCTTTAGCATGCAACAAGACCGGCTTCTCGTGAATGAATGTCGTCAGTTTGCGCTTGAGCGCCGTCTGCCGGAACCATGGTTGCGGTTTTTGATGCATTGTTATCAAATAAAGGAGCTAACTTTTTTGAGAGCCCAGCCCGTTATGCAAGCAGGAGATACCTATGCCCACCGATTCCATCCGTGATGCCGCGTTTTGTGATGTTTTGAACCGCGAACTTGTCTGCGCGCTCGGCTGCACCGAGCCCATTGCCGTTGCCTATGCAGCGGCGCTGGCGAGTCAGACGCTCGGTTGCGAACCCGATCATATGGATGTTGCCTGCTCGGGCAACATCATCAAGAACGTTAAGAGCGTGACCGTGCCCAACTCGGGCGGTATGCACGGTATTGAGGCCGCGGCCGTGCTGGGTGCCGTGGGCGGCGACGCTAAGAGCGCGCTCGAGGTGCTCGAGAGCGTTAACGATGAAGACCGCGCTCGCGTGGCCGAGCTCCTCGCCGACGCCGGCTACTGCGATGTGTCGCTTGTCGAAGGTGTGCCCAACCTCTACATCAAGGTGACTGCGACGGCCGGGGGCCATACCGCGGTCGTCGAGATTACCGATCACCACACTAATGTCACGTGCCATACGCTCGATGGTATTCCGGTATGCGGCAAGTCGGCGGGGGAGTGTGCCGCCTGCGCCGAGCGCGTGGTGGCCGAGCGGGCGGCGGATAAGGCCGACACGCCCATGTCGATTGAGTCCATCATCGACTTTATTGAGGACGGCGACATTGAGGACGCCCGCGCTGCCGTTGAGCGTCAGATTGAGCTGAATGGCGCGATCAGTGCCGAGGGCCTTGCGCACGCTTGGGGCGCCGAGGTGGGCCGCACGCTGCTGGGTGCTCGTGCCGATGACGTCGCCTGCCGTGCCCGTGCCCGTGCGGCCGCCCTTTGTAACGATCTCCGCGATATCCGCCGCAAAATCGCCGATTCGTTCCATATCCGTAATCATCTTGAGCGCCGAAGAGATCATGCGCATATCGGTCGCTACCGGCTGTTGAGTCAAAAGCAGTTTCAAACACAGATTTTCTATCGTTTTCTCGGCATCGTCGATGATGCAATCCTTATTGAT
>URPB01000110.1:0-6120 GCA_900549575.1 uncultured Collinsella sp.
AGAAGATGATCACCAACACCTTCGCCGGCCTTGCCACCGCTGCCAGCTGCTACCTGCCCAAGAGCTTCACCAACTATCATGAGGCTTCCACGGTGTACAAGACTGACGCCAAGAAGGCCAAGAAGCTCATTGAGGAGTCTGCCATCACCCCGGGCGCCATCACCCTGCGCACTACCGACAACGAGCAGATTAAGGGCATGGCCGCCCAGGTCAAGAACGACCTCGACGCTCTCGGCTTCGAGGTGACCATCCAGACCGATACCTCGCCGGCCACCTACGCTGCCATCGACGGCGGCGAGGCCTACGATATCCTCCTTGCCCCTGGCGATCCGTCCTGCTTCGGCGCCGACCCCGACCTGCTGCTCAACTGGTGGTACGGTGACAACGTCTGGATGCAGACCCGTTGCCCGTGGAAGGATTCCGCTGAGTGGCAGAAGCTCCACGGTCTCATGGACGAGGCTCTTGCCGCCGAGGGCGACGAGCAGCAGAAGAAGTGGAACGAGTGCTTCGATATCATCGCTGACAACGCCGTTCTGTACCCCGTTGTCCACGTCAAGACCGTCTCCGCTTCCTGGGACGATCCGTCCACCGCGCCCAACGGCGAGGCCCTCGATGGCTTCAAGGGCATCGGCACGACGAGCATGTCCTTCAGGGGCGTCGCGACCGTCAAGGCCTAAGACTCGCTTGAGTCATATGTGGGGCGTCGGTCGTAAGGCAACGTCCTCATAGTTGAAACAAAGACCCGGGCGGCCTCGATGTCGCTCGGGTCTTGTAATGAGTATCCATACTCATATACCAGTTGGTCCTACCGACAAAAGAAAGGGGAGAGAACGTGAACAACTTTCTACGTTTGATTGGAAGGCGTCTCGTGGCGCTGCCGATCATGGCATTGGGCGTCACCGTCCTGGTGTTCTTCCTTATGTCGTTCTCCAAGACCGACCCCGCCTATACGGCGTTGGGTGACGGTGCCTCGCCCGAGGCGGTTGCCGAGTACCATGAGAAGTATGGTCTGGACGACCCCTGGCCCGTGCGCTACGTGCGCTACATGGGCGATCTGATCCATGGTGACATGGGCACCTATGGCGCTGCTCGCAACTCCGTTGCCAAGCGCATCTCCACGGCCCTGCCCGTCACGATGCAGCTGACCTTTATCGGTCTTGCCATCGGCGCGGTCGTCTCGTTTTTACTCGGCGTCATCGCGGCACTGTATCGCGATAAATGGCCGGACCAAGTGATCCGCGTCTTCTCCATCGCCGGCCTGGCAACCCCGTCGTTCTGGCTTGCCGTCCTGTTGATTCTGCTGTTCTCTTCCTACCTTAAGGTGCTCCCGGCGTCCGGTGCTCTGCCTCACTTCACCACCAACCCGGCTGGCTATCTGGGACGTATGATCATGCCCGCTATCGCTCTGGCATTCCCGCTGACGGGCCAGATGACTCGTATCGTGCGTACGGCCATGGTCGAGGAGCTCGATAAGGACTATGTCCGTATGGCTCGCGGCGCCGGCGTTCCCGAGAAGGTCGTCGTCGGAATCAACGTTTTGCGCAACGCGCTGATCACCCCGGTCACCACCCTCGGTCTTAAGATCGGCTACCTCATGGGCGGTGCTGTCGTCATCGAGGTCATCTTCAACCTCCCCGGCATGGGTACTGCGATCCTGCAGGGCGTTCAGGGCAACGAGGCGAACCTGGTACAGGGCGTCGTCATCGTCGTTGCTCTTGCCTTCATCATCATCAACATCGTGGTTGACATGCTCTACCTGCTCATCAACCCGCGCATCAGGACGGTGTAGATTATGGTAAAGATTCGAGAGAAGCAAACCGAGCAGCTCGAGAAAGCTGCCTCCAAGGGGCTCAAGCTCGGTGGCTGGAAGAAGATGACGCTGTCTTCTAAGATTGCCGCCGTCGTGCTGGTACTGGTCGCCCTGACCGCGATTCTGGCGCCCCTTCTTGCCCCCTATAGCCCGGTCGAGATCTTCACTGCTCGCCAGGCTCCCGGCAACGGATTTATCTTCGGTACTGACGATAAGGGTCGCGACATTCTGTCGCGCATGCTCTACGGTGGTCGTTACTCGCTGATCATCGGCTTTGGCGCCACTGCCATGGCTCTGGTCTGCGGCTCGGTCGTGGGCGCCCTCGCGGCGGTTTCGCGCAAGTCCGTTTCCGAGGCGATCATGCGCATCCTGGACATCATCATGTCCATCCCGGGCATCGCCCTCGCGGCCGTCTTCGTCTCCATCCTGGGCAACTCCGTGCCGTCGATCATCTTCGCCATCGGCTTTATGTACACTCCGCAGATTGCCCGTATCGTGCGCGCCAACATCGTGTCCGAGTACGGCGAGGACTATGTCCGCGCGGTCATCGTTTCCGGCGCCAAGGCTCCGTGGATTTTGATCAAGCATGTTCTGCGTAACTGCATTGCCCCGATTATGGTCTTCACCGTTACCCTGGTCGCCGACGCCATCATCTTCGAGGCCTCGCTGACCTTTATCGGCGCTGGTATCCAGGAGCCCACCGCTACCTGGGGCAACATCCTCGCCGATGCTCGCGGTGGCGTGCTCGCTGGCCGTTGGTGGCAGGCGCTGTTCCCGGGCCTGGCCATCATGATCACCTGCCTGGCACTCAACATCCTCTCCGAGGGCATTACCGACGCCATGGCCGCTGCTCCCTCCGCCGCCCTGGATCCGACCGACTCCTCCAAGCGCCGCGAGGCCGACCTGCTGGTCTCCGACCCCGTTCGCGCCTACAAGGAGCAGGCTCAGTCCCTGTCCGCCCGTCTTGGCGCTCTGCGTGATGTCGAACTCAAGCGTAACGACCGCCATGTGCCCGATGAGTCCGTTGAACCGATCCTTTCGGTCCGTGATTTCTGCATCCAGTTTGAGCACCACGGTGATATCAACGTCGTCGACCACGTCAACTTTGACGTCCGTCCCGGCCAGACCATGGGCCTGGTAGGCGAGTCCGGCTGCGGTAAGTCCATCACCACGCTGGCCATCATGGGCCTGACCGACGATGACGAGCATCTTTCCGGTGAGGTTCTCTGGGAGGGCCGCGACCTGCTCAAGATGAGCAAGAAGGAGTGGTTCGGCCTGCGCGGTACCGATATCGCCATGGTCTATCAGGACGCCCTGTCCTCGCTCAACCCCTCCATGCTCATTTCCGCTCAGATGAAGCAGCTCACCAAGCGTGGCGGCACCCGTAGCGCCGAGGAGCTCCTGGAGCTCGTGGGCCTCGACCCCAAGCGTACGCTCGAGAGCTATCCGCATGAGCTTTCCGGTGGTCAACGTCAGCGCGTTCTGATCGCTATGGCCCTTACCCGCGACCCCAAGCTGGTCATCTGCGACGAGCCCACGACCGCTCTGGACGTTACCGTCCAGAAGCAGGTCATCAAGCTGCTTAACGACCTTCAGGCCAAGCTCGGCTTTGCCATGATCTTCGTTTCGCACGACCTGGCACTGGTCGCCGAGGTCGCTCATAACATCACGGTTATGTACGCCGGCCAGGTTATCGAGCAGGCGCCCACCAAGGAGCTGCTCACCAACCCGATCCACGAGTACACTCGCGGTCTTCTGGGTTCCGTCCTGTCCATCGAGAGCGGTTCGGGCCGCCTGCACCAGGTGCCTGGCGCCGTTCCGAGCCCGCGCGATTTCCCCAAGGGCGATCGCTTCGCACCCCGCTCGAGCCATCCGCGCATTGGCCTGGACACCCGTCCGGTCTTCAAGCGCGTGCCCGGCACCGAGCACTTCTATTCCGAGCTCCCCGATGAGGTGCTCAAGGCAAATGGTTTGACCCCTCACGCGGAGGTGATGTAGATGAGCGAGACCGCAGTCAACGGCGTCGAGCCGATCATCTTCCTTGATGACGTCCACGTCACCTTTAGGACCCGTACCGGCTCGATTCTGCACCCCAACCTGATTCACGCCGTCCAGGGTGTAACGATTAAGCTCATGCCCGGACAGACCATCGGCATCGTCGGCGAGTCCGGTTGCGGAAAGTCCACCACCGCCAACGTCATGTGCGGCCTGCAGGCCCCCACGAGCGGCAAGGTCTACTTTAAGGGTAAGGACGTTACCAAACGTACCGCCGAGGACCGTCGCCACATGGGTCGCGTCATCTCGGTCGTGTTCCAGAACCCGGCCACGGCGCTCAACCCCCGCATGGTCGTTCGCGAGCAACTGCTCGACCCCATGCGCGTCCACAACCTGGGCACCGAGGCCGAGCAGGAGAAGCGCGTCAAGGAGCTCTTGGAGCTCACCGGTCTGCCCAGCTCCGCCGCCGAGGTTCTTCCCGGCCAGCTTTCGGGCGGCCAGCGCCAGCGCGTCGCAATTGCCCGTGCCCTGTCGCTGAACCCCGATGCCATCATCGCCGACGAGCCCACCTCGGCTCTGGACGTTTCGGTCCGCGCGCAGATTCTGAACCTGCTGACCGACCTTAAGAAGGAGCTCGGCCTGGCCATGGTGTTCATCAGCCATGACATCCAGACGGTCCGCTATATCTCTGACGACATCATCGTTATGAATGGCGGCAAGATCGTCGAGCAGGGCGAGGCCAAGCAGGTCTTCCAGCACCCTCAGGACCCCTACACCAAGATGCTGCTCGGCGCTGCGCCGTCGCTGCTGCATCCCAAGCTCGGCGAGTAGCCTCGCTTTCCCTCCCGTGCGCCCGGTTCCCTTGCCGGGCGCACCTCCGTTGCGATTTCGAAAGGCTGGGTTCACGAGCCATGCCAAGTGCTCAGGAGCTACAACAGCAATTTGGTGAATATCGAGGCGCTATGCCCCGTCCATCGGATTTCGATCTCTTTTGGAAGGACCGCATGGCCGAGGCCGAGGCCGTCGAGCTCGACTACGTGATCGAGGCGGCTTCGGTTGCGGATTCCGCGACCTGTCGGTTTTTCGATCTCTGGTATACCGGCATGTGTAGTGCACGCCTGCATGCCAAGTACCTCAAGCCGGTCTCGGAGGAGCCCGTGCCGCTGGTGCTTCAGTTCCATGGATATCCGGGTGCGAGCCGCAGCTGGTTTGAGCAGGCGTCGTTTGCGGGCATGGGCATGGCGCTCATTGCTCTCGATTGTCCTGGCCAAGGAGGCCCCTCCGAGGACATTGGTGGATTTGCGGGCACGACGGTCGCGGGCCATATCGTCGCCGGTATCGACGGCGATCCGGCCAACCTCTACTATGTCCGCCTACATCAGGATATTCGCATTCTGTGCCGTATCGTTCGCGAGCTCGAGGGCATCGATTTTACCCGCGTGTATGTGAACGGCGCATCGCAGGGTGGCGGTTTGGGTATTGCGACCTGCGCGCTTAACAGTGAGCTTATCAATCGCGCCGCCATCCTCTATCCCTTCTTATCGGATTTCCGCCTGGTTTGGGATCTGGACGCCGACGATATTGCCTACGAGGGCCTGCGCTATTGGTCGCGCTGGTTTGACGAGGACTCGACTTGTATTGACGAAGCCTATGCCAAGCTGGCGTACTTCGATTCCAAGAATTTTGCCCCTATGGTCAAGTGCCCCGTGTTGTTTGGCACGGGCACAGCCGATATCGTCTGTCCGCCGGCGACGCAGTTTGCGGTGTACAACAACCTGTCCTGCGACAAGCGTCATGAGTTCTTTGAGGGCTTTGGCCACGAGGAGATTCAGGACTTTGACGATCTGATCATTCCGTTTTTCTGTGAGGGAGGGGAGGCTCATGTCTAAGTGCGAGAGCAATGTTGACGAGCTGATAGTCCCCGGGCTCGTGGGAATTCCTGGAACGGTTTCGTCAAGGCTCGCAGAATATCGGGACTGGCACGGTGATGTCCAAGCAGATGTTTCTGATTTAGAGACATGCGCTTTGAATCTTGAGATTCAAGGCCTGGCCATTACGGCAATTGACTTTGTTAACCCCTGCGCCCGTTACTCGGAGGTTTTCTTTGGGCTCGGTGACGATGCGGTCCACGCTCGTTTGATTGAGCCTGTTGGTCGTGCCCGAGTATCTGAGCGCGTGCCGCTGTGCCTGATGTTCCACGACATCGATCGGCCTGTGCGCGGCTGGCATCACATGACGAGATTTGCCGCCATGGGATATGCCGTGCTTGCACCTGTCTCTTATACACATCTCCGAGCCCACGAGACAAGAGGCAA
>URPB01000111.1:0-6086 GCA_900549575.1 uncultured Collinsella sp.
AAATCCAAGGGTTATACCCTAAGAGCAAACCACCCCTTTTAGGGGTGGTTTTGATTTTTGGGGATGGTCTTGCGCGGCCTGTTGAGCGGCCATTTGCGTTTCCCCAGTTAAAACCTGCCAAAACAAACCTGTCCCTTTTTGGTAAGTTTTTGCCTTGGGAGCGGTACCATACAGGCAATGTTTAAACGAGAAAGGTGGGCTCCCATGGAACCTAAGCAGTACTACATCGGCATTGACGTCGGCGGCACTTCGGTTAAGGAGGGTCTGTTCGACGAGGACGGCAACCTGCTGGCCAAGGCCAGCGTTCCCACGCCTCCCATCGTTGACGCTGCGGGCTTTGCCGCGGTGACCGAGGCTATCGACCAGGTGGTCGCCAAGGCCCAGATTCCGCGCGCCTTTGTGGCGGGTATTGGCCTGGCCGTTCCGTGCCCCATCCCGGCATCGGGCGATGCCAAGGTCAAGGCCAACATTGCCATTAACCTGCCCGAGCTGAGAGTCGCCATTCAGGAGCACTGCCCCGACGCGGTCGTTAAGTACGAGAACGATGCCAACGCCGCCGCCATGGGCGAGGCCTGGCTCGGCTCTGCCAAGGGTGTACAGAACGTGGTGATGGTCACCATCGGTACCGGCGTGGGCGGCGGCGTTATCGTCAACGGCGACGTGGTGTCGGGCGTTGTGGGTGCCGGCGGCGAGATCGGCCACATGTGCCTGAATCCGGCTGAGGAGCGCACCTGCGGCTGCGGCGGCCATGGCCACCTGGAGCAGTATTCCAGCGCCACCGGTGTGGTGAGCAACTACCTTGCCGAGTGCAAGAAGGCGGGCGTCGAGCCCATCGAGCTCACCGGCCCCTCAGATTCCAAGGACGTGTTCCAGGCCTGCCGCGAGGGCGACAAGCTTGCGCTGGCCGCGGCCGATACCATGGCCGACTATCTCGGTCGCGCCCTGGCGCTTATCGCCAACGTGGTCGACCCCGAGATGTTCCTGATCGGCGGCGGCGCCTCCGCCTCGGCCGATGTCTACCTCGACAAGGCTCGCGAGTACTTCCAGCGCTACGCGCTTTCCGCCTCGCGCGAGACGCCCATTAAGGTCGCTTCGCTCGGCAACGACGCCGGCATTATCGGCGCCGCCTACGTAGCTCTGCGCGCCGCTGGCAAATAGCTGGTGCAGGGGGGCGGGTTACTTTGCACCAACATGGTGCAAAAGGGACAGCCTTGGCCCCCATACCTGCCCCAAAATATGCCGTGGCTCTTCCGTCTGCGAAGGCTCGGCATCGGCGTGCTACCATAGCTACGTCTAAGTACACATATCAAGTGGAGGATATCCATGGCAAACGTTCTTGTCTTTGGTCACCAGAACCCCGATAACGACGCCATCATGAGCGCCGTCGTCCTGTCCCAGCTGCTCAACCAGGTTGAGTATGCCGGCAACACCTACGAGGCCTGCGCCCTTGGTCAGCTTCCGGCCGAGTCCGCCAAGCTGCTCGCCGACGCCGGCATCGCCGAGCCCCGCGTGATCGAGTCCGTCGAGGCCGGTCAGCTCGTCGTCCTCACCGACCACAACGAGTCTGCCCAGTCCGTCGCCGGCCTTAAGGATGCCACGGTCTTTGGCGTCGTCGATCATCACCGCATCGGCGACTTCGAGACCGCCGGCCCGCTGCACTACATCTGCCTGCCCTGGGGCTCCAGCTGCACCATCGTCACCAAGCTCGCCGACGTGCTCGGCGTTGAGCTTTCCGACGTCCAGGCCAAGCTGCTGCTCTCGGCCATGATGACCGACACGCTCATGCTCAAGAGCCCCACCACCACCGATGTCGACCGCGCCGTCGCCGCCAAGCTCGGCGAGCAGGTGGGCGTCGATCCGGTTAAGTTTGGCATGGAGGTCTTCCTCACCCGTCCGTCCGGCTCCTTCACCGCAGCCGAGATGGTCGGCAACGACATCAAGATGTTCGAGCCCGCCGGCAAGAAGCTGCTTATCGGCCAGTACGAGACCGTCGACAAGACCCGCGCGCTCGGCATGATCGACGAGATTCGCGAGGCCATGCGCGCCTACGCCGCCGAGAAGAGTGCCGACGGCATCGTCCTGTGCATCACTGACATCATGGAGGAGGGCTCGCAGGTCCTGCTCGAGGGCGAGACCGAGGCTGCTCAGAAGGGCCTGGGCATTGCCGACGAGCACGACGGCGTCTGGATGCCGGGCGTCCTCTCCCGTAAGAAGCAGGTCGCTGCCCCCATCATGGCCGCCTGCTAGGTTTAGTTGGCCAAACGCTACGACCGGATCGCGGACGCCCCGCGCTCCGGTCGTTTTTTGTGCACGGTGCCGCGTCGTCTCTTGGACAGGCGTGCCCGTGCCGTTGAACAAATAATGTTCAACCTGTGGTTCCGCTTTTCGGCCACGCCTGCGTGCTTGTCGTGCAGGGTAGGCTAGATGCAAGCGTAATACGTTAGAGCGCGGCGCCGCCACTTGGGCGGGCCGTGCTTTTTTAAGACGGGAGCTTTCCCGTGAAAGGAGCCGCCCATGGCAGCAACTGAGCAGCTGTTCAACGTTCGTGAGCGCAAGCGTTTTGAGCGCCACGACATCTGGGAGCGCATCGCCGAGAACGGCACGATTTCCGCCGCCGTCATGGTCCTCGCTGCCATCGCCGCCGTCATTTGCGCCAATACCGATGCCTACGAGGCCATCCATCACTTTTTGGAGACCCCGCTGTATGTGGGCCTGGGCAACCTTACGGCCGGTCTCACCGTTGAGCTTTTCGTCAACGACTTCCTCATGGCGATTTTCTTTTTGCTGGTGGGCATTGAGCTTAAGTACGAGATGACGGTCGGCGAGCTCAAAAACCCGCGCCAGGCTATGCTTCCCATGCTGGCGGCCGTGGGCGGCGTCGTCGTTCCCGCCTGCATCTATCTGATCTTTAACCATGCCGGCGCGCACAACGGCTGGGCCATTCCCATGGCAACCGATATTGCCTTTGCGCTGGGCGTGCTGTCGCTTTTGGGCAATCGCGTGCCCAACGGCGTGCGCGTGTTCTTCTCGACGCTCGCCATCGCCGACGACCTCATTTCCATCGCCGCCATCGCCATCTTCTACGGTCAGAGCCCCAATCCGTTTTGGTTGGGCGCCGCCGCGCTTGTGACCTGCGCGCTCGTGTGGCTCAACAAGACGCAGCATTACCGCCTTGCCCCGTACTCGGTGCTGGGCCTGCTGCTGTGGTTCTGCATGTTCAAGAGCGGCGTGCACGCTACGCTTGCCGGCGTCATCTTGGCCTTTACCATCCCGGCCAAGTGCGGCGTCAAGCTCGATAGCCTCACCGATTGGTTGGGCGAGTGCCTGCCGCTGCTCGACGACCGCTACGACGACGAGGCGCACATCTTGGGCCAGCATGACTTTACCGTTTCGACCACCAAGGTCGAGCGCGTCATGCACCGCGTGACTCCGCCGCTCATCCGCATGGAGCGTCTGATCTCCACGCCGGTCAACTTTGTGATCCTGCCGATCTTTGCGTTCGTGAACGCACAGGTTCGCCTAGTGGGCGTGGACATGAGCACGCTACTCACCGACCCGGTGACGCTCGGCGTGTACTTTGGCATGCTGCTGGGCAAGCCAATCGGTATCTTTGGCATGACGTTTGCCCTGGTTAAGCTTAGGGCCTGCGAGCTGCCGCGCAATGTCAACTGGCACATGATTGCCGGTGTGGGCATTCTAGGCGGCATCGGCTTTACCATGTCGATTCTCATCAGCGGCCTTGCCTTCCCGACGGCCCAGTTTGAGGTTCTGGCCGCCAAGGCCGCTATTCTCGCCGGCTCTGTCACCGCGGCCGTACTTGGCATGATCTACATGAGTGTGATCTGCAAACATCCCGCGCCCAAGGACGAGTAAGAGCGCGAAAACCGGCTCCAGAACCGATTCGGGCGCGTTCAAAATGCGGATTCGGGTGGTGCTTGCCGCCTGCCAGACACGCCAGTGGTCAAAAAACGCCGTTTGTGAGTACTGTCACAAATGGCGTTTCATTTTAGGTGCGGAAAATAATGAACAAAGTTATAAGAACTGTACGTTAATGAGTGACCATCGACTTCCAATTTGGCGCTAGCTGACGGTGATTGGGGAGTTTCAAGTCGAGTTTTGCCGATTTCGACCAAGAATCGCTGCTACTAAAAGGGTAACAGTACTCATATTTGCCCTTTTTTGGCCACAAGCCCTAAAACAAGCCTCGCCAAGGTCGGGAAACGGGCCAAATCGCCGGCCTCGAGGCTTATTCCACGGTGCCGTAGATGGCGCCCCAGCCGTGGGCGGCCAAGGCGGAGTTGAGCTGGTCGCAAAGTGACTGGCGGTCGTAATAGCCGGGCGGTAGCAGGTTGACGATTTCCATGAGATCGGGTGCCAGGTCCAAGATTTCGGCCTGTACGATCAGATCCAGACGGTCGATGGCGTGGCGGTCGTAAAACAGTCCGTCGACCAGGCGCTGCAGGTCGCCGAATTCCTCGGCCTGGAACGATCCGTACTCCATAGTGCCTCCTTGGGCGCTTCACGCCGGCATGCGCGGCGATTCGTAATTCATTGCGATGGACTTAATCTATCACGGCTTCATACCGTTGCGGCGGTGGCGGTCTATACTTAGACGAACTGCAACGTACCGCTTCGCGAAAGGTCGCACCCATGCAGACGATCTACCAGAAGATGGAAACCACCGAACTCGATGCCGCCATCGAGGCGCTCAAAGCCGAGGTCGCCGAGGTCAAGGCCAAGGGCCTGGCGCTCGACATGGCCCGCGGCAAGCCGTCGCCCTCCCAGGTGGACATCTCGCGCCCCATGCTCGATATCCTCAACGCCGATGCCGATTTGCACGACGGCAACGTCGACTGCTCCAATTACGGCTGTTTTGAGGGTATTCCTTCGGCACGCAAGTTGGCAGGGGAGTTCCTGGGCTGCCCCGCCGAGCAGACGCTCGTGCTGGGCTCGTCGAGCCTTCTGATCGAGCACGATATCGCCGGCATGTTTTGGCGCTGCGGTTCGTGCGGCAGCGAGCCTTGGGAGGCTTACGAGGCCGCGCACGACGGCAAGAAAGTCAAGTTCCTGTGCCCTGTTCCCGGCTACGACCGTCACTTTGGCATCACCGCCGACCTGGGTATCGAGAATGTCCCCGTCGCGATGACCGACAACGGCCCCGACATGGACGAGGTCGAGCGTCTGGTTGCCGCCGACGACTCCATCAAGGGCATCTGGTGCGTGCCCAAGTATTCCAACCCCACGGGCATCACCTTTAGCGAGGACACCGTGCGTCGCCTGGTCGAGATGCCCACGGCCGCGCCCGATTTCCGCATCTTCTGGGACAACGCCTACTGCGTGCACGACCTGTACGACGAGACCGACGAGCTCGCCAATATCTTCGACCTCGCTCGCGCGGCGGGCACCGAGGACCGCGTGGTGGCTTTTGCCTCGACGTCCAAGATTACCTTCCCGGGCGCCGGCATCGGCTTCATCGGTGCGAGCCCCGCGGTCATCGCCGAGTTCTCCAAGCGCCTGAAGGCCGGCCTCATCAGCGCCGACAAGCTCAACCAGCTGCGCCACGTGCGCTTCCTTCCCACCATCGAGGCGGTCAAGGAGCACATGAAAAAGCATGCCGAGTTCCTGCGTCCGCGCTTTGAGGCCGTTGAGCGCAAGCTCACCGAGGGCCTGGGCGATACGGGCTGTGCCACCTGGACGCACCCCCGCGGCGGCTACTTTGTAAGCTTCGATGGTCCCGAGGGCTCGGCCCAGAAGGTCGCCGCGCTTTGCGCCGACCTGGGCGTCAAGCTCACGCCGGCCGGTGCCACCTGGCCCTATGGCAAGGATCCGCGCGATACCAACATCCGTATTGCGCCGAGCTATCCCACGGTCGAGGACCTGGAGGCCGCGCTCGACGTGCTGGTGCTGGCCGTTAAGCTTGTCGCTGCCGAGCTTGCTCGTGCCGAGCGCGCCTAACGCCTAGGGCCCCGCAAGTCCGCGCCCAGTACTATCCGTACTTTCGATACGTAAAGGAGCGTATACATGGATTTGGGTATTTCCACCAACCCCACGCCGGAGATCCTGTCTCTTATACACATCTGACGCTG
>URPB01000112.1:0-5860 GCA_900549575.1 uncultured Collinsella sp.
GGCTCGGAGATGTGTATAAGAGACAGGGATGATGATGTTGCTGGTGCGGACGACCTGCAGCGGGGGATTTCTTCGCCCGCTTTTGTCGAGCGCGTCCGTTGGGGTTGCGCGCTGGCGAAGGTGGCGCGCAATCTTGATGGCATGGACCCCGACCGCATCTTTGCATGGGGCGAGGGTCTTGGCGGCGGAGTCGCGCTGGCGGTTTCTGCTCTGGACGAGCGGGGCCTCGCCTGCACGGCGGTTGCCAATCCGCTTCCTGGCGGCCTCGAGGCGCTGTCGTCTCGGGTGCGCGGATCGGTGCTCATGGGCACATCGCTTATGGATACCGTGAGCGATCCCAAGGATCAGTTTGCCGTATTCAACGGTCTTGAGTGTGACCGGAGGCATATCATCTATGCAAAATACGCTCACGAGCGCATCAATGCGTTCGAAAACGAAGTCGTCGACTTCTTTAACCAAACGTTCTACCCGTGTTCTTTGGCCTAGACGGCCTGGACACTGCCAACAAGAGTGGGCGGCATAGGGCTGCCCGCCAGACAACTAAGGAGATTCTTGTGGCAACTCAGAAATTCACCGGCGTTATCCCTCCCGTCGTTGTTCCCGATACCGAAGACCACCAGCTCGATGTTGCCTCCTTTGAGCGCAGCATCAACCGCATGATCGATGCCGGCGTCGATGGCTTGTTCTTCCTGGGCTCCTCGGGCGAGGTCGTCTTCTCCACCGACGAGCGTCGCCGTCAGATCATCGCCGAGGCCGTCCGTATCGTCGACCACCGCGTTCCCGTTTTGGTCGGCATCATCGACACCGAGACCGAGCGCATGATCGAGCACGGTAAGGTCGCTCAGGAACTGGGCGCCGATGCGCTTGTCGCCACCTGCCCGTTCTATGCCCTGCAGGGCATGACCGAGGTCGAGGAGCACTTCCGCATCCTGCACGAGGAGCTCGACCTGCCCATCTTTGCCTATGACATTCCCGTCTGCGTCCACACCAAGCTCCCCTGGAAGCTCCTTGCCAAGCTCGGCGCCGAGGGCGTCCTGGCCGGCGTCAAGGATTCCTCCGGTGATGACATCTCGTTCCGCTACCTCGTTCAGGAGAACGAGAAGAACGGTCATCCGATGAGCATCCTCACCGGTCACGAGGTCGTCGTCGACGGTGCTTACCTCGGCGGCGCCGACGGTTCCGTCCCGGGTCTCGCCAACGTTGAGCCCGAGGGCTACGTGCGTCAGTGGAAGGCCGCTCAGGCTGGTGACTGGGCTACCGTCAAGGCCGAGCAGGATCGCCTCAATGAGATTTCGCACATCTGGGATGTCACCTCGGGCGTCCAGGGCTATGCCGGTGGCGTCGGCGCCTTCAAGACCGCTATGAACCTCATGGGCATCTTCGACAGCCCGACCATGCCGCGCCCGGTGAAGGCCATGACCGGCGAGAACGTCGAGGCTATTAAGAAGGTCCTCCAGGACAACGGTCTCCTGTAAAGCTTCCCCAGGCACCCGATCTTGGGGCTCAAGTGGTCGGGCGTGACCCATTAGGTCAACGCCCGACCACTTTCACCCCAACCTCGGGCACCTGGAAAACCTTTACCGCGCTGTGACGGCTAGCCTGACGGCGCATTTCCTGTAGTTGTTTTTATCTCCTAAGGAGAGCGACATGGAGAACAAGTACATTTGCTCCGTTGATATCGGCGGCACCAAGATTGCGACCGCCATCATGGAGTACCCGGCTGACGGTAGCGTGCCCCATCCCGTTTTTGAGGCCGAGGTTCCTACCGAGGCCCAGGAGGGCGGCGAGGCCGTCTTCCAGCGTATCGAGGCGTCCATCAAGGCTGCTCTCGAGGCGAATCCCGATGTCGAGGTCCTTGGCGTCGGTATCGGTGCCGCCGGCGTCGTCGATCCCAAGACGGGCGCCATCGCGTATGCCAATGAGATCATGCCCGGCTGGTCCGGCGTTCAGTTGGGGCCGCGTCTGCGCGAGGACCTCGGTCTTCCCGTTGCCGTTGTAGGCGACGTGCAGGCTCATGCTCTGGGCGAGGCCCACTGGGGCGTCGGCAAGGGCAAGTTCTCCGTCTTGTGTCTTGGCATCGGTACGGGCATCGGCGGCGCATATGTCGAGAACGGCCGCGTGATGCAAGGCTTCCATGGTGCTGCCGGCCATATGGGCCACATCGAGTGCTCGGCTGCCGCCGGCATTCCCTGTGCCTGCGGGCGTTCCGGCCATCTTGAATCGGTTGCTTCGGGCACTTCCATTGGTCGTATGTACGATGAGCGTTTTGGTCGCGTCGACCCCAGCCGTCCTTCGGTCGGTCGCGATGTGAACGACCTGTGCCGTGCGGGCGACGCAAAGGCGACCGAGGTCATCCATGACGCCGGTTTTGCGCTGGGTGCCAGCTTGGGCTCGCTCGCTAACATCCTGGACCCTGAGGTCATCGTGCTTTCGGGTGGCGTGATTCACCAAGGTCCCGATTGGCGTTCACAGACGTGGAAGGATTCGGTACACGAGGGCTATGCCAGCCAGGCGCTCGATCCGCTTCAGGACACGCCGATCCTCATCGGTTCTCTGGAGGGCGATGCTCCGCTCATCGGTGCCGCTGAGCATCTTCTTGCCTCGTTGAAGTAAACGTATCTTCTGTAGGAGCCTCCCGAGACAACACGCCTCGGGAGGCTGTTCTGAGAAAGGTTACAGCCTTATGACCGTCGATCCTTTGATTCAATCCCTGAAGGGCAAGCTCGTCGTGAGCGTTCAGGCGTATATGGGCGAGCCGCTTCGTACGCCCGAGACCATGGCTCAAATGTCTCGTGCTTGCGAGCTCGGCGGCGCCGCCGCCATTCGCTGCCAGGGCCTTGCCGACATTGCCGCCATTAAGGGTCGCTGTGAGGTTCCTGTTATCGGCCTGTGGAAGGATGGGCACGAGGGCGTTTACATCACGCCGACGCTGCGTCACGCTCGCGCCTGCGTTGCTGCCGGTGCCGATATCGTGGCGATCGACGCCACCGATCGTCCGCGCCCCGATGGCAAGACGGTCGAGGATACCTTCCGCCCGCTGCACGAGGAGGGTGTGCTCCTGATGGCGGATTGCGCCACCATCGAGGACATTCGCCGTGCGGTTGATATGGGCTTCGACCTGGTATCCACCACGCTTTCTCACGGTGTCGCCGCCATCGACTGCACCATGGCCGATGGCCCCGATCTGCCGCTCCTGCGTCAGGCGACCGAGGAATTCCCCGGTCTTCCCATCATCTGCGAGGGCCGCGTGCACACGCCCGAGGAGGCCCGCGCCGCGATTGATGCGGGCGCCTGGGCCGTTGTCGTCGGCACCGCCATCACGCACCCCACGAGTATTACAAGTTGGTTCAAGGCTGCGCTTGAGGCGTAAGACAGGTCTCGTATCCGCTTGGGGCGGTATACTCAATAAAGGCAATTGATCGCGCGGGATCCGCTGGCCGGGTCCCGCGCTTGTTTTAGGAGGCGCACATGCAAAAGGGAGATGCTATGGATGCGGCGGAGCGCTCGGAGCGCATCCCCGATATCGTCATCATCACCGGAATGTCTGGATCGGGCCGAACGCAGGCCATGCATGTGTTCGAGGACATGGGCTACTTTTGCATCGACAACTTGCCTCCGCGTCTCATCGCCCAGCTTGCCGAACTCGTCGGCATCAATACGGGCGTGGGCAGGCATCTTGCCGTCACCTGCGACCTGCGCAGCCAGGGCTTGTTCGATGAGCTGCTCGATGCCGTTGCCGCACTCGAGGAGCGCGAGATGAGCTGCGACATCGTGTTTCTCGAGGCCTCTGACGAGGTGCTGATCCGTCGTTATAGCGAAAACCGCCGCCGCCATCCCATTGCCAAGCCGGGGGAGACTACGGCCGATGCGATTCAGCGCGAGCGCCTGCAGCTGCAGGGCGTGCGCGATCGAGCCGATATGATTATCGATACGAGCCGCTTGCGCACCTCTGCCCTGCGCAACAAATTGCGCATGGCGTTCTCCGAGCTGTCCGACCAGCAGCTCATGGACGTTCACGTGTTCTCGTTTGGCTTTAAGCACGGCATGCCCGTCGAGGCGGACATTATGATCGACGTTCGTTTCCTGCCCAATCCGTTCTACGATCCCGAGATGCGCACCATGACCGGTCTCGATAAGAAAGTCTCTGACTTTGTTCTGGACCATCCCAAGACCCAGGAGTTCTGGAAGGCTTGGACACAGCTGCTCGATACAGTCATGCCCGGCTATATCGCGGAGGGCAAGCCACAGCTTTCTATTGCCATCGGCTGCACGGGCGGTCAACACCGCAGCGTTGCCATCGCCGAGGCCACGGCACGTTATTTGGAAGGCGCCCAATATCACGTGAGCATTTCCCATCGCGACCTGTCGCGCGCCAACACGAAAGCATAGGTCTGCATGTCGTTTACCGCCGAGGTGCGTGACGAGCTCGCGCGCTGCGAACCCGAATGTGAATACTGCGATTTGTCGACGCTTGCCGCCCTGACGCGTGTGAGCGGTACACTTTCGCTGGCCGGCTCCGGGCGGTATCGTTTGACGGTCGCGACCGAGACGGGTGCCGTCGCGCGCACGATGATCACACTGACGCATCGCATCCTTAAGCTCAAAACGGAATTCACCGTTCGTAAATCGGTCTTGCATAAGGTCCGTAACTATCTCATTACCCTGCCCGATCAACCCGACCTGGACAAGGCTCTGGTGCTGCTGGGCATTCTAGACCGCAGGGGAGGGCTCGTCGCTGGTGTTCCCCGGCACATCGTTGCCCGTCCCTGCTGCAGGCTTGCCTACATCCGCGGCGCGCTCATCGCGGGCGGCTTCGTGGCCGATCCACGCGGCGATTTTCATCTGGAGATCGCTGTGCAGGGCGAGCAATATGCCAAGGGACTTTGCGATCTGTTGGAGCAGATTGGGGTCCATGCTCGTGTTAATGCACGGCGGGGGTCATATGCCGTGTACATTAAGAGCGCCGAGGAAATCGAGCATCTATTAAAGCTGATTGGTGCCAAGCGCAGCGTTGCCGAGATTGAGGAGGCGCGCGCGGTCAAGTTGGTTAAGAACGATGTGAACCGTCGCGTGAATGCCGAGCTCGCCAACCAGACCAGAAGCGCCGGTGCTGCCCAACATCAGCTTGCGCTTATCGATGAGCTCGAGCAGCGTGGCCTTCGCGATGCGCTTCCGGATGCCTTGGCGGTCTTTTGCGACCTGCGCGAGCGCTATCCTGATCTGTCGCTGCGTGATTTGGGGGAGATGGCTGACCCTCCCTTGTCGAAGTCAGCCCTCTACCATCGTGTTTTACGGCTTGAAAAGCTCATTGAAGCAAACAGGTAGTTTGAAGTAACGACTTATATATGGATTTAGCTGCTATTTTAGTCTTTAAAACGTTTTAACGTAAATTTGATTTTCAATTTCGAGCATTCTCGTGAAATTCAAGTCAAAAAAAAGGTATATTAGGCGAGTGGTTAGTTTGTGGGCCTCAACGGCGGGCGCTGTAGCTCGCGGGGGCCTTACGAAAGGAGACACAATGGCAGTAAAGGTTGCTATTAACGGCTTCGGTCGCATCGGTCGTCTGGCTTTCCGTCAGATGTTCGGTCATGAGGGCTCCGAGATCGTCGCTATCAACGACCTCACCAGCCCCAAGATGCTGGCGCACCTTTTGAAGTACGATTCCGCACAGGGCAAATATGCCCTTGCCGACACGGTTTCCGCGGACGACGAAGCGGGTACCATCACGGTCAACGGCAAGACGATTAAAATTTACGCGGAAAAAGACGCGGCAAACTGCCCTTGGGCCGAGCTCAAAGTAGACGTCGTTCTCGAATGCACGGGCTTCTATACTTCTAAGGCGAATTCGGAAGCGCACATC
>URPB01000113.1:0-5756 GCA_900549575.1 uncultured Collinsella sp.
CGAGATTGCCTCTTGTCTCGTGGGCTCGGAGATGTGTATAAGAGACAGGCGTTGACCCCATGGATCTCATTGGTATGTACGGCGCCGACGCCATGCGCTACAACCTGCTCACGCTATGCACCAACAACCAGGATGTTAAGTTCGACGCGAACATCGACAAGAAGACTAAGAAGCTCATCGACAGTCCGCGTACCGACCAGGCCAAGAGCTTTGTGACCAAGATCTGGAACGCCAGCCGATTCCTGCTTATGAACATGGAGGGCTACACGCCCGGCGAGCCCGTCGTGGAGACGCCGGCCGACGCCTGGATGTTCAGCCGTCTGGCCAAGGCCGTGAAGATGGTCACCGAAGGCATCGAGAACTACACCTTTGGCGACATGGCCCGCGGCGTGCAGCAGTTCTTCTGGAACGAGGTCTGCGACTGGTACGTCGAGGTCACCAAGGCCCGCCTGAAGGGCGAGGGCCGTCTGCAGGCTCAGCGTAACCTGATCTTTGTGCTCGACACCTCCATTCGCCTGATGCACCCGCTTATGCCGTTTGTAACCGAGGAGATCTGGGACAACATGCCTGCGAGCGTGCTCGACTTGGACGCCGAGGGCAACGTTGACCGCGCCGAGGCGCTCATGATCGCCAAGTGGCCCGAGCCCGTCGACTACGCCAAGTACATCGACGAGGACGCCGAGCGCGCGTTTGAGCTGTGCCGCACTGTCGTTTCCGCCGCCCGCGCTACGCGTTCGCGTTATCGCTTGAGCCCCAAGGCCGAGCTCGACGTTGTTGTGCGCGCCGGTGCCGAGGACATCGAGAAGCTCGAGAGCCTGCGCTCCACGATTGAGCCGCTGGCCAACACGGCTTCGCTGGTTATGGGCACCGACGTTGAGAAGCCGGCTGCGAGCATCGCCGTGGTCGACAGCGGCGTCGAGGTCTTTGTGGTGCTCGAGGGCAAGGTTGACCTTTCGGCCGAGAAGGCGCGCCTGGAGAAGGAGATCGCCGCGGCCCAGAAGGAGCTCGCCGGCTGCGAGAAGACGCTCGCCAACGAGGGCTTTGTGGCCAAGGCCGCGCCCGCGGTGGTGCAGAAGAAGAGGGACCGTGCAGCTGAGCTCAAGGAGATCCTGGCGGCGCTGACTGCTCAGGTTGCTGACTTCTCGTAAGGTTCACTCGGGGGCGCGTCCCGATGCTTTGCTCTCCGCTGCGGACAGTCCTGCGCAAGACGGACAGCACATTAAGTGCTGTCCTTTGCGTGCGGAACTTGCGGCGAGCAAAGCATCGGGCCGCTCCTAGTTCGTTTACGTTGTTGTTTGCATCTGGCGTGTTAGGGCCACTGGGTTGTGGCCTTGATCTCGCTGCAAGCGGGTAAAGGCTGATATTGTCAACGTGAGGGGCTCATTCTTTTTGATGGGCCTCTTTTTCTGTTATGGGGGACTTTGGGTTATGGCTAAGCGTTCGGGGTCGTATGTCGTTCCTTTCTCGTTTGAGCTGCTTTCGTTTGATGAGGCTGTGGGACTTGCTGCTGATACGGGGCGGATTTCTGGGGATGCTGGTCCTCTGCTCGAGACGGTTGTCGATATGCTCGATGAGCTGGGACGTCCGGATGAGTATTTCGATTGCATTCAGGTTGCCGGTACCAATGGCAAGACTTCGACCACGCGTTTTTCGGCTGCTATCTTGCGTGGTGAGGGGTTAAAGACCGCGCTGTATACGTCGCCGCAGCTGGTGCGCTATCCCGAGCGCATGGAGGTCGATGGGCGCGTCGTGAGCGATGAGGCCTTTGCCCGTGGCGTTTCCGCCGCTGTTGAGGCGGGACATCGCGTGAATGCCCGTCGTGTGGCGGCGGGGGAGCGTGCCTATGCCATCACGCCGTTTGATCTGCTGACGGCTGCCGCACTTGTCGTGTTTGCCGAGGCCGCGGTGGATGTTGCTGTGCTCGAGGTCGGCATGGGCGGACGCTGGGACGCCACGAGTGCGACCGATCCCGTCGCCGTTGCCATTACGGGCATCGGGCTCGACCATACACGCATTCTGGGAGATACGCTCGAGGCCATTGCGGTGGAGAAGGCTGCGGTTATTAAGCCTGGGCGCCTGGTTGTTTTGGGCGAGGGTACGCATGAGGCAAGTGTTCAGCGCGTGATGGATGCACGTTGTCGCGAGTGCGGCATTGTGCCGCTCGTAGTGAACCATGCCACGACCAAAGTGCCGGAGCACGTGGGCAATACGGTTGAGTTTAGCTGCACCACGCCGCGTGCGATCTATACGTCGAGCATGGTCAAGCCGGCCTATCAGCCGCAGAATGCCGCGTGCGCGATTATGCTGTGCGAGGGGTATCTGGGTCGCGAGCTCGATCATGACAAGCTCGATGCGTCGCTTATGGGCTGCCCCACGCCGGGCCGATTTGATGTGCTGGGAACTGATCCGCTTAAGCTGATTGACGCCTGCCATAACCCTCAGAGCTGCGAGAACTTTGTGAGCGCGCTGGACGAGATCGATCCGTGCGTGGAGAACCGCCCCACGTTGCTGTGTGCCGCGCTGGCCGACAAGGACGTGGCTGGCATCGTCGACGTGCTGATTCCGGCCTTCCCCCGTGTGGTCGTGACGCAGACCGA
This sequence comes from uncultured Collinsella sp., assembly GCA_900549575.1. Lineage (GTDB taxonomy): Bacteria > Actinomycetota > Coriobacteriia > Coriobacteriales > Coriobacteriaceae > Collinsella. The sequence continues at coordinate 2,598 of URPB01000113.1, forward strand.
TTCCGATCGCGCCCTGCCGGCAGAGGAGCTCGCCGCCCTTGTGGACGCTGACAAGCTCGCGGGCGTGTACCCCAGCGTATCCGAGGCCCTCGCAGCTTTCGAGGCCGCGGGCGAGCCCTTCGTAGCAGCCGGCACCATTACCCTAGCCGGCGAAGTGGCAGGCTTGCTGCGCTAACCCATCCCCTCATCAGTTGCGGTGAAATAGGGACTGTTTTATGGGCTAGAAGCCTTAAACAGTCCGTATTCCACCGCAACTTCTAGGGGAGCTTTGGTGGCGTGCCTAGTCTAGGCGGACCGGATCGTGGGGGTAGGCGTTGAGAATCTCGACGCCGTTCTCGGTCACCAGGGCCAGGTCCTCGATGCGGACACCGGTGCGGCTGGGGAGGTAGATGCCCGGTTCGATGGAGAACGTCATGCCCGGCTCCACGACCTGCTCGTTGACGAGCGAGACGTCGCCTGGCTCGTGGTCCTGCAGGCCGATCGAGTGTCCCAGGCGATGCGTAAAGTATTCGCCGTAGCCCGCGTCCTCAATCACGTCGCGCGCGGCACGGTCCAGATCGCACATGCGCACGCCCGGCGCGATGAGCGCCTCGGCGGCCTCGTTGGCGCGGCGCACGATATCGTAGATGCGCTCCGTCTCCTCGTCCGGCTCGCCCCAAAAGAATGTACGCGTCATGTCCGAGCAGTAGTTGCAGCGGCGTCCGCCAATGTCGAACAGCACCACGTCGCCACGCTTGAGTACGGTGTCGTCGGGCTCGTGATGCGGATCGCCGGCGTTGGCGCCAAAGCTCACGATGGGCGGAAAGCTAAAGCCCTCGCAGTCGTGCTTGCGGTACAGGCCGAGCATCTGGTCGGCAATTTCGCGCTCCGTTACGCCCTCGTGAACGAGCTTGATGGCGTCGACCATCACGGCGTCGTTGGCGGCCGAGGACATGCGCATGAGCTCCTGCTCGGCGGCATCCTTGTGGGTGCGTGAAGCGGTGACGGCAAAATCGCCTAGGAAAAACTCGCTCGCGGTATGGCGCTCCATAAGGGGCATCAAAAAGCCGGAACGCATGACGGTGTCGATGCCAAGCGGCTTGGTCGGATCGACCTCGCGAGCGATAGCGTCTGTCACGACTTCGGTGTCGGTGTGATAGGCGACGCGGGCATTGTCGTACTCCGGCAACTGATGCAGCGCGTTGACCAAGATCACGGGCTCGTCATCGCGCGCGAGCAGCACACCGCAAAAACGCTCGAACATATCGGCATAAAAGCCGGTCAGATAGTAAATCGACCACGGGTCGTTTACGAGCAGCTGCGCACCGGGGTGCTGAGCCTCGAGCGCATCGAGCACGCGCGCCACGCGCTGGTCATCGACATGTGCCATGAAACATCCTTTCGCTAGGCTGCCACCATGGTATCCCAAGCCCGGCACATAGGGACGTTCCTTTTATGCCGGCACTTCGGGACACTCCTTTGCATCCCATGCGCGCCCTCATAAGTTGCGGTGAAATACGGACTGTTTAGCGGCCTGAAGCCATAAAACAGTCCGTATTTCACCGCAACTGCGGAGGAGGACCGGGTGGATGGCGGGGTAGCTAAAAGAGCTCCGTCCCCAATTAGCTAAAGAGCCCCGTCCCCAATTAGCTACTTAGGCTCGGTCGATGTCCATGCTGGCGATGAGGTCGATGTTGGTGTTGAGGAGGTTCTCCAGCACGACGTCGCCCATGCGGATGGGGGCGTTGACGACTAGGCCACGGATGAGGTTCATGGCTTGGGCGTGGAGTGCCAGCGGGATGGCATCGGCGGTGCGCACGGGCAGCAGAGCCTCATCGCCGCCGGATACGGCAACGGTGGTGGTGAGCACGCGCATGGGACAGGTGAGCTCCTGATGCGCGAATTTATCACCGCGCGGGCAGTTGTTGCCGGTTACGGAGCGCACTTCCACCACGGCGCCATTGGCGTCGCGCTCCACCTTTACGGTCAGGAGGCATTCGGATGGGCAGGTCGTGCAGTTGAACTGCAGCGTTTCGATTGCGTTATCGCTCATAGTCTATGCCTCCTCGACGGGATCGACGGACAGGACAATTTCGCTAGCACCCAGGTCGAGCGCTTGTTTGATGACCTTTGCCGGCAGCGGGAAGCTTTCCATGACGCTCGGTTTAAACGCGCGTCCCTTGCCCGCAAACAGTTCCTCGTCGCCAGCCAGAATGCGCACGCGGGCGGCGTCGACGGGCCGGCGCACGCGGAAGTTCAGCTTGGTGAGTGCCACAGTCGTAATGCGTCCCGGCAGCGCGTAGCCCGCGATGCCGGCAGGGGAGACCGAGAGCTCGCAGTCCGGAACGGCGCCCGCGCCGGTCCCCAGCGTGTACGCGGCCGCAGCTGCGCCAGCGCGCTCGGACTCAGTCGTCACGTTGTCGGCCAGGTCGTGCACGTGCAGAACGTTGCCGCAAGCAAAGATGCCTGGTATGCCCGTCTGCAGGCTCTGGTCCACCACGGCGCCGCGCGTGCGCGGGTCAAGCTCCACGCCCGCGGCAACTGAAAGCTCGTTCTCGGGAATCAAGCCCACCGAAAGCAGCAGCGTGTCACACGGAACAATGCGCTCGGTCCCCGGAATGGGCGCCAGGCGTTCGTCGACCTGACTCACCTCGACGGCTTCCACGCGGTCGTGCCCGATCACGCGCGTGACCGTGGTAGACAGATGCAGCGGAATGCCAAAGTCGTCCAGACAATTTTTCACATTGCGGCGCAGGCCGTTGGCGTACGGCATGAGCTCGTACACGCCCTCGACCGAAATCCCCTCGAGCGTGCAGCGGCGCGCCATGATCAGCCCGATGTCACCCGAGCCCAAAATGACGGCGCGCGAGCCGGGCTTGAGGTTCTCGATATTGATGTATCGCTGCGCCAAGCCGGCCGTAAACACGCCGGCGGGTCGGCTGCCGGGAATTTTGATCTCGCTGCGGGTGCGCTCGCGGCACCCCATGGCAAGGACAACCGCCCGTTCGGTGAGCTGCAGCATGCCGGTGGGGCTCATGAGCGTGACGGTGTGGACCGCGGTGTCTTCCGCAGGCTCGCCTGAATCAATCCCAATCACCATGCTGTTCAGGAACAGCGCAGTGTCGGTTGCTGTCTCTTATACACATCTGACGCTGCCGACGAAGAGGATAGTGTAGATCT
>URPB01000114.1:0-5743 GCA_900549575.1 uncultured Collinsella sp.
CGCAGCAAGTTCCAAGGAACCGGCATTGGCATGTCTATCGTCAAATCGCTCATCGATATGATGGGCGGCACGATTGAGATTTCGAGTGAGGTTGGCGTGGGGAGTACGTTTGACGTCCGGATTCCGCTCGATATCGACAAGAACCCTCAGATAAAAGAATGTGCAGACACGCAGGTAAGCAGCTGCTCACTCGCCGGCATGAACGTCCTTTTGGCAGAAGATAACGAACTCAATGCCGAGATTGCCCAAGCTCTGCTCGAAAGCGAAGGCATCGTCGTGACTCGCGCCGCCGACGGCAACGAAACGGTCGATCTATATGTTGGTCGTCCCGCCGGCAGCTTCGATGCAATCCTGATGGACATCATGATGCCGGGCATGGGCGGCTACGAGGCAACCCGGGCGATCCGCCTGAGCGAAAAGGCCGATGCGGCCGACATCCCCATCATCGCGCTCACCGCCAACGCCTTTGCCGAAGACGCCAAGGCGGCACACGACGCCGGCATGAACGCCCATCTGCCCAAACCGCTCGACTTTAGCAAGCTCAAAAACATACTCGCCTGTATCAAGAAAAATGGGGCTGTTTCGCTATAGTTTGTGCTCAACCACCATGCGCAGTAGAAAGGAAGCCAACGATGTTTAGGCCCTTACGTCGAAAGAAACGCGCCATCACCGACGAGAAAGCGCGCGAACTGCTCGCTACCTGCAAGCGCGGCGTCTTTGCCGTCAACGGCGATGATGGCTACCCCTATGCCATTCCCGTCAACTACTTCTTTGACGCCGAGCACGACAAGATTTATTTCCATGGCGCCAAGGCTGGCCACAAGGTCGATTCACTCAAGCATGATGATAAAGTCTGCTTTACCGTTTACGGCAACGAGTGGTACAAGGACGGCGACTGGGCTCCCTACGTTATGAGTACCGTTGTCTTTGGTCGTTGTCGCCTGGTAGATGAAGCGCCCGCGTTTATCGAGGACAAAGTCCGTCAGCTCGCGCTTAAGTACTACCCTTCTGCCGAAGAAGTCGAGGAGGAGATCGCCAAAGACATAAAGGGCGTCCAACTCTACGAGATTTCGATTGAACATCTTTGCGGCAAGCAGATTCATGAAAAGTAGCGAATGCGGAAAACGCGCTCGCTACCCTCTGCACCCCATGTGCCCACGCATTTTGACGGCGTGGGCACATGGGGCAGCACTCGAATCGAGCGCCCCCTATACCCCAAAAACGTAGCGGTCCAGGCGCTCACACGCCTCCTTTACCCGCGAAAGCGGCAGTGCCAGATTCACGCGGATGTGACAGGGCCCGTGGAACGGGCGGCCGTCCTGATACCCCACGCCCACGCGCGCCCCCTCGTCGAGCAGCCACTGAATATCGCGGCCATGCTCGAGGCACCACTCGGTGCAGTCCAGAAACACCATGTACGTGCCCTGCGGACGCGAATAGCCCACGCCCTCAAAATGCTCGTCCACGTAATCGCAGAAGTAGTCAATGTTGCCCTGGATGACCTGATTGAGCTCATCGACCCACTCGTAGCCCTGCGGCTGGTAGGCGCCGATAAGCGCGTGCATCGAAAGGACGTTCATCTCGTTGTAGTGAGTCTTGTTGGACACGGCGCACACGCGGTCGCGCAGCGTCTCGTTATAGATGATGTGGTAGCTGCCGACCAGGCCCGCCAGGTTGAACGTCTTGCTGGGCGCGTAGAGGGCAACCGTGCGCATGCGGGCATCCTCGCTCACCGACTGCGTCGGGATATGCTTGTGACCCGGCAGGATGATATCGGACCAAATCTCATCCGAGATCACCACGCAATCATGCTGGCGATAGATGTCCATGGCGCGCTCGATCTCGTCGCGCTCCCATACGCGCCCGCAGGGATTGTGCGGCGAGCAGAACACCGCGGCATGGATGTGGTTTTGGGCGAGCTTGCGCTCCATGTCCTCATAGTCCATACGCCACACGCCTTGGTCGTCGAGCTTAAGCGGGCTGTGGACAATGCGATAGCCCGCGGCTTCGATAGACTTGGTAAAGCCGATGTAGGTGGGGCTGTGGACCAGCACCGCATCGCCCGGCTGGACATACGCGCGCAGCGTCGATACGACGCCGCCCAGCACGCCGTTCTCGTAGCCGATATGCTCAGGGAGCAGGCCCTTAACACCGTTGCGGCGGTTCTGCCATTCGATGATACGGTCGAAGTACTCGTCGCGCGGATCGAAATAGCCAAACATGGGATGCTGGGCGCGCTGAATGATGTGCTCCTGAACCGTGGGCACCGTGGCAAAGTTCATGTCCGCTACCCACATGGGGATGCGGTCGAAGCCCTCATCGGGTGCGTTCGGAGCCATGCCGGGGATCTCACCCCAAGAGTCAACAGCGATAGAGTCCATGCCGTGGCGGTCGATAAGCGAGCTGAAGTCGTATTTCATGCTGAGCTCCCGTGCAAAGTGATTGTTTTGGTAGGCGTTATTGTCCACCAGCGCGGGCGGTTTTGGCGCGGGGTTTGGCGCTTAATTTGACGGGTGCGGACGAATGGCAGGTTAGTCTTGCGCGTCGTTGACGGCGGTTACCGTCAACCTGGTTCCGTCGACCGTAAAGGATATGTCGAACCCGGCGTAAGCCAAGTGGTAAATGCGGTTTGGCTCGTACTTGCTACCCGCGCGGCGCGGATCTTGGCGAAGGACCTCGACCAAGCCGGGGAGCTTTGCGGGCGGGACCATATCCTGCAGCGCTTGCGGAAACTCGACGTCGAGCTCTTGCCACGGAGCATCCTCAATCCAGCCGCCCGTCGCATCCGGGTGACAGTCGGCAAACGGAATGTAGGGCTTAATGTCGTAGATGGGCGTGCCATCGCGCAGATCGGCCCCCAGCACATGGATGATGGGGCCCTCGTCAGTGAGCTCGACACGATCGAGCTTGACGCAGGTGAGCCCGATGGGATTAGGGCGAAACGGACTGCGCGTGGCAAACACGCCCACGCGCTCGGCTCCACCCAGACGCGGCGGGCGCACGGTCTTCGACCACTTGGCATTAGTGCCGGACCTGTCCTGCGTCTTGGCATCGGCAGCTATGTCCTTAGCCGTGCCGCCGGGCGTGCCGTTTTCGAAGCGCCAGAGCAGCCATAGGTGAGAGAAGGAGTCCAGACCCTCAACCGCTGCGTTGGAGGCAAATTCCGGCTCAAAAACGATGCGTCCCTGCAAATGGGGCGCCAAAAAGCTGTTGCGCGGAATGCCGAACTTCTGCGGCAGATCGGTATGTATGTGTGCAATAGGTTCCATGCCGGTCATTGTACGGCATGGAGGCGTGGGACGTTGCACGCAATTCTTCGCCGCAGCCCCCGTCGCGCAACCAACGGTTGCTTGGAAGGGCACCTGCCGCCGCGTATGCTTAAAGCCAACAACCAGCAGAAAGGAGCCGTTATGGCCTTCGCAGAAAAGCTCATTGCTGTCCGTCGCGCCCATCATCTTACCCAAGAGCAACTCGCCGCCAAGCTCTTCGTCACACGCCAAGCCGTCAGCCGTTGGGAACGCGGCGAAGTCACACCGGGCATCGACATGATGAAGCTCATTGCCGCCATAACCGGAGAACCGCTGTCCCACCTGCTCGAAATGCCCGAGCACTATTGTCAGAGCTGCGGCATGATACTCACGCCCAACGACTGCGGCACCGACGCCACGGGCGCCACGACCGACCATTACTGCAAGTGGTGCTACGAGCACGGCAAGTACACCTACGACACCACGATGGAGGCAATGATCGAGGATTGTGCCCCGCGCCTGGCACAAAACACCGGCATGTCGCTCGACGAGGCCGTCTCACTCATGGGTGCCGTCTTGCCGCAGCTGGAGCGCTGGCGCGCCGTGCAGGAAAACGAGGAGCGCTTCGGCGCCGAGGCGCGGGCGCGCTATGGCGACGAGGCTGTCGATGCAGCAAACGAGGCACTGCTGGGCATGGACCCCGAGACATGGAACGACATGAAGGAACTTGAACGCGCTGTTCTGGGCCAGCTCTCGATTGCCATGGGCGATGGCGAACCGGAAGGCAGCGAGGCCCGCAAGCTTGTAGCAATGCACCGTCGATGGATTGGCCTTAACTGGGGACACGAGCCCCAAGACGAAGCATACCTGGGCCTCGCCCACGGCTATCTTGCCGATCAGCGCTTTATCGACTACTACGACAAGCCCTGCGGCACCGGAGCCACGGCGTTTCTGGTCCATGCCATCGAGTCATCAATGGATCGCGCATAGACTGCGGCGGCTTTGGGTATCTCAACCGAAACCTCAACCGATTGGAGACACCATGGCTACTGATCACGAACTCGTGCTCTACGTTATGACCGGCTGCCCGTATTGCATAAAGGTCAAGCGCTTTTTGGCCGATAACGGCGTGACCATCCCCGAGCGCAATATCTCGACCGACCCCGATGCCGAGCAGACACTCATCGCCGTCGGCGGAAAGCGCCAGGTTCCCTGCCTGTTCATCGACGGTAAACCGCTCTACGAGTCGAGCGACATCATCGCGTGGGTGCAGAAGAACCTGCTCTAGCACGCGCACTGCGGCCAGTTCGCGCCAACCGAGCCGAACCCATACGAACCAAACATGTACGCCAGCATCCAAAGTCGACATTTTCCGACATCTTTGGATGCTGACGTACAGCTTTTCAATCTAGTCATTGGGGACGTTCTTGAATGACTAGTCGTTAAAGAACGTCCCCAACGACTAGTAGCCACAAAAGCGGGCAACAGGCGCAAGCGGCTGCTCGCGAAAGACGCGCTCGACAGCAGCGCGGTATTCATCGACCTTTTTGGTCTTGCGAACGAGCTTGTGAACGGTCGCGGGATCGGCGAAGGCGCATTTGGCGTAGAACCACCACTCCTTCATGCGAAAGACCGCGTTGTCCCCAATCTCGTCCGCATAGGCCGCAAACAGCATGTCGTGGAAGCGCTGCAGCTCAGCGGCCGTGGCAGCAGGGCCGCCCTTAACCATGCGAGCCAGCGCGGGGTTCGCGAGCAAGCCGCGCCCCAACATTACGTGGCGTGTTCCGGGATAGGCCCCCACCAGCGCATCCATGTCCTCAAGATCAAAGATGTCGCCGTTATAGGCCACGGGAAACGGCGCCCGCTCCAACGTCTCGCCGTAAAACTCTTTACGCGGCGAGCCCGTATAACGGTCCTTTTGCACGCGCGGATGCACGATCAGCTCTGCCAGCGGCATGCGGCAATAGAGGTCGAGCACGCGTTCGTACTCGTCATCGCTTTCCAACCCCAGCCTGGTCTTGACCGACACCGGCAAGGGTGAGCGTTCGCACACGTCGCTCAAGAACACCTCGAGCTCATCCAGGTTGCGCAGAAAGCCCGAACCCTTGCCTTTGGCAACAACCGTACCCGAGGGGCAGCCAAGGTTGAGATTGACCTCGCGGTACCCCATCTCGGCGAGCACCTGCGCCGCCCACACAAACTCGTCCGCATTCTTGGACATCAGCTGAGGTACTACGTTAAGCCCCTGGTTATTGGCAGGATCGACCTCTTTAAACGCCTTGCCACCAAAGCGGTTGCCCACCCGCGGCGGCGGCAAAAACGGCGTGTAATAACAATCGAGTGCGCCAAAGCACTCCGCATGCACGCGACGGAACACATGCCCGGTAATCCCCTCCATAGGGGCCAGCGATAAATTCATCAACATCCACTCTCAAATCAATGTGACAAAGGGACAGTCCCTTTGTCACATCCCATTCAAGCGGTTCAGGAACTCT
>URPB01000115.1:0-5420 GCA_900549575.1 uncultured Collinsella sp.
ACTATCCTCTTCGTCGGCAGCGTCAGATGTGTATAAGAGACAGACCAGCACCGCCTCGCGCTTGCAGGCCCCTGCGATCTTGCGTGCATCCGCCCGATCAAAACCCGTCGCGACAAATACACTCAGGGCGCACAGGCAAGCCGCAACTGCAACCGAGGCGCTCATAGCTCCACCCGCATAATGCGCCGGATAACCACCAGGGCAACGGCGTTGAGGGCAAGACCCAGCACCACAGCGCCCGCGCCGGCAGGCGTCGCAAGACCGCGACGAAAATCTGCCGAAAGCAGCGCCAACACCGCGCACATGCCCGCCGGCATCGCCGCGACCATATGCGCAGACATGCGAGCCTGCGACGTCTTAACATCCAGGCGGCGCTTGAGCTCAATGCGCTCCCCCACCATGCTCGACGCCTCGGACAGTAAGTCGGCAAGCGGAGCGCCGGTGCGCTGAGACACCTTAAGCGCCAAGGTCACAAGCGAAAGACCGGGGGCGTCGATACGTACGAGCAAGTCATCGAGCGCGTCGGTCGCCGAGATGCCGCAATCGATCGCCGCCGCCACCCGCAAAAACTCGGTATGCACTGGCTCTTGCGCATGAGCGCCCACAAAGCGCATGCCCTGGGCCAGCGAATGTCCCGAGGCAAGCGACATGGAAAGTGCGGTAAACGCCTCGGGCATCGCCTCTTCTGCATCGTGTTGCTCGCGCCGGCTCTCAAAGCCATCCCGGGCGGCACCAACGGCAAACGGAGCAACAAGTCCCAAGGCAAATCCGAGGGGCGATAACGACACCATCGTTAGTAAAACGCAGCAGACACCGCTCGATAGCAGCAGAAACGCCAAACGTCCCGAAGCATCTTCGATCACGAGGCCAAGGCGATGCGCCGGAGCCAGCGATGCCCACGAACGGGCGATCTTTTTCAGCAGATCGTTTTCCACCAGCTCACGCGGCAGCTTCTCTGCCACCGTCTCGAGCGCCTGACGTGCCAGCTCCGCCGGCGGTACCTGCGGCACACGAGGTTCCGCCCCGCACGCCGTCGCGACAGAAAGCCCTGCCAAGCCCCCTACGACGAGGGGCACAGTGATCTCCATTCGTCCACCTCCTCTTGTGTGAGCGTCCCCGACCGCAGGCCTTCTGCGATAAACGGCGGCTCGCGGTCAAGCGTCCAGGTGCGCTCGGCGGCATCGAACGTCACATAGCGCTCGAGCTCTACGCCGCCCGATGCGGCGCGTCGCACCCCCGAATACGAGGAGACGAAGCGCCTGCCATCGGCGTGGCGCTCGGACATCACGATACCGTCGAGTGCCATGGCAATCTGCTCCTCGATGAGCTCGCTCGGCAGATCGATGCCATAACGTGCAAGCAACGTCAGACGCACCACGGTCTCCTGTTCTGAACCCGCATGAAGCGTGGTGAGCGACCCGTCGTGGCCCGTGTTCATGGCCTGCAACATGTCGCAGCACTCGGCACCGCGCACCTCGCCCACCACGATGCGGTCGGGGCGCATGCGCAGGGCATTAGTCACCAGGTCGCGGATCGTCACCGCGCCCTCGCCCTCAATTGAAGCCTCGCGCGCCTCTAGGCGCACCACGTGCGGATGATGCGCAAACTTGAGCTCGGCAGAGTCCTCGATCGTCACGATGCGCTCGCCGGTGGAAATCTCACATGACAACGCGTTGAGCAGGGTGGTCTTACCAGATCCCGTGCCTCCCGCAACCGCCAAGTCCTGTCGCAGCGACACCGCACACGACAGCAGCTGCGCATACCAAAGCGGCAGCGATCCCAACCCCACGAGCTCGTCCAGCGAGCAGATACGGTCCGAGAACTTTCGGATGGTGAGAATCGGTCCGTCAATCGCCACAGGCGGAATCACCGCGTTGACGCGATAGCCCGTTTTAAGGCGGGCGTTGACGATGGGGCTGCGCTCGTCGATACGGCGGCCAAGTGGCGAGATAATGCGGTCGATAAGCACACGGATCTGCTCATCATCCTCAAACGCATGCTCGATGGGGTACAAGACGCCGCCGCGTTCAAAGAAAGCCGAGCGGCAGCCGTTGATCATGATCTCGGTAACGGTGTCGTCCTCGATGAGCGGCTGCAACGGCCCCAAGCCCACCACGTCATCCAAAATCTCGTCGATGATGGCCTCGCGCTCGGGCGTCGCGAGATCGGTCGGCTCCTCAACATTGAGCGCCGCCTCCACCGCAGGACGCAATTCCGAGCGGGCAAGTGCCGGGTCGATATAGGCGCTGATACGCGCCACTTCGTCGTAACCCATGCGGTCCATCACGGCGCGCTTGGTGCGTCGTTTCACGGCGCGGCGACGCCCCGCATCTACAGGCGCTGCCGCCGCCGCAGCGCCGGCAGCCTTAATCCTCGTTTGCAGGCTCATCGCTGATCACCCTCGTGCGACCAGGGAAGGCGGATACGCGGGCGTTCGGTGCGCATTGCACGGTCGGCGACCATATCGCTCCAAGGGCCGACGGCGCACCCCAGTTCCACGAGCATCTCGCGCGTGGCCTCGCGCACGCTGGTCGCAAAAGCGCTGGTCTGCCCCACTGCCTCGTCAGCACGCCCAAACGCCATGAGCGCGGCGAGATCCTGCCCGCCATCGGCGATACGAATCTTGGAGCTCAACGCACAGGCAATCTCAAAGCGCATAGCGACGTCCTCGTCTGCCCCGCGCGCACCGAACCGGTTGAACACGGCGCTCATACGCGTGCGCGGCACACCTACTCGACTTGCCAGTTCAATGACGCGCGACGCCGATGCCGCGGACGACACCGCCGCATCGCCAACGACCAGGCAACGGTCGCTCGCCGCCACCGCAGCCGCCACGGCGTCGCCCCAAAAGACCGAGGTATCGATAAAGACCACGTCGGATTCGCGACGCAGGACATCAAGCAGTAGCTCCACCGGACGTGCCATGAGCTCGGCTTGCTCGGGCGCCGCGACGGGACCCCAGAGCGTAACGCCCGGCGCCACGCGCATCGATGTGGCTACGATATCCGGCTCGGTGAGCGCGCCCGCCGCCGATGGCTCGATAAGTGCCGCCATATCGCGCGGAGCATCGACGCCTAACAAGTCGTAAAGGTTTCCAAACATCAGGTCCAGGTCGAGCACGGCGGCACGCAAGCCCAACAGCGACGATGTGTGTGCCATGGCGGCAACGATCGTCGACTTGCCGCAACCGCCCGAACCCGAAATAGCGCAGATGACTGGAGCTCGATGCGGCGGAGCGGTAGCGTCTGCCGGCGGCATCGGAGGCGGCGGGGCGGGCGTCGGTGACAGCGTCCCCGTCTCCCCCGCCGCAACCACGTGCTGCGTCCAAGCCGGCATGGCTGCTTGTTCGGTCTGCGAGGCAGGCTCGTTCTGCGCAATCTGCTCATGCTGCATCAGCGACAACTCGCCGCACCCGGCAAGGCCCTCAACTTCGTCGAGTTCATCCGCCAGATTCACGCCGTGCACGTATCCCATATCTACTGCCGGGGAGTCGCCAGCATGCTGCGCCGGCCCTCCAGCGTCATCGTATACAAGGGGGTTCCGGGGGCGCCGACCATGCTCGGCTTCCGCTTTTCCATAATCATCAACACGCGGGCCTCTTGTAGCGCGAGGCGCCCCGGGTTCCCTATCAACAAAAGCATCGGGCTCAATCGTCATGCGCCGATCGGAATCAACCGCTCCCTCGCCCGCGCGCCCGTTGCCGCATATACTGTGTGCAGCGATGACCTCGGTCGCCCCCGCGCGAAACAGCCCCTCGATATCCGACGGATCGAGCGCTTCTATCAACACGACCACGCGACTCACGCGGCCTTCGGCCGTCAGGCGCGCAACAGTCTTGCGCACATCTTCGGTATCAAACAGAGACGCCGCGATGATGGCAGCCCCGCGGCGCGACGGAAACGCCCGCGCCATGGAAACCAGCCCGTCCAGGTCACCCACGCGAAGCACCTGTGCACCCGCATCACGGCCCTCGACTTCCCGCTGCAACAGCCCGTAATCGCCGCACGCGCAGCACGCAAGCCAGATCGCCTTCATCACTCGTCGCCTCCGCTCTTTTTGCCGCGCGCCGTGGCGGGAATCGTCAAGCTGACCGTTCCCTTGCCCGAGGCTCCCAGCAGTTCCTTGACGTCTTCGGGGTCAGCCGCCAGCGTCACCCATTCGATCTTGCCCTCGCGCGTGGCACCGGAATCCTCACTGGTATCGATCACGTACGCGCCGCACAGCCGATCGGTCACGCCGTCTTTTTGCACATACACATCCACGTAGCTGCCCACGCCCGTAGCACCGCCGACCGAGTGCTCGGCATCGACCGCCACCGAAACGGCGACCTTGCCCTTAGGCACCTCGAGCTTGCGGCTCTCGGCCTTGGTGTAGACATTGCAGATCACGGCGTTTTTGGGAATACGCGAAGTCGTCACGTCGCCGCGCACCTGGCGCAGCTCGGTCGCTGCGTCACGCGGCAGCAGGCTCGTCAGCCATTCCTGGGTTATGACATTGGTCTCATCGAGGGTCTCGCCCACATCGATATCGCGCGCCGCGACGCAAACTTCGACGCGATCGCCACCGTACTTGGCCAAGGTCTCAGCCTGGACCTGTTCGGCTTGCGAGCGGATCGACGAGCCGTAAACCATGCAGAGCAGAGCAGCGAGCACGCCCGCGACCAGACTGATGGCGATGCGCTTGCTCTTGTTCACGGCCGCTCCTCTCATGGCAGTGCCGGGCGAATGCCCGTACCACCATTGTCTGGGCGGTCAGAGTGCAAAGCGGCGCAATCGCAATCTTGGTTTTCGATGTCAAACCAATCGCTGACCAAAAGCTGACCAGCCCGTCAAGCTCGTGGCAAGGTTTTGGTCAGCACGTCAGCAAACTGCATGTTTCGAGGCTTTTCCACAGCAAAAAAGCCGTCTCCCGAACAGTTGGGAGACGGCTGTCATAGGAAAAATCAATTACAGATGGACATCGGGATCGAGCATTTGAGCACTCACGCGCATGGATGACGCCAGGTTTTGGAACGTTTCCAGACGCAGGCTATCGATCTGCCCGGCGTCCTCGGCCTCGCGAACGGCGCAGCCCGGCTCATGGACATGCGTGCAATCGCCAAACCGGCACGCGCGCGATGCCTCGACAATCTCGGGGAAAGCGCGCGCCAGACCCCGCTCGTGACCCACGAGCGGCAGGCTACGCAGGCCCGGGGCATCGGCGATCACGCCGGCGTCGCCCGGCAGTGCCACCATCACGCGCGCGACGGTAGTGTGACGGCCCTGATCGTCGCGTTCGCGCACACCGCCGGTCGCCAACGTATCGTGGCCCAGCAGCGCATTGAGCAGCGTCGACTTGCCGGCACCCGACTCGCCCAGAATCATGGCGCAGCTCCCGGCGGGCACGCAGGCACGGACCTCGTCAAGGCCGCGGCCCTCGGC
>URPB01000116.1:0-5223 GCA_900549575.1 uncultured Collinsella sp.
ACGAGATTGCCTCTTGTCTCGTGGGCTCGGAGATGTGTATAAGAGACAGACCTTGAACCGATCGAACCCCGGGCAGAACAGGGGCTCGGCCAGACCATGCGCGCGCATGGCATCGATCATCATCGGGATGCCCGAGCCATTGCCCTCAGCCGGCGAACCTGCGCCATCCGGCAGCGGGACAATCGACATGAGTTTCACGAGCGTCGCGTTACGGCATCGGGAGCTGCCGTCAAACAAGTTCTCGCGAGTCTTTCCCCCGTAAAGGCCGCCAGGATTCGTCACCTCGACACGATCGTCAAAGACGTCGACGGCAATCGATTGTCCACAGAACCGATCCCCGTATTCTCGATGGATTACGGCGTTGGCGATTGCCTCGCGCAGAACCTCCTCGGGAATCTCCAGCGAGTCGACACGCGAGACGCCTTGGACGGTCGAGGTTCGCCGCAAATTCTTGGCGACGGCCGCGACAGCATCCGAGATCATCTCGCCCAACGTTCCCTCACAGATTGTGCGGTCCATAAACCTTAGTGGCCCCGCAGCTCCCTTTTGAGTTCCCACGTGGACAGCCACATCAATGAAGAGCTTGGGATAGAACTGCTGAGGGTAAACGCCCGCGGCAAGGAGGCCGGCCTTGGTAACATTGCCCTGGAAGTCGAGGAAATTCAGACGCTCCATCTTTGTCTTCTTGTCCGCCGCACCGCGCATCGCTCGAGGCGTCAACGAATAGGCACGCTCTATCGTGCGGTCGACCAGCGACTCGCCGAGATCGCCCACACTCGTGCCGGGCACCGCATCGCGATCGCTAGGACTCGTCCGTTCATATGACGACAGTGCCAAAACCTCGGTCGACGAAAGCGGGACATCTTTGTCATCGATGCGTTTGTAGCTGCCACCTTGAGCGCCCCGCTCCATGACATAGCAAGGCTTGCTCGACGGGTCAAGCTCCTCAATCGCGATGACTAGAACCACGGTGCCCTGGAGCTCCACGCGCTCAATGGTGTATTTGGGCGGATTGGCCAGCTTTCCGCGACCGCCAGCATCGCCCATGCCCGCCACGAATTGGTTGAGCACTTTCTCGGTCTCAAAGTTTGCAACTGGGACAAAACCCGCGCGCTCGCTCACTCCGAGTACGATGATGCCGCCGGCGGTGTTTGCGAAAGCGCTGACCGTTTTCCATACGTCGCGGGAAAGCGTCGTGGCGCTCTCCTTGACCTCAACGTTAAGATCGTCCGAGCCCATGCGCCTTAAAGACTCGAGCAGACCGGTCAGTTCGTTTTCGTTCATCTGCACGTCCTTTCGCTCGGTTCTGCGAAGAATGCCGCGAATAGATTTCCTTCGTCTCTCAGTTATCTCTCGTAATTATCTCTCATCTTTCTGTTATCTCTCATATTAGAGAGGAGTGAGAGATGAAAGATAAGATGTCTGTCATCTGTTTCATTTAAACATGTTTTCGCTGGTAAAACAATCTATATTGAGACAATACCATGGTTGTCTGTCTCTTTGCAGCATTGTTATCTCTCATATTTATCTCTCATCTTTCTGTTATCTCTCGTATTAGAGACGAATGAGATATGAGAGATGTGCGGGCGGCGGATGAGCGTGGATTTTGGACGGTCGGGAAATGAGGGTGGATATTTGGACGGTTTTTGGGCGTTTTGAGGCTGATTCCGTCCGAAAATCCACACTCATTTGGCGGGCGTCCGAATTTCCACGCTCGTGTGTCCGAAAATCCACGCTCATCCGGCAGATTGGTCGAGGGCCCCATATGGGTATACTCTCGAGGATTCGACTCGATTCGCCCCCGCTGGGGCGTCAAAGGAGACTGCATATGCCCACCACCTCAACCGACCCGCGCGCCGCTGCCGCCGCGCTGCTAGTGCCCGGCACTACCTGCCACGGCTTTGCCGTCGAGCGCTGCGAGACCGTGCCCGAGCTCGACTCGGACGCCTATGTGCTGCGCCACACCGCCTCGGGCGCTCGCCTGCTGTACCTGGCATGCGATGACGAGAACAAGGCCTTTGCCATTGGCTTTAAGACGCCGCCGGCCGATTCCACCGGCGTGTTCCATATTCTTGAGCACTCGGTACTGTGCGGGTCGGCCAAGTTTCCCGTCAAGGAGCCGTTTGTCGACCTGATCAAGAGCTCCATGCAGACGTTTCTCAACGCCATGACCTACCCCGACAAGACCATCTACCCCGTTGCCACCACCAACGAGCAGGACCTGTACAACCTGATGGACGTGTACCTGGACGCGGTGTTCAACCCGGCCATCTATACCAAGCCCACCATTTTTGAGCAGGAGGGCTGGCACTACGAGCTGGACCTGCCGGAGAGCGCCGAGGTCGAAGGCGACAGCAGCTCCGCGAGCCTGCGCGAGGGCACGCTGCGCTATAACGGCGTGGTGTTCAACGAGATGAAGGGCGCGCTGTCCGACCCCATGAGCGTGCTGGACGACGCCGTCAACGCCGCGCTCTATCCCGACACCGCCTATGCGCACGAAAGCGGCGGCGACCCGCGCGCGATTCCCGCGCTCACCTACGAGCAGTTCCTGGACACGCATGCGCGCCACTACAATCCTTCCAACTCCTACATCACGCTCTACGGCGACCTGGACGTGGACCGCGCACTGGCCTTTTTGGACGAGCGCTATCTGTCGCAGCCGAGTGCCGCAAGCCGCCGCATGGACGCAGCCGTTGCCGCCGGCGAGGACCCGTCCGCGCTGGCGCCCAATCCGCTGGGCGTGCAGGCGCCCGTGACCTGCGAGTACAAGCACGTCGAGATGGCCACTACACCCGAGAACGCCCTGGTGGGCCTGGGCCTTGTGTTGGGCAGCGCGCTCGACCGCAAGCGCACGATCGCGGCGGATATCCTGTTTGAGGCACTGCTGGGCTCCAACGAAGCACCGGTTAAGAAGGCCATTCTGGCCGCCGGCCTGGGCGGCAACGTGGTGAGCTACACCGCGGCCGAGAGCCTGCAGCCCTACGAGCTCATCATGCTGCAAAACGCGCAGCCCGGCGTGGCGCGCGAGCTGCGTCGCATGTTCCAGAACGCCTGCCGCGACCTGTGCGAGCACGGCGTTCCGCGCGAGCGCCTGGAAGCCATCATCAGCAGCAACGAATACGATCTGCGCCAGCGCGACTACGGCATCGCCGACGGCGTGGCCATTGCGTGCGACGCGCTGAGCACCTGGCTCTACGATGACGACGCCGCGACGCTGGCACTCAAGTACGGCCCGGTGTACGAGGAGCTGCGTAGCGAGCTGGACGGCACCTACTTTGAGGACCTGCTGCGCGAGCTGGTGCTGGAGAACGACCACATGGCGCTCGTCGAGCTGGTGCCGGTGGACGCCGCCGAGGGTTCGGAGGGTGCCGAAGCCGCAGAGCTGGCAGCCAAGCGCGACGCCATGACCGATGCCGAGCTGGCCAACGTGGTCGAGCGCACGGCCGCGCTGCGTGCCGCGCAGGAGGCCGAGGACACGCCCGAGGACAAGGCCACGCTGCCGCGCCTGCGCGTGTCCGACATTGGCGAGGCGCGCCCCGAGCCGCCGCTGGTCGTGGACACGACCGCGCCCATCCCCTGTCTGCACCACGACATCCCCACCAACCGCCTGGCCTACGCCATGCAGTATTTCGACCTGAGCTGCGTCGCGTTTGAGGACCTGCCCTACGTGACACTGCTCTGCCGCCTGCTTAAGCAGCTGCCCACGCGCGAGCACTCGGCCGAGGAACTCGACAACTTGCTCGCTGGCAAGCTCGGCTTTTTGAGCTTTACGACCGAAGTCATGACCCAGCCCGACGTGGACGGCGTGCGCCCCTACCTGCTGGTGAGCGCCGGCGCCCTGTCCGAGAAGATTGATGCACTGGCGAGTCTGCCGCGCGAGGTATGGTCGAGCACGCTTTTGGCAGATGCCGACGCCGACCGCGTGCGCGACGTGCTCACGCAGATTCGCATTGGGCTTGAGCAGGGCTTTATCAACAACGGTCACTCGGCGGCGCTCGGTCGCGCGATGAGCTACAGCTCGCCTTCGGCCGTGGTGCGCGAGCAGCTTTCGGGCGTGGACTTCTACCTGTTCCTGCGCGATCTGCTCGACCACTTTGACGAGCGCCTGGACGACCTGCGCGGCAAGCTTACCGAACTGGCAGGCCGCATCTTTGTGGCCGATGGCTGCATGGCGAGCTTTACCGGCAGCGACGAGGACTTTGACGCGTACTGGGATGCCGCGGGCGACCTGGGGCTGGGTGCGGGCGATGGTGCCGGCCGCGACGCGCTCGTGGTGCCGGCGCCGTGCGACCGCCACGAGGCTTTCGTGATCCCCAGCGACATCTGCTTTGCGGCAAGCGCGTGCGACCCGCGTCGCCTGGGCATTGACGTGACAGGCACTTGGGCCGTGGCTGCCAACGCGCTCTCCTACGACTACCTGTGGAACGAGATCCGCGTGAAGGGCGGGGCGTACGGCTGCGGATTCCGCGCGGCAGGTGAGCGTCAGGCGGCGTTCTACACCTACCGCGACCCGGCGATCGATCCTTCGATTGAGCGCGTGGAGCGCGCGGGTGCATGGCTTGGCAGCTTTGAGCCCGACGAAGCCGCCTTTGAGGGCTTTATCGTGAGCTGCGTGAGCGGCATGGACGCGCCGGTGAAGCCGTACGCGCTCACCAAGCGCCGCAACACGACCTACCTGGCCGGGCTCGATCCGCATGCGCGCGAGGAGCGTCGCGCCCAGATGCTCGCCGCCACGCCCGGTGAGCTGCGCTCGCTCGGCACCGACGTGACGCGCATCGCAGCCGAGTCGCCCACCTGCGTCTTTGGCGGCCGAGACGTCATCGCCAAGAGCAACGCCAACTTCAACGTAGTCGACCTGCTGGGCTAGCCACAGCAAGCAAAACCACCACAAAGGGGACAGGCACCTTTGTGGTGGTTTCGACATTTGCCCAGATAAAACCTGCCAAAATAAACCCGTCCCTTTTTGGTAGGTTTGGGAGAGGGGGCTGGAATGGATAAGGCTGAGTTGCGGCGGGCGGTAATTGCTCGGCGCGATGCGATTGATTTGGATGTTCGGAAGGCAAAGTCTGCTGTCATTTGCACGCGGCTGGCTGAGCTGCTGGGCCGCTTGGATGCCGCGGCGCCGCGCACCGTTGCCGTCTATGCCGCGATGGGTTCCGAGGCAGACCCTGCCGCTGTCTCTTATACACATCTGACGCTGCCGACGAAGAGGATAGTGTAGAT
>URPB01000117.1:0-5115 GCA_900549575.1 uncultured Collinsella sp.
TTCGTGCCCCGCCGTCCGGGAGGACGCCTCTTTATTGATGGGAGGCCTGATAGGTCGATGGTTCCGTGCCCGGATGCGTCCAAAGTGGGACGGGCTTTCCGGATGGGCAGGCTTTCGAAAAATGCGTCCCGGAATTTGCCTTTGGAATGGGACGTAGTTTCCCGTTGAGGTGCTTTGCGGAAAGTGCATCCCACTCTGGGCGGTCGAAGTGGGACACACTTTCCCAAAGGCGCTCCAACGGGAAATTGCGTCCCATTATTCGGTCAAGAAACGGGATGCATTTTCCCAATGAGAGCAAAACCGGAAAATGCATCCCACAATCAGCCCTCAAAGTGGGACGCCGTTTCCCAATGAGGCTCAAGCGGAAAATGCATCCCGGAATTTGCGCTCAAAGTGGGATGCGGTTTCCGGTTGAGGGTCTAAGGGGAAAGTGCGTCCCAGAATCGACGCTTGAAATGGGATGCAGTTTCCCGATGAGGCACTCGACGGAAAATACATCCCAGAAATGGCCTTTGAGCTGGGATAAGATTTCCGCAGCATCTTGGATTCTCAAAAATGAGACACGCCGTTGGCGAAAATGAGACACGTGATATCGGGCATCGGATGTATCATTTGCAAAAATGAGTCCACTCCACTCGAATAAAGCGAGGTCCCTCATGTACGTTCCACACCCCCGTATCCGTAGGCTGTCGAAAATCCCGCTTGTTGGGACGGCGGCGCTTGCTGCGTTGATCGCCACGAGCGTCGCCTGCTTCACGGCCACGCCCCAGGTTGCCCAGGCGGCAGACGCGCCCGCAATCACCGATATGACCGAGCAGGATTATCAAGCCCTGGGTCTGGGCACGAGCGAGGACATTCCGGCCGATACCGTTGGCCCCTATTCCACCGATACTCCCACGACGTTTGCCGCGCGCAGCGAGGTCTATATGGCAGCTAACGGCAGCCATGGCAATCGCTACACTCTGCGCGACAAGCTCGAGAACGTCGAGCGCGGCGATATTGGCGGCAGCAGCAAACTCACCGATGGCTATGGAAGTGTGTGGGGCGCCGCAAAGTTCTGGCAAAACGTCAACAATTTCGATACGAACAGCGACCTCTACAAGCATAGCGACTACGGTGGCGGCACCTGGTCGTATCTGAGCAACAATGAGTCCTCGACGGTACTTGCCAACGACAACAACGGCTTCTCGGGCATTCACGCCACAAGCGTTGAGTTCTGCAGCGATGCCAAAACGGGCAAAAAGAGCCGCGTTGCCGAGCTTCGCGCCTATGGTGACAGCTCGTCCACGACGATCGACGGCAAGTCGTACGCCGGAAAGGTTGAGCTGGTCCTCTATTCGTTTAGCAACGGGCGCACGCGCAGCCTTGATACGCGCCTGCCGGTGACGGTCAACACCAATATGATGGACGGAGGCCGTTTTAAGTATCTGAACGCCGGCTACCTGCAAGAGCACGACGCCGTCTTTGATGTCGAGGCGGGCGATGTCGATGGTGACGGCGTGGACGAGCTTTTTGTCTATGCGGGCTGCTATGTCGACGAGAGCGGCGTGCGTAAGGCTGTAGTCGATATGTACGACCTGGAGGGCGGCAACTGGAGTCAGAGTGTCGTCAAAATCGACGCCGGTAACGCCGCGGACTACACCACGCACAACGAGGGCGGGAACGACTCTTGGACGCAGCTGCAGTCAGCTCCTGTCGTTTCGCTGGCTGCCGGAGATCTCGACCGCGATTTTTGCGATGACCTCGCCATCGTGGTCTCGGCACCCTACGGCAAAAAGAATATCGCCAAGTCAACGCATTGCGAGCTGTTCTCGTGGGATGCATCCAAGGGTGCACTCGTCCATGTCGATGCTCTGGGTGACGCGGGCGCAATCTCCCTCTCCTCGAACGGCAAGACCATGGTCGCTGCGAATGCGACGTTCGGCACGTTTGCCGCCTACGATGAAGAAGGAAAGAAGACGGGTGAAACCGTCACGGGCCTTATTCTTGCGGGCTATGACTGGCAACGCAGCGCTTTTGATTACGACGCCTATGACGGCAGCAAGGGGCTGTACGGCGCGCTGTACCGCTACGCGTATTTTGACTCGGAGTCTGGCGAGTTCAAACTATCCGATTGCAAGGAATACAGAGACGGGCTCCTTGCCTCCTATGGACTGATGCATGTGCCCAACAGCGCATGGAAGGATAGCGCTCAGGATAAGCGCTATCCGTGCACCTTGGCGCCTATTGCCCTTGCCACTGCCAACCTTGACGGCCTGTCCGAGCAGCTGGCGGTTGACGAGGTGCTCGTGGGCGGCGATGTGTTCCGCGACTTTGCCTGCAACACGGCACAGAGCGGGGCTCAGGGCTTGGGGTCCATGGTCGGAACCATGAGCATGAGCGGTCAGCAATACAACAGCAGCAACAAGCATGACCACAAGGGTATAGAGCAGGTGTGGATCAGCGACGTCAAGGCGGGCAGCGTCTCGGGTTCGGACCGCTATAACGAGAGCTTTATCGCTGTGGTGGGCAAGCACCGCGACGAGGACCTGCGCAAGAACGATGACTACTATTGGATGACCGCCTCGCATTTTTCGCTCGACGAGAACGGAAAGGTGCGCCGCGGCGAGGAGCAGGTGATTAGCGAGAGCAACCGTCGCGGCACTACCTACGGCACATTTATCTCGCTCGCGCTGCCCGATGTCGACAACGACAGCGTCAAGATCACGTACAAGGACCGCTACAAGGTCTATACCAACCCGCGCGTGCTTGCCGTGCTGCAGGATGCGCCCTATGTTGAGGATCTGGAGCAGGCATACGGCTATCTGGTGTTGGGCGGCACGTCATACGGAGAGGAAAAGGGCACGGGGACATCCCAGGGCTATACCATTGGCGCCGAGTTGGGCGTTGCCGTCGAGGTGCAGACCGGTCCGCCCCTGGTCGCGATGAATGCTTCAGTCGATTTTGCCGCCGAGGGATGCTATGACTACCGGAGCGAGCGCACGGTCAGCGCAAGCGTAAGCTATGAGTCGCATGCCGGCGAGGGTGACAAGGCCGTGCTCTACACGATTCCGATGGTCTATTACGAGTATGAGATCGAAAATGAGGAAACTGGTGGCAAGGGCGTGATGGCGGCGCCCGTGTCGCTTGGCGCGCAGACCTCGGTCGTTAATGTCGAGGCCTATGACCGCATTGCCAAACAGCACAATATGACGCCGCTCAGCTACTTTTTGACCAACCGGTCGGGAGAACCCGGAACCTATCAAACGACGCTCAACGGCGAGACTCCCGTTGGGGATTCCTTTGGCCTGGGCAAGCCTGGCGTAACGCGCGCCTACACGCACGATGGGTTTAACGGCGCCGCCGCGCAGTCGGGGGCGAGCATTGAGCAGACCATCGAAGTCGAGGAGGGCAAGGAGCAGGAGCTCGAGCTCGGCTTGACGCTGAACGGCAGCGTTGTCATGGGCGCGAAGCTCGCAAAGCACGAGTTGTTTGGCGGCCTGTGCTTTGGTGCCAACGCCGGCTTTACTACGGGTAACTCCTCGAGTGAATCGACCGAATACGGCGGCACCGTCGACAACCTGCCCGAGGCCGCGCAGGGCAAGTACGGTTTTGTGTGGCGTCTGGGTGTCAACGCGGTGGATGTCGACAAGTTCGAGGCAGACTCGGGCGACAAGCTCGGCACCAAGGACACCGACCAGTTCTGGATCGTGGGCTATGACGTTAAGGACGTCGAGATGCCCGACGCGCCGGCCGTGACAGGCTTTACGGCAAACGCCGTCGATTCGACCAGCGTTACGTTTAGCTGGGACGATGTACTCGCAAACAAGAGTGGCTTTAGCTACGGCGTGGGCATGCTGCAGAGCAATGCGGCGGATGCGGTCGTCAATAGCTGGAAGATTGCCGACAACACGCAGACCTCGCTCAAGTGGGATGGGCTGCAGCCCAATACGGAGTATCGATTCGCCATCGCCGCCGTTAAGAATGGATCCATGACCGAAACAGGTATTCGCTCGGCAATCATCACGGTCAAGACCATGCCCGATGGCATGACGATGACCGTGAGCGGACCTGCGGCGGATGCTGCGGAGGGGTCGGATCTTGGATACGACTCTTCGGTTGAGCGCACGGCGGGAAGCCACCTGACGCTCTCGGCGATTGGCCATGTGAAGCAACTCGGTGCCGACGATAGCGAAACAGGGCTGGCACCGACCTATATGTGGTACCGCAAGGGCCGCGGCGAGACAGAGTTTAAGCTCGTGGGTGCCGATGGCAACCTCGCGGCTGGAACGGCCTCAAAGCTCGAGATTGACCTGACCGCAGACGATGACGGTGCGCAGTATTACTGCCACGTGGGATACAACGACGTGGGCCTCGACACCGGCACGACGCTCGTGAATATCGAGGCCGAGGAGACGGCGCCCACAACGGTGAACGCCACCCCGATCCGCACGCGCCGCCTGTTCTCACAGGCAAGTGCGGGCGCCAAGAAGTTCCTGGACCATACGCTGGTAAACACCGCCGGCCCAACCGATTCCGAAGGCTCAAAGGACCCCGAGACTCCTGAGACCCCGACGAACCCGGACAAGCCCAAGTCCGACAACGGAGCTAAGACCGACACCAAGGTCAAGACTACGACCACAGCGAAGAACCTCGCAAACACCGGCGACCAAACATTCGCCCTAGTCGCCACCGCAGCAGCGGCGGGAGCAACGCTCGTAGTGATAGCCCTCATCATGCTGATCAAGCGCCGCAAGACCCACTAGTAGCCAGTCGAACATATCGACAACCCAAAAACCCGGGTAGCCAAAAAACAGGCCACCCGGGTTATCTGTTGAGTGGAGACTCCGCAAGCGGAAACTGCATCCCACAATTAGCGCCCGGAACGGGACACATTTTCCGTCAAGCCCTCATCCGGAAAATCCATCCCAGTTTGAGCGCCCAGACCGGGACGCACTTTCCCAATCGGGTCCCAAGCGGAAACTGCATCCCATTCCAGACAAGAATTCCGGGACACACTTTCCGCAAACAAAGAAGGCCACATAACGTGGCCTTCAACTTATATATGTTCGGCGATACACCCAAGACAAGCCACGCCCCAACATCAGGGCGTCTGTCCAGGCGGAGGCATATAAG
>URPB01000118.1:0-5105 GCA_900549575.1 uncultured Collinsella sp.
CGGTCCCGTTCCGAACCCGGAAGCTAAGCCCCATCGCGCCGAGAGTACTGCGGGGCCAGCCCGTGGGAGGCCAGGGCGCCGCTGACCGGTGGACGGCACCGAGCCGTCATCGAGATTGAAGAAGGGGGAGGCCTCGCGGCCTCCCCCTTTTTTGCGTTTAATAGAGAGCTGTAATACAGAACTCGCCTTCGTTTAGCTTGTCTTACTGTTTGGCTGTATTTTGAGTCCTTCTTTTCTATTTGCGCGATAATAACTCCCATTGGCGTTAGGGAGGACTTGATGTTTACCGTTTTTGTCTTGGGCAATATTGCTTCGGGTAAGTCGACTGCCTGCCGCTATCTTGAATCTCATGGCGCCATGCTTATCGATCTGGATGAGCTTGCCAAATCGCTGTATGTGCCAGGCTCCGATATCGTCAATGCCCTCGCGGAAGAATTCGGTTGGGACATTCTGGACGGGGAGGGCGGCATTCGCCGCAATGTCCTCGCCGCTCGAGCTTTCGCCTCTCCTGATACAGTTGCGCGGCTCAATGGCATCGTTCATCCGGTTCTCATCGAACAGCTGTCACTGAGGATTCTCGGTCCTGTCTGCTGCACGGTTTCGTCCCCCCGTTATCCTTTTGTGGTTGTCGAGGTTTCTGCCCCGACTGGTTTTGAGGATGCCTTTGGCCTGGCTGATGAAATTCTGGTTATCAGCGCTCCTTTAGCAGTTCGTCGCGAGCGTGCCATTCATCGTGGTATGGAGCCTTTTGATTTTGATGCGCGCTCTGCATGCCAACCTGATGAGGCTTCGCTTTGCAATCTCGCTACGACGGTAATCGATAATGCGGCGGGCGATAACTCGCTCTTTGAACAACTGGACGCATGGCTTGCGCGCCATGGCTTTGGGGACGTAGTGGATAAGGAGGAGCCCGATGCCTAAGACACGTTTCTTTACGTGGTATCGCGTGGCGCCACTTGCCGTTATGTTCGTCTTCGGCATTATTTCGCTCGTCTACTCGTATGCTCCTGCCGCCTTCTTTAAGCCTTTGTATCCGATTGACTACGAGGCGTACGTAAGGCAATCGAGCATTTCGCACAATCTTGATCCGTATCTGGTGTCTGCTGTCATAAAGTCGGAATCGAATTGGGATCCCGAGGCTGAGTCGAATCAAGGCGCTCAGGGATTGATGCAGCTGATGCCCGAGACTGCCCAGGATATGATTGCCAAGGGTCTTGTCGATGGTAGTGAGTATTCAGCCGACAACCTTAACGATCCCGCTACGAACATCGAGTTTGGCTGTGCTTATCTTTCGTATCTTCTAACGTATTTTAACGGGTCGACTGACAGCGCCATTGCCGCCTATAACGCCGGTATGGGCAATGTCGACGGATGGGCGCAGCAGAGTACGTCGCTTCATAATGCAATCACCTTTCCCGAGACGCAGGCGTATCTGATTCGTGTCAATAATGCCTGGGTTCGCTATAAGACCCTCTATCCCGATCGGTTCGTATAGGACTATGCCTGCCGCCTGCGTATACTGCAGATATATGAGTTAGGAGTATCCATGGCGGAATTTGAAGTTGAGCGTGTTGGAGGAGAGCTCAAACGTTTTGGCGTTGAGGGCTCTGAGGTGCCGTTTAAGGTCGTGTCTCCATACGAGCCCGCTGGTTCCCAGCCTAAGGCCATTGAGTCGCTTGTGCGGGGTGTGAGGGACGGAGATCGCTATCAAGTTTTGCTGGGCGTGACTGGTTCGGGCAAGACCTTCACGATGGCTAAGACTATTGAGGCCCTGGGGAAGCCGACGTTGGTCATGGCTCCCAATAAAACGCTTGCCGCTCAGCTCGCGAGCGAGCTCAAGGAATTCTTCCCTGACAACGCCGTGGTCTATTTTGTGTCGTACTACGATTACTATCAACCCGAAGCGTATGTGCCGCAAAGCGATACGTATATCGAGAAGGATTCCTCGATTAACGAAGAGGTCGAGATGCTGCGTCATCAGGCGACTGCATCGCTGCTATCTCGACGCGATGTGATCGTCGTCGCATCGGTCTCGTGTATCTATGGCATTGGCTCTCCCGAGGACTATGCTGGCCTAGCTCCGAACGTCGACAAGAAGGTGCCGCTCGAGCGCGATGACTTTATCCATACGCTTATCGATATCCAGTACGATCGCAATGACTATGATTTGGCACGTGGCACTTTCCGCGTGCGCGGCGATGTCGTCGACGTGTATCCGCCCTATGCCGAGCATCCGTTGCGGTTTGAGTTCTTTGGCGACGAGGTCGAGCTGATTGCCGAGATCGATGAGGTCACCGGCGAGATGCTGCGTGAGTACGAGGCCATTCCCGTGTGGCCGGCCTCGCACTACGTGACTGAGAAGCCTAAGGTCAAAGCGGCTCTGAAATCAATCAGTGAAGAGTGCGAGAAGCGTGTGGCCGAGCTCAAGGCGACTGATAAGCTGCTCGAGGCACAGCGTCTGCAGCAGCGCACCGATTATGATCTTGAGATGCTCGAGACGATGGGCTTTTGCAACGGCATCGAGAACTACTCGCGTCATCTGGATGGTCGAAAACCGGGCGAGCCGCCGTTTACCCTGATCGATTACTTTCCTAAGGATATGCTCTGCATCATCGATGAGAGCCATGTGACGGTGCCGCAGATCCGCGGCATGCACGAAGGTGACCGCTCGCGTAAGGTGACGCTGGTGGAGCATGGTTTTCGTCTGCCTTCGGCACTCGATAACCGCCCGCTTCGTTTCGATGAGTTTGAGGCGAGGATTCCCCAGTTCATCTACGTTTCGGCCACTCCGGGCGACTATGAGCTGCGGATTAGTCAGAACGACGTTGAGCAGATCATTCGTCCGACCGGCCTGCTCGATCCCAAGATCGATGTGCGACCGGTCCGAGGCCAGATTGACGATCTTGAGGACGAGATTCGCGAGCGCGTGGCCCGCAAGGAGCGCGTGCTGGTGACCACGCTCACCAAGCGCATGGCCGAGGATCTGACCGATCACCTGCTCGACGCTGGCATTAAGGTCAACTACATGCATTCCGATACAGCGACGATGGACCGTGTCGAGATCCTGCGAACGCTGCGCGAGGGAAAGATCGATGTTCTCGTTGGCATCAACCTGCTCCGCGAGGGTCTAGACCTTCCCGAGGTCTCGCTGGTGGCAATTCTCGACGCTGACAAGGAAGGTTTCTTGCGCAATCGCCGTTCGTTGATTCAGACGATTGGCCGTGCGGCCCGTAATGCCGACGGCGAGGTCATCATGTATGCAGACGTTGTGACCGATTCGATGAAAGAAGCCATCGAGGAGACGCAGCGCCGTCGCGAGATTCAGATGGCATATAACGAAGAGCATGGCATTGTGCCCAAGACGGTCCGCAAGGCCATTAACGACATTTCGAGCTTTATTGCCGAGGCCGAAAAGACTGTGGGCTCGAAGGGACGCTCGAGAGGCGATTCGCTGGGTCACGGTGCGTTCTATACGCCCGACGAAAACGGCGAGGGCGCCGCGCCGGAGACGGTGACGCCCGAGCAGACGCTTGCCGAGCAGCTGGAAGGGCTGCCGCATGACGAGCTCGTGCGGATCGTCGAGACCATGGAGGAAGACATGCGCAACGCTTCCGCCGCCATGGACTTTGAGGAGGCGGCGCGTCTGCGCGATGCCGTCGTTCAGATTCGGGCGATGCTTGAGGGCGCATCTGAGGACGAAACGATCGAGCGTTTGCGTTCGCAGGCTCGCAAGGGCTCTACCTTTGCTTCGGGCAGAAAACGCCAGGGTGCACGATTCAGAAAGTAGCGAACAGGCCCCGAGTTCCCTGTGGAGCTCGGGGCCTGTGTCGTTCGGACGCGGGAGTTCGTGCACTAGAGGTCTGCTATCAGCGCCTCAGCGCAACGGATGCCGTCGGTGGCGGCACTCATGATGCCGCCGGCATATCCGGCACCCTCGCCGCAAGGGTAAAGGCCCGGAGTCGACGCGGCGTGGCATGTTCGATCGCGGGTGACGGTGACCGGGGAGCTCGAACGCGTCTCCACGCCAGTGAGGACCGCATCGGGGCGGTCATAGCCACGCAGCTTCTTACCGAGCAGGGGAATTCCCAAACGAAGTGATTCGACGATATGCCGCGGGAGGGCATCGTCGATCGCCGTCCAGGTCACGCCAAGTGGATAGGTCGGTTTTACCTTTCCGGGTGCCGTGCTGGCGCGCCCGGCAAGGAAATCCCCGACGAGCTGTGCCGGCGCGTTCCAGTTGGAGCCGCCCAGGCGATAAGCGGCTCGCTCGCAGGCGCGCTGGAGCTCAATGCCTGCGAGCGGATCATCGCCGGGAAGGTCGTCAGGTGTGACGTTAACGAGTAGGGCGGCATTCGCGTTGCGCCCGTCGCGCGCATTGAGGCTGGCGCCGTTGACGCACAGATGGCCTTGCTCGGAAGAGGCCGCGACAACCTGTCCTCCGGGGCACATGCAAAACGAGAACACACTGCGGCCGTTGGGGAGATGGGCGACAAGCTTGTAGGGGGCTGCTCCGAGTGCCGGGTGCCCCGCCGAAGGGCCATATTGGGCACGGTCGATGTCGCGCTGTGGATGCTCGATGCGCACACCCATGGCAAAGGTCTTTTGCGCGAGGGTAACGTTATGTTCTTTGAGAAGCTCGAATACGTCGCGGGCGGAATGGCCGCACGCGAGAATGAGGTGCTTTGTGGCGATTGTCTCGCTTGTGGTCTCTTGGGGCGGTTGGACATCGACGCCGGTGATGGCGCCAGATCCATCGGTTCGAATATTGACGAGCTTTGTTCGATAGCGGACGGTTCCACCGAGCTGCTCGATGCGCTGAGAAATGTTGGTGACGACGGTGGGGAGGATGTCGGAGCCAATGTGCGGCTTGGCGTCCCACAGGATGTCGCGAGGTGAGCCCGCTTCGACGAAGGTCTCAAGAATCAGCCGATGGGCAGGATTCTTGGTTCCCGTGTTGAGCTTGCCGTCCGAGAAGGTCCCTGCGCCGCCCAGGCCAAATTGGATATTGCTTTCGGGGTCGAGGATACGCTCCTTAAGAAAGAGATCAATCGCTTCCGAGCGGCGAAGTGCGGGGTCGCCTCGCTCGATGAGCAGGGGTTTAAGGC
>URPB01000119.1:0-5049 GCA_900549575.1 uncultured Collinsella sp.
AGATGTGTATAAGAGACAGCTCTAGGGCAAGCTGCCGAGGATGTGCCCAGGCGCCGCCGGCCAAACGCGCAGCCGCGCCGCACCCATCGCACATGCCGCACCACGCGCGTCCCTCTCCCGCCCCTCGCCTACTTACGCACCACCCCTCCAATAAACGCGTTATCATCTTGACCCATGAACATACGTTAGGAGCAATCATGCCAAACGAGAACAGCTACGAAGTCGCGCTGCAAAAGAGCAACGCCATTCGCGAGGGCCTGGCCAAGACGCCCGAGAAGTTCACCATGCTCACCGGCGACCGCCCCACCGGCCGTCTGCACCTGGGCCACTACTTCGGCACCCTCAAGGGCCGTGTTGAGCTGCAGAACATGGGCGCAAAGACCAACGTGCTCATCGCCGACTATCAGGTCATCACCGACCGCGACACCACCGAGCACATCCAGGACAACGTGTACAACATGGTCATGGACTACCTTGCCTGCGGCATTGACCCCGACAAGACCATGATCTACGCGCACTCCGCCGTGCCCGCCGCCAACCAGCTCATGCTGCCGTTCCTGTCGCTGGTGTCCGAGGCCGAACTGGCGCGCAACCCCACGGTAAAGGCCGAGATGGAGGCCTCGGGCCACGAGCTCACCGGTCTTCTGCTCACCTACCCGGTACATCAGGCCTGCGACATCCTGTTCTGCAAGGGCAACGTGGTGCCCGTCGGTCGCGACCAGCTGCCGCACATCGAGCTTACCCGCACCATCGCTCGCCGCTTTAACAATCGCTACGGCAAGGTGTTCCCCGAGGTCGACGCGTTGCTGTCCGAGACCCCGCTGCTGCCGGGCCTGGACGGTCGCAAGATGAGCAAGAGCTACGGCAACGCCATCAACATCTCGATGACCGCCGAGGAGACGGCCAAGCGCATCAAGAAGAGCCAGACTGACTCCGAGCGCATGATCACGTTCGATCCCGAGAACCGCCCCGGCGTGTCTGGCCTGCTTTCGACAGCCGCCATCTGCACCGGCCGATCCGAGGTCGAGATTGCCGAGGAGATTGGCATGGGCGGCTCCGGCCAGCTCAAGAAGTACGTGACCGAGGCCGTCAACGAGTACTTCGCACCTATCCGCGAGCGTCGCCAGCGCTACGAGAACGATCTGGATTACGTGAAGGACGTGCTGCACGAGGGCAACCGTCGCGCCAATGAGATCGCCGAGCAGACCCTGGGCGAGGTTCAGGACGCCATGGGCATGGTGTACTAGGCAAAGCGCCTTCGCACAACATAGACGGTGAGGCTGAATCCTCACCGAAACAGGAACAGGCCCGCTGGCAGATAGTTGCCAGCGGGCCTGTTCCCGAAGTACACCGTTGAATCGCACAGAGGGGAGGAATGCGAATCAAACTCAACAGGGCAGGCTTTTTCATCGCCTATTGCCTGCTCCGTTGCTGAAAACAATATAGTTCACCGTGGTTTACTTTGCTGCGACAAACCGCGCCGCCATACCTTCTCCATAAGTTAACCTCGGTAAACCTGCCAAAACCACCACAAAGGGGATAGGCACCTTTGTGGTGGTTTAAGCCACGGCAGAGCCGCTAGAGCCCTGCAGGCCAGCGACAGGCGGCCAAGTCGACGTGCATGTCGTCCTTAAACGCCACACCCTCCCCTAGCAAAAGCTCACGTTGAGCATCGGGACCGCCAAAAGCAAAACCATCGCATATGCGGCCATCGGCAAACACCACGCGGTGACAGGGACTCTCGCCGGGGCGCGGATTGCCATGCAGGGCATACCCCACGTACCGCGCACTTCGTGGACGTCCAGCAAGCAGCGCCACCTGACCATACGTGGCGACCATCCCCTCGGGAATCTGCTCGACCACCTCGTACACCCGCTCAAAAAAGCCCTCAGACGCCATTGCTCGCTCCCTTCCACCCGGAATAGCATAAACCACCACAAAGGTGCCTGTCCCCTTTGTGGTGGTTTTGGCAGGTGGGCTAGTTAACGGGCTGGAAGAAGGCCACGGCTACGGCGCCGGGGCCTACATGGGTGCCGATGGTGGCACCGATGGTGTGAACGGGCAGTTCGCCCTCGGTGTGGCCAGCCCACAGTGCCGCGCTGTCCTCGATATACTTCTTGAGCACCGCATCCGAAAGGCCCGTATAGCCGAGCGCCAGCGGCATGGAAAAGTCGATGCCGCCTGCCTTTTCGACCTTCTGGTTGAGCAGGTTACGTCCGTTCTTGGAACCGCGCGCCTTGCCCAGCTGCACGATCAGACCGTCCTCGGCAGCCACAACAGGCTTTACGTTGAGCAGCGTACCCACGGCACCGGCAGCAGCAGACAGGCGACCGCCGCGCACCAGGTACTCCAGCGTCTCGAGCAGACCAATAACCACCACGCGGTCACGGACGGCCTCGACAGCCGCCGCGATCTGAGATGCACTGCGGCCCTCGTCCACCAAGCGCAGCGCATACTCGACCAGGACGCGCTCGCCCAGGGTAACGTTGTTGCTGTCTACCACGAACACGTCACCGCCCGGCGCCTCGGCAAGTGCGGTACGGGCGCTCTGATTGGTCCCCGAAAGTTTGGCACCCACGGTAATAATCACCGCCTCGTCGCCGGCCTCACGTGCTTCGGCAATCGCCTGCGAAAAGGCGTACGGGTTGACCTGACCGGTCTTGGGCAGCTCGTCGCGCTCCACGAGCATCTCGTAAAAGCGCTGGTGATCGATGTCGACGCCATCCATATACACATCGGTGCCAAAGGTAACGGACAGCGGCAAGACGGACAGCGCCGGGTGCTCCGCCGGCGACATATCGCTGGCGGAATCGGTAATAATGCGGACGGACATAACGAATCCTTTCTTGCGCAGGCCTCGCGCAGGGAATTTTGACAGCAACGTCCCGGCACGGCATGCGCGCTCAAACGGGACTCTGCGGTTGTTAATGGAAAGCAAATGCCCAGGCGGCCTTACAGCTCGCGCAGGGTGTTGAGAATCGTGCGCAGCGACGCATACATCTGCTCGCGCTGCTCCACACCCATAGCCCTACCGGTGGTGTCGAGCACCTCGCGAATGATGCGGTCCGCCCCGCTCATGCTCTCGCCGCCCAGAGCGGTCAGGCGTACCGGAGCACGATACTTAACGGCGGCATCGCCCGAATCATCAACCTCGACGTAGCCGCCCTCCTCCAGATGCGCGAGCGTGCGCGAGACGGCGGCACGGGTCACGCCTGCCATGCGAGCCAGGTCAGCACCAGTCAGGCCGTCCTTGCTGCGCTCAAGATAGTACAGGCACATAACGTCGGAGCCCTTGAGGCCCAACCTTGCGCCCTCGGATGTCTTAATGCGCTGGATCTCCTTGTAGAGCCCGCTGATCAGTCCGACAAAGTCCTCGAAACGTGTCTCGTCGTTCTGCTGCATGGGAGACGACCGCCTTTCGCTTGCATGATGCTAACGGGTAAACATCTTAGCCGCACAAGGCAACACCCGTACCCAAATACCCCATTTGTTAACCCATCAACATAAAAACCACCACAAAGGGGACAGGCACCTTTGTGGTGGTTTGGACCGGCAAGCATGATCCGCAGGCGCCGCTACAGCTCCACGCAGGGATTGTCGCGAGTCACAAGCGTCTTAACGACAACCGTCGCTCCCAGATAGCGCTCGAGCAACTCGGCGAGACGATCAACGGCAGCCTGGCATTCCCCCATCCGCTCGGGCTCCACGCACTCAATCGCCAGGAACGCATCGGCCGAATCATCGGACAGAGCCGTTCGAACGCCGTCGCGCCAGTTCCAGCAGCGGCACACGGCGCCCGCATCATCGATGTAGGCGAGCTCGCCGAGCAGCGTCGGATCGTCCGCCTCCTCGCCAAGCGGCAAGAACGCATCGCCACCGTCGGTCACCTTCAGGCGAAGGTCTCCCTCGATCGCATGCAGATCCTCGCCTCCCACGGGCAGCGCGTAGGTCAGCGACACCGTGTTGTAAATATCCACCGCGGGCGTAATGTGGCCCACCGGCTTGCCTTTGAGCACGCGTTTGAGCAAGTTCTCGATCGAGCAGCGCGCGCCTTTCTTGGTCTTGAACAGACGATAGGCCTCGCGCCATGCCTTGACCGGTGCGTTCTCGCTGATGGTATCGCTGGTCAGATGACGCTCCGCATCGATATTGGCGCGGTCGAGCAACGCCGCAATCGCATCCACGTCCTCTTGAGGAATCTGAGCCGTGGGCTTCATGCCCTCCACGACCACAACACCGACCGCTGCCTGCGGAAACAGCTCCCAGAATGAATCCTCGACAATAAAGCTCTTCATACGCTCTCCCTTCATTGTGCGCGCCCGAGTGAGGGCACCTAAACAAAAAGCGCCCTCACAGCGGCCACCTTCAAAGTCCTACGGTGCCGCCACAAGAGCGCTTACGCTGTCCCCATCCGGAGAAGGGGACGATATGTCAGGCGTATTGTAACCCGAGTCATCCACGCGAGCAAAACCACCACAAAGGTGCCCCCTTTATGATGGTTTTGAGTCTGAGGCGACGCTAATGGCGGAGCCCCAACAGGCCGCGGCCGCGATGACGGGCCTCGGCGGACACCTGGGCGTGCGGGCCGGCGGCCTTGACGGACTCGGGCAGGTGCGAGTACTTCTTCTCGAAGTTCTCCTCGAACATCACCGCCAGGTTGTGCGCGGCCTCGTCGTAGCGCGCGGTGCTCTGCCAGTACTGGCGCGGCACCAGAATGCCATCGGGCACGCCGTGGCACGTCGTGGGAATGTCGACGTTAAAGATGTCGTCGTGCACGAACTCGCTGTCCTCGATGGTGCCGTCGAGGGCGCGCGCGACCAGCGAGCGCGTGTAGGCAAGCTCGATGCGATGGCCCACGCCGTAGCCGCCGCCAATCCAGCCGGTGTTGACGAGGTACACACGCGTGCGGCCATCGGCGATGCGCTCACCGAGCATCTTGGCATAGACCATGGGGTCGAGCGGCATAAACGGCTCGCCAAACAGCGAAGAGAACGTTGGCGTGGGCTCGGTGACGCCGACCTCGGTGCCGGGGATCTTGGCCGTAAAGCC
>URPB01000120.1:0-5002 GCA_900549575.1 uncultured Collinsella sp.
GATCTACACTATCCTCTTCGTCGGCAGCGTCAGATGTGTATAAGAGACAGGCTCGCACCTGTACGGCAGTTCGCGCGGCTGGTGAGCATGCGCCGCCATCGGCGGGGATTCGAACACGGGCCGACATCTTCTCAACGATGATGCGGTTTGAATTTCCGCCGAACCGCGCGGCACCTCGTCCTGTCCCCAACCGCTCCGATGTCCCTCATCTCAACATTCAAATATCAAATATGCAAATATCAAATATTCAAATATGCCCTTATCCTCAACTTCCCTTCTTGTCTTATAAATTTGAAAAGCTTTAATAACAATAAATTTGAAAAGCTTTAATAACAACAAGCGACGAAGGCGCTCCGCGCCGAGCCACCCAAAGAAACGGGGGCGTCGTATCCGGCCCCGAAGGAAAAACCCAGTCGGCAGAACGCATATCGGGCTCCAAAAGGGCGTAGGGCGGAAAAACGGGGTAGGCGGGCTACCCAAGATTCTTGCCACCGCCTACCCAACGGGGCCAAGGGCCGCGACGGCGGAGAGCCTACCTGGCGTGCAGGTCGGGCCATGGCTGCGGCAGGAGTTCGTCGAGGGTGACGCCGAGCACTTGGGCCACGGCCATGATGTTGCGCAGACTCGGGTTGGCCGGGGTGCCGGGCATGGACTCGCCCTTCTCGAACTTCTGGTAGGTGTATCGGCTCATTCCCGAATCGTATGCCACCCGCTCCTGCGACAGCCCGCGCGCCTCGCGCAGTCGCTGCATGCTCAGGCCCAGCTCTTTCGCGTAAGGGGCCCATTCTCCGCCCGGAGTAATCTTTGACATGACGACACGCTATGACCGCGACTCATTGCGCATGGCCTCCCTTATATGGCAATATTTGGGTGGCCTCATAGAAATTCAGAAAGAAAGAGTGGAAAATGGCCGAGGAGAACGAATCCGAGCAGTCCGGGACGCCTGGCAGGACCGCAGTGAAGCTCGGCGTCAAGAAACTCACCGCCATCATCGTCGCTGTCATCATCGTGGCGCTGGCGGGTATCGGCGGCGGCTACGCCTACTGGACGCACCACGAGACCAACGCCTACCATGAGGCGGTAGCCCAAGCCGAGAACGCCGACAAGGCGCTCTCGAAGGCCGTGGACGAGGCCACCGCCACCGAATACAAGGCGGATCAGCTCAAGGAGCCGAAGCTGCTGGACAAGCTCGACGCCGCCATCAGGAAGGCCAAGGCGCTCAAGGGCGTCCCCGAAGACCAGCCGGGCGAGTGGCTGGCGTGGCGGCTCGCGGCAATGGTATGAGTCTGACGGCATCGGCGAGTCGTTGGACAATCAGATCTGCCGGCAGACCTTCGCCAAGTACTGCGGGGTGAAGGACGTCGAGCTGGTGTACGTCGACAACCTGTCCATGGGCGACGATTCGTCCGACAAGCGTAAGGCCGCCGCGGCCCAACTCGAAGGCATCCGTCAACTGGGCGCCAGCCTGGCGTGACGCCCATAAGCCATCACCGCCGAACGAGCCTGCGGCCGATATATGGTGCCGCTCGACCCGCGGTGGCTCTCACGCGCGCATGTTCGGGAAATGCAGGCGCATGAAGTCGTCATCGAAAGCCGCCCGATATGCTGCGCGAACCAGTTGTCGAACACCACGCCGTTGGCGCGCTGCCCGTACAGGAAGATCGCGGGCAGCGTGACCACGGCGTCGATGAGAATCCACGCCAGCAGTATGGTCGCGAGCCGCGTGTGCCACGTGTCGTCGATGAGATGCACGAGCCACAGGACGAGCGGCAGGATGAAACGGACGATCAGATAGCACAACAGCCCCCAGAACAGCATGAACGGGACGGTGGTGCGCCCGCCGATGTTCAGCGGCTCGTTCGCATAGTTCCATGACCGGCTGCCCAGCACGACCTTCCACCCCCGGTCGATACGGCGCAGCGCGATGACGATGGCCAACGCGGAGACCGTACACGTAGTTGAGGGGGGTGAGGATCGATCCGTTGCGGTACTCGAACATGCCTTTGGCCAGGTATGCCCAGATGGTCTCGTGCACGGTGCCGATCAGACCTGCGAGCGCGTAGACGAACACATAATCCGCCCAGTCGCGAGGGTGGGGCTACCTGCCCAAGAGCTTCGCGTCCATCGACCGCAAGACCGGCAAGCCGAAGACGGCGAACATCGTGCTGGCCATCGCGGCCGGGCTCGTCATCATCGGATTGCAGGTGCTGCCGTTCTCCCCGGCCGCGCTCAAACCCGCATCATGGGTGGTCGTGGTGGTGTGGATCGTGCTGGGACTGGCGTTGCGCCTGATGAGCCTGCGCTCCCGGCGCGAGTGGCGCATCGCCGTCGCCGCCCGCAAGCCGCAGGTAATCGCGGTCGTGGGATTTGCGTCGGGGTACGAACCGGCTGATGACGGAAACGCCCTTGCCGCGGTTCCTCACATAGATGAACCCGATGACGGAGAACACGACCGCACCGATGAAATTGACGATGAGATCCTCCATCGTGTCGATCAGGCCGATGTCAAGATAGCCGCCAAGGCCGAGGTCGCGCCCATTGACCGCCACCTGCGTGATGTCGTTGATATGAACGGCGTGATTGGCGTGGGCCGGATCGAGCATCACCGAGCTGATCGAATGCACGATGGCGTCCTTCTGCATGTCGAATCCGAACAGCATGTCCATCGAGAATTCGAAGAACTCCCAGACCACGCCGATCGTCATCGAGAAGCAGAACGACACAATCGCTAGGTACAGCGGCGACAGCTCGAACTTCACACGGTCCGAACGGTTGAGCAGGTCGATCAGCGAAAAGCCGATGGCGGCCGCGAGGAAGCCGTTCATCGTGTGCAGCACCGTGTCCCAGAACGGGAAGATCTCATAGAACGAGCTGATCTCGCCCAGGATCTCAGCCGCGAACACGAACACCAATACGATGACCTCAAGCGCGGACGGCAGTTCGATGCGGAACCGTACTTGGACGAACGCGGGCGCCAGCAGCAACAGCAACGTCAGGATGCACAGGAACACGGCCTCATAGTTGCCGTTGAAGAATTCCAGCACCGCGACAGCGATCACCAGCACGCGCAGCACGACATACACCGCGAACGAGCTTTTGTGCTCCCGGATCTCCATGCCCATGGCGGCTTCCATGGTCTTCCAGCGTGCGCGCAACGGCGGTTTGTTCTTCGATTTGCCCATCGCTCCAGTCTACCAGCGACGGGCTGCGCGCCCGGTGGCGGGCGGTGTGTCGGTGCTCATCGAGCAGCTGGACATACCGTGGCCTGCGGGCATGGGCGGCATGGAAGAATGCGCTGGTGAACAGTCGCAGGATGATGCTGCTCGAACCGTAATTGAGCGGCGAACGGGTCCAGCCGTGCAGGCCTACCAGTGGATCACTGGTCGAGTAGCCAGAACTCGCCGAGATCACGGGCGATCATGTCGAACGGCGTGGCGCATCGGGCCTTGTCCTCCCAAGAGAGCACGGCCTTGTACATCAGATGGGCGTTGACGCGCACGTCGATCGGCACGTCCCTGTCGACGCACGTGATGCGCAGCGGCCCGTAGCGGTAGACATGCCGTGATCCAGGATCGCGGTGTCGGAACAAGAACGACATGGACGGCTCTCCCTGTGATGCATTGTATCGGACGGCAGACCGTCGAACAGACGCTGTCGCTGTTCGGCTCCAGCGTCGTGCAATACGCTATTTTCTGGTACCTGGTCTTGCAGTCGAACTCCGGCATGGTCATGACCGGAGCGATGGTCGCCGCCGCCGTCAGGCAGGTGACCGATTCGAAGGCCGCGAAGGAGCAGGCCGACGCCGAGGCCGCAGCCCAAGCCCAAGCGCAGGCAGCAGCGGCAGCCGCGCAGCCGCAAAGCTCCTACTCCCAGTCCTACAACCGTTACGGCGGCTCCGGCAGCGGGTATTCCTCCAACCGTGGGTATTCCGCCCCGCAGCAGTCCTACACGCCCTCCAACAACGGCGGCGGCAGCCATAGGACTTTTGACTTCTCCAATTCAGGCGGGCACGGCATTGGACCCTCTGATGGTAGCACCGGCATAATTTATCATTAATGCTTGTTCGTTTTCCTCTTCTCTCTGATAAGCCTCACCTTCCCATCGAAGGTGAGGTTTTTCATATGCATTGCAGTCTTGTCAATAGCGCGGTTGCCCTCAGCATTTCATTCTCCTTGCGTAATACCCGTTTCCTGATTGCCTGTTTGAGGGTAGGCAGGCCGCTCGTGCGGCCTTGTCTATGTAGTCAAGATTAAGGAGTGTTATGCAGTTGAAGAAGCATAATTCTAAGACTCCGCCCGAGGAGAGGCCGAAGTGGCTGAGGAGGGGTATTGCCCTTCTCGCGGCCATCGCCACTCTTGCCACGGGCGGCATCGTTGCTTCCACAGCCTATGCCGGTGGTGGGCGAATACCCGTGGGTGGCCGGGGTGGGGGTGCGGTACGGGCTTATCGGGCCGGATCCGGCCCGTGGGTGCGTGATGGCGACACAAACGCTTCAAGGGCGGGGCGGAAGTGGGGACGGCGGCCGGCCGGACGTGTGCGACCGGGGCGAAGGGGTGGGCCGCCTGAATGCCACTTCGCGCCTTTGCCTATCGCCTATTGCTTATCGCCGGTAGAACTTGGGCTTGTATGCGGGCAGGACGGCTTTGTAGTCTTTTTCCGTTCCGTGGGCCAGGAGAATCGTCGCCTTTCCCATGCTGAGTCGCGTCTCGTTCAAGGCCAGCAGTATCCGGGCTCCCTTGCCTCGGAGGTCTTTCCCGCCGACAAGCAGGATCGCCGTATCCGCGCTTATGATCTCAAGCATTTTTTCATGCTCGTCGAGGTTGGTTACGCGGGTATCCCTCAGCAGTCCCCGCAGGGACGGAATACCCGTCTGCGGGGTTCGCGTCTCCGTGTTTTTGATGGCCCGCAGCTTGCGGAAGAATGATTCGACGATGCTGATGTACTCCTTGGCCGCTGTCTCTTATACACATCTGACGCTGCCGACGAAGAGGATAGTGTAGAT
>URPB01000121.1:0-4970 GCA_900549575.1 uncultured Collinsella sp.
CACTTCTTCCCCGGCAGTACAGAGCAGATGTCTGCCCGTCTCCCTGCCATCCTGATAATTGACCGCCTCCAGGACACCAGGCTCATAACATGTCTCAAACGATGCCGTAAATCCATGTGCTTCCCCGGCAGCTTTTCGCCCGAGAGACTTTCCATTTAAGAACAACTCCACCTCCTGCGCATCGGAATATACGTCCACAACTGCCGGTTTTCCTTCATATCCCCGCCATGTCCAGCTTGCGATATTATCCTTTAGCATCCACGGTGTCTTTGAGCATTTCTTTCCATATTTATCCACGCGTTCCACTGCAATGTAAGGTTCTTTCCGCAGACCATACACGATTTCCCGGAGAAAACTGACCGGTCTCCGGTAACCGGCGAGATCGATATCTCTAACGCCGATAGCCTGCGCAATGCCATCGACCTGGCGCTCGAGCAGCCCACTGAGGCCGTTGAGCTCGATTTTGCCCAGGTGAGCTACATCGATTCGACGGGCATTGGCGTGCTCGTGGGCGCCGCGCACCACGCGGTCGACCACGGTAAGCGCTTTAGCTGCACTAATGTGCAGCCCCAGGTGATGCGCGTGGTTCAGCTGCTGGGCGTCGACCAGGAGATTTCGATCACGGCGGCATAATCTTTGCCCCCAAAAGGGCGTGCCGTTTGGCATATGTTTGTGATGCGCTCGGACGTTTTGGCGTCCGGGCGCTATACTTGACCGAATGAATAGACGAGTTCCGGCCGAATGGCGCGGTGCGGGCTCGACTCACATCGAGCCTTGGAGGTATGTGTGTTTGGTATTGGAGAGGGTGAGCTGGCAATCATCGTGGTCTTCGGCTTTTTGCTGTTTGGCCCGGATAAGCTCCCGCAGATGGGCCGCACGATCGGCCGTGCCATCCGTCAGTTCCGCGAGACGCAGGAAAAGATGACGGCCGTTGTTCAGTCCGAGATTATCGATCCGGTGAGTGAGGCCGCTTCGGCTCCGGTCAAGCCCAAGAAGGCTGCTGCGACCGACGACGATTCCGATGCGGACGAGGATGCCGCCGAGACGGCAGCTCCCGCCAAGAAGGAGACCTTTGCCGAGCGTCGCGCCCGTCTTGCTGCCGAGAAGGCCGCGAGCGAGGCTGCCGCCGAGGGCGAGGGTGCTGCTGAGGAGTCCGAGGCCGAGGGTGCCGACGCCGGGTCCGCCGATACCGCCGCCGAGTCCGTTTCCGCTGCAGAGCCGGAGCCCGAGCCCGAGCCGGCAGAGCCCACGACGGCTGACCTCTACGCCCGTCGTCCCCGCAAGCGCAAGGCCGTCGTCGACCAGCTCGCTCGCGAGCTCGAGGCCGAGGACGACGCCGCTGCCGCCGATGCCCCGAAGGGAGGCGATGAGTAATGCCTATCGGACCTGCGCGTATGCCGCTCTTCGATCACCTGGGAGAGCTCCGTCGCCGCCTGACCATCGTGGTTGTGTCGGTGTTTGCCGCCGCTATCGTGCTGTACTTCGCCACGCCCGTGGTGCTCGACATCCTGGAAGACCCCATCCGCTCCTTTGTGCCGGACGGCAAGTTCTACATCACCACCACGCTCGGTGGCTTTGGTCTGCGCTTCTCGCTGGCCATCAAGATGGCCGTGGTCATGTGCACGCCCATGATCATCTGGCAGATTCTGGCGTTTTTCCTGCCGGCGCTTCGCCCCAACGAGCGCAAGTGGGTCGTGCCCACGGTGCTCGCCTCGACGGTGCTGTTCTTCCTGGGTGCCATCTTCTGCTACTTCATCATCATCCCTGCGGGCTTTGAGTGGCTCATCGGCGAGACCTCGGCCGTCGCCACGGCGCTGCCCGATCTGGAGAACTACGTCAACATGGAGCTGCTCTTTATGATCGGCTTTGGTGTGGCGTTTGAGCTGCCGCTCATCATCTTTTACCTGTCCGTCTTTCACATCGTGTCCTACGCGGCCTTCCGCGGCGCCTGGCGCTAGGTGTACGTGGGCCTGCTTGTGGGCTCGGCTGTGATTACGCCCGACGGCTCGCCCGTTACGCTGGGCCTCATGTATGGTGCCCTGCTCTCGCTCTACGAGATTTCGCTCGCCATCGCTCGCGTGGTTATTACCGCGCGCGAGGGCAAGGAGGGCTTGTTTGTGAGCCGTCTGGACCTGTTTTCGGACGATGAGGACGACGAGGAGTAAATCGGTATGCATGAGGTTGGCATTGTCAACGGCATACTCGATACAGTGATTCGCGCGGCGCGTGGGGCGGGGGCCTCGCGCGCCGTTTTGGTAACGCTGCGTATCGGGGATATGACCGAGGTCGTGCGCGAGGCGCTCGACTTTGCGTGGGAGACATTTCGCGACGAGGACCCGCTCACGCGAGGCTGCGAGCTTGCCGTGGAGGAGGTCCATCCACAAAGCGAGTGTCTGGACTGTGGCGAGGTCTTTGAGCATGACCGCTTCCACTGCCGTTGCCCCCGGTGCGGCGGCGCCAACGTGCGCCTGCTGCACGGCCGCGAGCTCGACATAGCGAGCATCGAAATCGAAACCCCCAACGATTAGCCCGCTAGCCATCTGGTGATGGGGTATAAAGGGGCCAAAGTAAGGAGCGCTAAGTATGGCCGAGAAAACGATTGATATCGCATCGCCGATTCTGTCGCGCAACGAGCGCCTGGCAGATCAGCTGCGTCAGCGATTTAAAGAGACAAACACCTATGTGATCAATGTGCTGTCGAGCCCCGGTTCGGGCAAGACCACCACGATCCTGGGCACCAACGAGCGCCTGCGCGACAAGGCCGGCTTGCGCTGCGCCGTCATCGAGGGCGATATTGCCTCGGATGTCGACGCCATCACCATGAAGGAAGCCGGCATGCCTGCCATCCAGATCAACACGGGCGGCCTGTGCCACCTCGAGGGCAACATGATCATGGAGGCCGTCGACGCCTTCGACCAGGCGGTGGGCCTTCAAAACATCGACGTCATCTTTATCGAAAACGTGGGTAACCTGGTCTGCCCAGTCGACTTTGACCTGGGCGAGAACCTGTCCATCATGATCCTCTCGGTGCCCGAGGGCGACGACAAGCCCATCAA
Organism: uncultured Collinsella sp.; assembly: GCA_900549575.1. GTDB lineage: Bacteria > Actinomycetota > Coriobacteriia > Coriobacteriales > Coriobacteriaceae > Collinsella. Next base: position 3,057 of record URPB01000121.1, read on the forward strand.
GTACCCGGGCATCTTCCAGCACGCCGGCGCGCAGCTGCTCAATAAGGTCGACGTGGCCCCGGCTTTCGATTTTGACATGGATAGGTATACTAAGACACTCGATGACCTCAATCCGCAGGCGCCGCGGTTTGCCGTGAGCGCGCGCAAGGGCGAGGGCATGGATGCCTGGTGCGATTGGCTCATCGGGCAGATCGAGCAAGCAAGGGCGTAAATCGGCCGCCATACGGGCGGGCGTAGCCGCAGAGACACGAGATAGGAGCCTCTTTTGAAGCTCATCATCGCCGAGAAAAACGACGCTGCGCGTCAGATCGCCGAGCGTCTGTCCACGGGTAAACCCAAAAAGGATAAGGTGTACAACACCGCCATCTACCGTTTTGAGTGGAAGGGCGAGGAGTGCGTGACCATCGGCCTGGCCGGTCACATCCTTGCGCCCGATTTTTGCGACAGCGTGCTGTTCGATAAAAAGCTGGGCTGGTATTCGGTTACTGAGGACGGCGAGATGCTGCCGGCCGACATGCCCGATGGCCTGGCTCGTCCGCCTTACGACACCAAGCGCAAGCCGTTTCTTGCCGACGGTATCTCCATCAAGGGCTGGAAGCTCGAGAGCCTGCCGTATCTCACCTGGGCGCCCGTCATTAAGCTGCCGGCCGAGAAGGAGCTCATTCGCTCGCTCAAGAACCTTGCCAAGAAGTCCGACAGTGTCATCATCGCTACGGACTTCGATCGCGAGGGCGAACTGATCGGTTCGGACGCCCTCAACAAGGTGCGCGAGGTTGCGCCGGACTTGCCGGTTGCCCGCGCCCAGTATTCTTCGTTTACCAAGGCCGAGATCACGCAGGCCTTCGATAATCTCGTCTCGCTCGACCAGAATCTGGCCGACGCCGGCGAGAGCCGCCAGCACATCGACCTTATCTGGGGCGCGGTGCTCACGCGCTATCTGACGCTCGCCAAGTTTGGCGGCTTTGGCAACGTGCGTTCCGCCGGCCGCGTGCAGACGCCGACGCTTGCCCTGGTGGTCGAGCGCGAACGCGAGCGCATGGCGTTTGTGCCCGAGGACTATTGGCAGATTCGCGGCATGGGCGCCGCGCAAGGCGCTGCCGAGGACGATCGCTTTAAGATCGCGCACAAGACGGCGCGCTTTACCGACAAGGATGCTGCTGAGACGGCGTACGGTCACGTTGACGGTGCCAAGACGGCAACCGTCGCCGCGGTGACCAAGCGCTCGCGCAAGCAGCAGCCGCCCACGCCGTTTGCGACCACCTCGCTGCAGGCTGCCGCCGCAGCCGAGGGTATCTCGCCTGCGCGTACCATGCGCATCGCCGAGTCCCTCTACATGGCGGGCCTCATCAGCTACCCGCGTGTCGACAATACCGTATACCCCGCGACGCTTGATCTGGGCGCTGTGGTGAGTGACCTTGCAAAGATCAACCCGGCGCTGGCGCCCGTGTGCAAAAAGGTCCTCGCCGGCCCCATGAAGCCCACGCGCGGCAAGGTCGAGACCACCGACCCCCCGCCTATCTATCCCACGGGCGAGGGCGATCCGTCCACACTCGACGGCGGCCAGCGCAAGCTCTACGACCTCATCGCCCGCCGCTTCCTAGCGACGCTTATGGGTCCTGCGACCATCGAGAACACCAAGCTCGAGCTCGATGTGAACGGCGAGCCGTTCGTGGCTTCGGGTGACGTGCTCGTAACCCCTGGCTTCCGCGAGGCCTATCCGTACGGCCTTAAGCGCGATGAGCAGATGCCGCCGCTGGAGCAGGGCGATACGGTCGACGTGTTCGACATTAAGCTCGAGGCCAAGCAGACCGAGCCACCCGCGCGCTACAGCCAGGGCAAGCTCGTGCAGGAGATGGAAAAGCGCGGCCTGGGTACCAAGTCCACGCGCGCGAGCATCATCGAGCGCCTGTACGC
>URPB01000122.1:0-4966 GCA_900549575.1 uncultured Collinsella sp.
CTCTTGTCTCGTGGGCTCGGAGATGTGTATAAGAGACAGCATCTGGAGCATGGTTCGCTCGCCGCCGGTGCGCATCTTAAGGTTCCTGCTCGTTCGTAATCATTATCGCGCTGCGCATGGTACCCTTGTTATCGTTTAAGAGGAGGTACCATGCGCTGTCCCAAATGCGGCAAGGCACATACCCGCGTCGTTGATTCCCGTATGCAGGAGTCAAATAACACCATTAAGCGCCGTCGCGAATGTTGCTCGTGTAACTACCGCTTTACAACGTTTGAGCGATGCGAGGACCCTATCGAGGTCATTAAGTCAGATGGAACTAAGCAGCGGTTCGATCGCAATAAGCTTCTTGTCGGCTTGATGCGCGCCACCATCAAGCGCGATATCGACACTAAGAAGCTCAATGAGATTATCGATGACATCGAGGTCGAGCTGCGCTCTCGCACACTGACGGCCGTCACGTCCCATGAGTTGGGTGACATGGTGCTCAAGCGCTTGGCCAAGATCGACAAGGTGGCGTACATCCGCTTTGCCTCGGTCTACCGCGATTTCAAAGACGTCGATGAGTTTCTGCAAGAACTCGACAAGCTAAGGTGATTCCATGTCCAACATTACCGTCAACATAAAGCGTCTCGATCCCACCGTCGAGCTTCCCAAATACGCCCATCCCACCGATGCCGGCTTGGATTTGCGCTCCAATGAGGACTGCGTCCTGAAGCCCTTCGAACGCCGTCTGGTCTCTACGGGGCTGGCCATCGCCCTGCCCGATGGCTACGCCGGCTTCGTTCAGCCCCGCAGCGGCTTGGCCATCAAGCAGGGCCTGTCTATAGTCAACACGCCGGGCCTCATCGACGCCCACTACCGAGGAGAACTCAAGGTTATCCTCATCAACCTGGATCCCTCCATTAACATTCAAATCAATAAAGGCGACCGCATAGCCCAACTCGTCATCCAAGAAGTCCCCACGGTCAACCTCATAGAAGTAGAAGAACTAGACAAAACCGACCGAGGCAACGGAGGCTTCGGCTCCAGCGGCATCGCCTAGGGCGCTCGTATCCCTCCCGCCCGGGGCTTACCTATATCATTCCATGCTCAAACATTCTCGCGTCGCTTCGCTCGCTGCGAAACTGCGCGTGGGACGATATATAGGGGCCTCCCGCAGGTAAGCGGACATAAAGACGCTAGCGGATATGCGCGGGTTTTCCGCCCCAGTAGAAGCGGCAAAAGGCTCTTTTGCGCTTTTGGGGTTTGCCTACGAGCTCCATGGTTGCGATGGCTATGTCTTCGGCTGCGTGTGGGCGGCGTAGTACTTCGCCGTTGATGAGCAGTGCCTTGAGCGACTCAGGATGATCGTGGAGATGACGCAACGTCACGATGAGCTCTCGTGCGGTGGTGACATGCATGCTGGCGCCCATGCCGGTGAGCATGGTGGTGTTGGCCTTTTCCTGGCCATAGGACTTGCCCAGCAGGATCATCGGCAGGTGTGCGCACAGGCATTCGGTGACGGTGAGTCCGCCCGATTTGAGAATTGCCAGGTCGCAGCCGTGCATAAGCGCTGCCATATCATCGACATAGTCCAGAACCGTGACGTTTTCGAGCTTCATGGCGTCGAAGAGCGTTTTGAGGCGGGTGGCATATTCGGTGTCTTTGCCCGGCAAAAAGACAAAGTGCATGTCTTCGAAGCTGCGTAGGAAGGGGAGGGTGCGGTCCATCTCCGCGCGAAAGCGAACGTACGGTTGAGGCAAGCTGGCACCGGCCATTACCAGCACGACGGTCTTGTCGGTGGGGAGGTTGAACTTAGCTAGCTCTTCCTCGCGATCGTAATCCGTGTCGAATCCGGCGCGAATAGGAATGCCGGTAATGCGAATCTTTGTCTCGAGCACCTTGCGCGGACGCAGCGTTTCGGCCATAAATTCGTTGGCAACACAGAATAAATCGGTGTCCTTGTGGGGCCACCATCCCTCGACTTCGTAGTCGGTCGGTACGCAGATGACCGGATAATCGATACCCGTAATTACGCGGGCGCCCACGGCAACATTGGCTGCTGTGATGTGCGTTGCAACCACGGCTATGGGCCTGCGGCTACGAATATATTCGTTGAAGGCGGGGAACATAATTCGCGACCATGCCGTTCCGCCACCCCAGAGAAGATGTCCCGTAAGCGTATATCGCCAGGTCAGGTCGTAAATGGGGCGCGTGGCTCCCGTAAAAGAAGCCGCGGTCTTATTGCCGTCGAATTTAATACGTCCAAAATCAAGGATATCGAGCACTTCAATCTCAATATCCTCGGGGATGCCATTGGTGCCGCGGATGAGGTCGAATGCCTGCGCTATCGCATTTGCGGCGGCCTTGTGGCCCGAGCCAACGGAGGCGTGCACGATGGTCACGAGAGGTTTTTGTTGAGCCAGGAGCGTGGTTTGCTCCGATTGGGGAGTGCTGTGCGTGAGCAGGGGAGCGTCGTCACTCGTCTGCGCCTGGTCCATCGATAACTCCCCTTCAGCTTTGTAATACGGATTTATCATTGTAGTGCATGAGTGTCACGTTCACGTAAATTTGGGTATGAGCGCAAAGAACGTCAATGTTTCGACGAGAGGATGTTCCATGACTACCGATCAGCCGATCGATGTTGCGATTATCGGTGGCGGCCCCGCGGGCTATGCTGCCGCCATTTATGCTGCGCGTGCCAACCTGACGACGACCGTGATTGAGCAGGGCATGTCGGGAGGGCAGATCGCCACAACCAATGAGGTCGAGAACTATCCGGGTTTCCCGCTCCTGAGTGGCGCCGAACTTGGCGAGCGTTTTCAGCAGCATGCAGAGGGCCTGGGAGCACAGGTTACATGGAGCATGGTTACGGGTATCGATTACGATGCCGATGCAGCGTTGTTTACGGTGCATCACGATATGGGCGATACGCTGGCCTCGAGCGTTATCGCTTGCATGGGTGCCACGCCGCGTCCGGCAGGTTTCGCAGGCGAGGATACGTATCGCGGTCGTGGCGTTTCATATTGCGCAACATGTGACGGCATGTTTTTCCGCGGCAAGCAGGTTTTTGTAATCGGTGGTGGCAATTCGGCATGCGAAGAGGCGCTGTTCCTGTCCGACATTGCCAGCAGTGTGACCATCGTGCTGCGCCGCGACCAGTTTCGTGCGCCCGATGGTGTTGTTCAGAAAGTACTCGCAAAGGACAATATTACAGTTAGGTACCAAACTAGTATTGTGGAGCTATCGGGCGAAGCCATGCCAACGACGATTACCTTTAAGGACAATGCATCTGGCGAGACTCATACCGAGTCATTTGAACCTGGCTCGTTTGGCATCTTTGTCTTTACGGGGATGCTGCCGCATACCGAGCTGGTTGAGCATCTAGTCGATCTGGCTCCTGACGGCGGCATTGTCACCGACGATTCGATGGCCACCCGTACGCCCGGCTTATTCGCAGCCGGCGATATCCGTTCCAAGCGTTTACGCCAGGTTGTGACCGCCGTTTCGGACGGAGCCATAGCAGCAACGAGCGCATACGCGTTTCTCCGTGAATAAGTACGATAATATATCTTATGTAAGGTTGCTATCTTTAAACAAAGTGGTTGGACGATGCATCAATGTGTTGTCCAACCACTTTTACTTGCCGGCTATGTGGTATGCAAAACTAGATAACCTAGAATACAATATAGAAAATGAACGGAGGACCTTTATGAACCACGTTAAACACGTTATTCCGATGTCCGATTCGTCGGTAAGCATTAAGCCCGAGGATATTCAGCCCACGGTGCTGCCCGATGCATTCATTCAGTCCGATATCGTGCGTAAACTCAATACGTTGAGTCTGCCGCGCTATAACCAGTTGCCCAATGTGACACTCTACCGCGACCAGGTCATTGAGTATGTTGCGCTGTGGATGGAGCCGCTGTCCATTTGCGTTGAGCACCCTGTCATTACGCCATCGATGATCAATAACTACGTGAAGGTCGGCCTGGTGCCTGCTCCGGTCAAAAAGCAATATGGCCGCGAGCAGATTGCCCGCCTGATCGCTATCTGCCTCTTTAAGCAGGTGCTACCTATTGCTGCGGTGCAGGCACTCTTTAACATTCAGCGTTTGAGCTACGATGCCCCGACGGCCTTCGATTATGTGGTCGATCAGCTCGAGGCATCGATTCGTTCGGCGTTTTCCGTCGAGCAGGCGCCGGTTCCCGATACGGCGCATCAGGTAACGCGTGAGTCGCTGCTTGTGCGCAGTGCGGTTTCATCCTTCGTTTCGAAAGCGTACCTGATGAGCTATCTAAAGTTTAATGGGTTTAATAGCTAGCCGACGTATAAAACGGGCGGAACAAAGGGCTATCTGCCACTTTGTCCCGCCCGTATTTTTGCTTGGTTGGACGTTATTGGCCCGAAGCCACGCCCATGCCGTAGCCGATAATGAGCCCATACATTTCGGCATAGTATGAATCTAGCCCGTTACAGGGCATGATGATAGTCTTGGAGCCTGGCCAGCGCTCCACAATTCGGCTGGCAAGTGCTTGGGCGCCTGCCTCATTCTCGACATGGTCGATAACGACCTCGCCGCCCGTAAAACCTTCGGCTTCCATGGTGTCGATGATCTTGTTGAGCATCTTCTTTTCGCCACGCGTGTGCCCGACGAGCTCGATTTTACCGGCCTCGCTCGCCGTGCCCAAAATGCGAATATTGAGCTTGTTGGCAATGACGCCGGCTGCCTTAGGAATGCGTCCTGCCTTTGCAAGGTTCTCGTAATTACACAGGCTAAAGAGAATCTTGCTGTTTTGCTCGAGACTGTCGAAGTAAGCGCAGGCGTCCTCAAAGGAAACGTCCGGGTTACTTGCAAGATAACGATCAAACAGCAAGAAGATCAGATCCATCTTGCCGCCTGCTGCCCGCGAATTGACCAGGTGAATCTGACGATTGGGCTCCTCGGCAAGTACCATATCGCGTGCCGTAGCGGCAGCGTTATAGC
>URPB01000123.1:0-4803 GCA_900549575.1 uncultured Collinsella sp.
GGGTAATCCATAGCAGAGTCCAACTCGGAGCCCTGTAGGTAGCGACGCAGATGGCCGTAGCTGATCTTGTTGGAGGCATCTTCCCAGACCTCGCCGAGCAACAGCGCATCGGGCTTTTCGGCAAGTACGGCCTTCTTGATCTCGGCCAGGAAGTCGTCGGAAAGCTCGTCAGCGACGTCCAGGCGCCAGCCATGAGCGCCGGCACGTAGCCATTTACGGATCACGCCGTCCTTGCCCAGGAGCCGCTCGCGTACCAGTTCGGAGCTCTCATTGATGGCGGGCATGTTGCCCACGCCCCACCAGCAGTCGTACGAGCCGTCCTCGTGGAAATAAAACGCATCGCGCCACGGCGAGTCCTCGCTCTGCCACGCGCCCACGCCGGGGTAGTTGCCGTAGCGGTTGAAATAGATGGAGTCGTCACCCGTATGGTTAAAAACGCCGTCCAGGATGATGGAGATGCCCAGCTTCTCGGCTGCCTGGCACAGCTCGGTAAAGTCCTGCTCGGTGCCCAGGATTGGGTCGATCTTGGTGTAGTCGGCCGTGTCGTAGCGGTGGTTGCTCGCGGCCTCAAAGATGGGGTTGAGGTAGATGGCCGTAAAGCCCAGCTCCGCGATGCGGGGCAGGTCATTTTGGATGCCCTTGAGCGAGCCGCCGTAGAAGTCCCAGGTCTTGATGGAGCCGTCCTCGGCGCGCTCGTATACGGGCGGCTCGTTCCAGTCCTCGATCATGCGGCGCTGGATTCCGTTGCGCGGTTTTTCGACTTCGGCCAGCGTGCGCTCGCGCCAGTTTTCATCTCGGGCGTAGCGATCGGGGAAGATCTGGTAGACCATGCCACGCTCGTACCACTCGGGACGCACTTCGCGGTGCTTATAGACGGTAATCTGGAAGGACGGAACCTCGGCGTAGTCGTAAGTTACGCCCTCTCCGCCGGTGCGACCCTGCGGTGCGCCCAAGCGGACCTCGGGCTGGCCCTCGATATTGCATATAAAGCTGTACCACACAAGACACGGTTCAGTGCATTTGAGCTCGCCGGTAAAAATGCCATCGCCTTCGTGCTCCATTGGGATCAGGGTCTCGCCGACTTCATCGACCCAGGTGCGCAGCGTAAGCGTTGCCTGGTTGGGATCGGCATCCTCCAAAATCACCGAGAGTGCAACGGAAGTTCCAGTGGTCACAGCGCCAAACGGAGTGCGAAACTGCGGTAGACGGCTGTTGTGTATCAATCTCATAGTACGGTCCAGTTCAATAGAATCATGGCCTGCGGGCCATGGGTTTTACGCCTAAGATGTAAGTATATCTGTAGTACACAGGGTGTATAAACAACATCCGTTTACCATCGGCGAACGGTTGTCCTAGAAAATCGTTTTACCACTACCTACAGAGAAAGGGCGCCCGGTTGGAGCGCCCCTTGCTTAGGGTTTGATGAGGTTTTGGATCGTCTGGATTAGCGGCGCTTGCGGGTGGCCGTTGCCTTGCGGACGGAAGTCTTCTTCGACGGCGCCTTTTTCTCGGTTGCGGCGGCGGGGGAGACCGGGGTCTCCATTGTGGGCTCGGGCTTGGCCTTTACTGCGGGTTTGGCCTCGGCCTTAGCCTCCGCTTTGGGAGCAGCAGCCTTGGTCGTGGACTTCTTGGCCGTCGTCGTTGCGCGCTTGCGCGTGGTGGTCTTGGCGGCCGGCTTGGCCTCGACGGTTACCTTGGCCTTGGATTCGGCGGGCGTCTCCTCGACTTTGGCGGCCGGCTTTGTGGCTGCCTTGGTTGTGGTGGCCTTCGTGGTCGTCGATTTCGTTGTTGTGGTCTTCTTGGCAGCTGTTGCCTTCTTGGCGGTCGCGGTCGTCTTCTTGGTAGCGGCCTTGGCCGGTGCCTTTGCCGCAGCCTTAGCCTCGACGGCGTCGGCCTTTACCTCGGGAGCAGCCTCGGCTTCGGCGGCCTTCTTGGCAGCTGCGGTGGTGCGCTTGCGCGAGGTCGTTGTCTTGACAGCGGTGGTCTTGGTTGCCGTCGCCTTGGCCTCTGTGGCCTTCTTAGCCGTCGTCTTACGAGTCGTGGTCTTCTTAGCTGCAGGCTTTGCAGCTGGCTTGACCTCGGACTCTGCCTCAGGAGCAGCCTCAGCCTTCACCTCAGACTCGGCCGTAACGGGCTCAGCTTCAACCGGCTTCTCTTCGGCCTTGGGCTCCTCAGCGGCCACCGGCTCAGCAACAGCCTCAGGCTCGTCGACAACAGCCACCGGGCGCTCGATCTCCGGGTGCATAAAGAAGTACAGGTCCAGATACTTATCGGCCGAGCGCGTCCAGCTAAAGTCCTGGCTCATGGCCTGCGTTACCAGCTGGTTCCAGGCGTCGCGGTTATCCCAGAACAGACGCGCCGCGCGGAACACGGCGTCGCCCATCTCGTCGCCGTTAAAGTTGGTAAACGAGAAGCCCGTGCCCTCGCCGGTAAACTCGTTATACGGAATCACAGTGTCTTTCAGGCCGCCGGTCTCGCGCACGATAGGCAGGGTGCCGTAGCGCATGGCGATGATCTGCGACAGGCCGCAGGGCTCAAACTTCGAAGGCATTAGGAACATGTCGGCGGCGGCATACATGCGCTGCGACAGCGCAGGATCGAACTCGATGCGTGCGGCCATGGTACCGGGGTACTTGTCCTGGAAGTAGCGCAGACCGTCCTCGTAGTCGCGGTCGCCGGTGCCCAGCACCGCCACCTGCACGCCGCCGGCCAGAATGCGGTCGAGCGCGTACATGACCAGGTCCATGCCCTTCTGGCGCGTCAGGCGCGTGACCATGACCATAAGCGGACGGTCGTCGCGAACCTCGAGCCCCAGCTCTTCCTGCAGCTTGGCCTTGCATACGGCCTTACCAGAACGGTCCTCCACGGTGTAGTTGGCGGCAATGCGCTTGTCGGTCGCCGGGTCAAAGCCCGCCACGTCAATGCCATTCAAAATGCCCTGCAGCGCATAGGAGCGCTCGCGCAGCACGCCGTCCAGGCCCTCGCCAAACTCGGGCGTCTGGATCTCGCTGGCATAGGTGGGGCTCACCGTGGTTATGGCGTCGGCATAGCGCAGGGCGCCCAGCATGTAGTTGATGCTGCAGGCGTCGCAACGCAGCTGCGAGGCGGCCGCCGGAATGTGTGCCACACCCAGTATGTCCTCCATCACGGTGTCGCTAAACTGGCCCTGGAACGCCACGTTGTGGATCGAGAACACGGTCTTAACGCGGTCATACAGCGGCAGGCCCTGGTAAAACTCGCGCAAAAACACGGGCGCAAGTGCCGTCTGCCAGTCATTGCAGTGCAGGATGTCGCACTCAAAGCCGGCCGGCAGGTGCTGCAGGCTCTCGGTGATGGCCTTGGAGAAGAACGCAAAGCGCTCGCCGTCGTCAAAGAAGCCGTACGGATAGTCGCGCGCAAAGTAGCGCTCGTTGTCGATGAACATATAGGTGACGCCGTCGTGCTCGAGCTTCTCGAGTCCGCAGTACTCGTTGCGCCAGCCCAGACTCACGTAAAAGTCGGAGAAGTGCTCCATCTGCGCCTTGTACTCGTCCTTTATGGTGGCGTACTTGGGCACCATCACGATAACTTCGGCGCCGGCGCGCACAAGCGCCGCAGGCAGCGAGCCTGCCACGTCGCCCAGGCCACCGGTCTTTACAAACGGTGCGCACTCGGCCGAGGCAAACACGATCTGCATCTTTTTGCTGGAATCTGCCATATTGTCTCCCATGTTGCAATTCGAGAATAGCCGCCTGGCGCTAACCGGGCGGCTATTCTACTTGTTACGAGCGATGTTGCGGTGCCAACGTTAACGTACGATGGTGGTGTCGGAAGTTAACGGAGCCTTGCCCAGCACCAGGATGTTCTCGGGCGTGCCGCGAAGCTCGGTGTTGGTGGGAACCACGTTGTTTTTGTCCAGAATGGCGTTCTCAACGCGGGCGCCGCTCTTGATGATGCAGCTCTGGTTGATGATCGAGTTGGTCACCGAAGCGCCTTCCTCGACCACGACGCCGCGCGACAGGATCGAGTTGCGCACGGTGCCCTTGATGATGCAGCCGGCCGAGATGATCGAGTTGCAGGCGTGGCTGCCGGTCGCATAGCGCGAAGGCGGCACGTCGTGAGCCTTGGTCAGGATCGGGCGCTCGGGGTCAAAGAGCTGGTCGGCCACGGTCTGGTCGAGCAGGTCCATGCTGCGGCGATACAGCGACTTCTCGCTAAACACGCCCACGACCTCGCCCTTGTACTCGTAGCTGCACACGTCGATGTTGCCAAAGTCGCCCTGGAGTGCCTCGAGCAGGTCCAGATAGTCGGCGGCCTGGTAGTGGTCGATAATCTCGAGCAGCGTATCGCGGTTGACGATGCAGAAGTCCATAGAGGCGTTGTCGCCGTACACGACGCCGGCGCTCACGCCCGTCAGGCGGCCGTTCTCGTTAATCTCGAGCTTGGTCTCGTCATCGACGTTGCGCGTGGCCTTGCAGTACACCACGGTCATCTGGGCACCGGAGTTCTCGTGCGCCTCGATGATGGTGTTGAGGTCCATGTTAAAGACGATGTTGGTGCCCATCATCACAACATAGGGCATGTCCGAGCGCTGGAACAGGGTCTTGTTGGAGATGATGTCGCGCAGCAGGAAGCGCATGCCGCCCTTGGTGGTGCCATACGCGTTGCCGGGCACCATGAACAGGCCGCCTTTCTTGCGGTCCAGGCCCCAGTCCTTGCCCGAGCCCACGTGGTCGATCAGCGAGCGGTAGTTGCCCGGCATGACGACGCCGACGGTCTTGATGCCGGCGCTGTCTCTTATACACATCTGACGCTGCCGACGAA
>URPB01000124.1:0-4685 GCA_900549575.1 uncultured Collinsella sp.
TTCTTTCGGCGATCGATACGGCCCTTCAGGCCTTCGCTCCCTTCCGTCGCATCGGCGGCGGCCTGCCCATCGTCATGGGCGTTTCGTTCGCGTTCCTGCCGGCCCTGCAGGCTATGGGTGCCTCGGGCTTTAGCTTTGGTGCACTGCTGGGCGGCGAGATTGTCGGCGGTGCCGTCGCGGTCCTCTTTGGTCTGGCCTACAGCAAGATTAAGTGGCTGTTCCCGCCCGTCGTGACCGGTACGGTCATCTTCTCCATTGGCGTCTCTCTCTATCCCACGGCCGTCAAGTACATGGCCGGCGGCATGGGCACGCCGCTGTGGGGCACCCCGCAGGCCTGGTGCGTCGCTCTTATCACCTTCGCCGTGGTCTTTGCGCTCGCCAACTTTGGCAAGGGCACGCTCAAGCTGGGATCCGTGTTCTTTGGCATGATCGTTGGCATGATCGTCTCCATCCCCTTTGGCATGATCGACTTCTCAAGCGTCGCCACCGCTCAGGTCTTCGCCCTTCCCAAGCTCATGCCCTATGCGCTCGAGTTTGATCCCGAGGTCTGCATTACCCTCGCCGTCGTGTTCCCCATGGTTGCCATCCAGGTTATCGGCGACGTCTCTGCCGCCTGCCTGGGCTCCATCGACCGTATGCCCACCGAGCGCGAGCTCTCCGGCGCTATCGTGTCCCAGGGCCTCACCTCTATGGTCGGCGGCCTGCTGGGCGGTCTTCCCACCAGCGCCCTTGGCCAGAACGTGGGCATCATCTGCTCCAACAAGGTCGTCAACAAGTGGGTCTTTGTGATCATCGCGGCCGTCTTTGCCATCGCCGGCCTGTTCCCGCAGCTCTCTGCCGTCCTTTCCGCTATCCCGCAGCCCGTCATCGGCGGCGCGACCGTCGGCGTCTTTGGCACCATCACCATGAACGGCGTGCGCATGTTCACCCGCGAGGGCCTCACGCAGCGCACCACCACCATCGTCGGTACCTCCGTCGTCTTTGGCCTGGGTATCTGGATGGCCAGCGGTTGCCTTGCCGGTGAGGGTATGCCCACCTGGGTGTCCACCGTCATCGGCTCCAATGCCGTAACCCCCACCGCCATCATGGCCATTGTCCTTAACCTGATCCTTCCGCAGACGCCGGTCGTGGCTCAGCACATCGATGCTGCCAAGGACGCTGCCGTGGATCTGGTCTTGCCCGAGAGCAAGAAGTAACCAATTCGGTGCTATTCGTCGGCGGGCGCATCGCCTCGTCCGCCGACGTCATGCGGTGCCAAGCCGCACTTCAAAGGGTTTGTCCCTTTGGTGAAGCGTTGACGGGAGAGGGCCCGTTTCCGGTGTAGGCCGGCGCTTCGCACTCCGCCATGTCAGAGGTGTCAAACCCCGCCCCTGATGTTGAAGGGAGCATTTATGCTTCTGGTCGCTAACGGTTCCGTCTTTACCCGCAATGCTCAGGCCCCGTTCATTCCAAACGGTGCGGTCGCCATTGACGGAGATACGATCGTCGAAGTAGGTCCCGAGTGCGAGCTCAAGGCCAAGTACCCGGATGCCGAGTACGTCGATGCCCAGGGCAACCTCATCATGCCCGGACTCATCAACTGCCACACCCACATCTACTCGGGTCTGGCCCGCGGCCTTGCCATTAAGGGCTGCAACCCCACCAACTTCCTGGAGAATCTCGAGCAGCAGTGGTGGAAGATCGACGACAATCTGACGCTCGACGGCACCAAGGCAAGCGCCTATGCCACGATTTTGGACTCCATCCGCGATGGCGTCACCACGATCTTCGATCACCATGCGAGTTTCTGCGAGATCCCGGGTAGCCTCTTTACCATTAAGGACGCAGCTCAGGAGCTGGGCATGCGTTCGTGCCTGTGCTACGAGGTCTCCGATCGCCGCGGCCAGGAAAAATGCGACCAGGCCATTGCCGAGAACGCCGAATTTGCCCAGTGGGCCGCCAAGGAGCGTCGCGATAACGACAACCATATGATCGCCGCCATGTTTGGCGGACATGCCACCTTTACGCTTTCGGACGAGACCATGGATAAGATGGCCGAGGCCAACAACGGCCTGACCGGCTTCCACATCCATGTGTGCGAGGGCATGAACGACGTGTGGGATTCCCGCCTCAACCGCGGCGGCATCAGCCCCGTCGAGCGCCTGCTGCAGCACAACCTGCTGGGTCCCGACACCATGCTGGGCCACTGCATCCACGTGACGCCTGCCGAGATGGATATCGTCAAGGAGTCCGGCACCTGGCTCGTCAACAACCCCGAATCCAATATGGGCAACGCCGTGGGCTGCGCCCCCGTGCTCGAGTTCTTCCGCCGCGGCATCCCCGTGTGCATGGGCACCGATGCCTACACCCACGATATGCTCGAGAGCCTCAAGGTCTTCCTGATCATTCAGCGTCACAACGCCGCTATGCCCAACGTGGGCTGGTGCGAGGCCATGACGATGCTGTTCGAGAACAACGCCAAGATGGCCAGCAAGTACTTCGATCGCAAGCTCGGTGTGCTCGAGGCCGGCGCTGCCGCCGACGTCATCGTCATGGACTACAAGCCCTTTACGCCGCTGAGCGAGGAGAACATCGACGGCCACATGCTCTTTGGCATGATGGGCAAAAACTGCCGCACCACCATCATCAACGGCCGCGTCCTGTACAAGGATCGCGAGTTCGTTGGCATTGATGAGGACAAGATCAACGCGTGGACCATGGCTGAGTCCAAGAAGCTCTGGAGCACGCTCAACGATCGCGCCTACTAATTACAAGTAGATTCACGCGCGTCGGATGTTTCGCCGCATCCGACGCGCGTATAGGCGGCCTCCGCGGGGTCGCCGGCGCTGTGCTAGCGCTACACCGTATTTGCGCCCGTCGCGCGGTCTCGCCGGGCGTTACAGAGAGGAGCTCATTATGAGCGACATCATGAGGCCGATCCCGTTTTCGCAGCTGATGAACTGGATCATCGAGGAGCACAAGACTCAGGGCGCCGTCTTTGGCGTGCGCAAGATGGTCACGACCAACCAGGAGGGCGCGCTTCCCATTTTTGACGAGCGCATCGAGACTCCGTTTGGCCCGGCCGCCGGTCCCAATACGCAGCTGGCCCAGAACATCGTGGCATCCTACGTGGCCGGTTCCCGCTTCTTTGAGCTCAAGACCGTTCAGGTTATGGACGGCGAGGAGCTCTCCAAGTGTGTGAACAAGCCCTGCATCGTGGCGCAGGACGAGTGCTACAACTGCGAGTGGTCGACCGAGCTCGAGGTTCCGCAGGCCTTTGCCGAGTACGTGAAGGCATGGTTTGCCTGCCACCTGATCGCTCGCGAGTACGGCCTGGGCAGCCCGGATGGTTTTGTCTTCAACATGTCCGTGGGTTATGACCTCGAGGGCATCAAGAGCCCCAAGGTCGATGCGTACATTGAGGGCATGAAGGACGCCAGCGGCTCCGAGGTTTGGAACGAGTGCCGCACGTGGGCGCTCGCTAACCTGGACAAGTTTGAGCATGTCGATGCCGCGTTTGTCGAGTCCATCCCGGCGCGCGTCTCCAACTCCATTACCGAGTCCACGCTGCATGGCTGCCCGCCGGCGGAGATCGAGCGCATCGCGACCTATCTGATTACCGAGAAGGGTCTCAACACCTACATCAAGTGCAACCCCACGCTGCTGGGCTATGAGTTTGCCCGCCAGCGCCTCAACGAGCTGGGCTTTGACTACATCGTCTTCGATGACACGCACTTCCGCGAGGATCTGCAGTGGGTCGACGCTGTGCCCATGTTTGAGCGTCTGATTGCCCTGTGTGCCGAGCGCGGCCTGGAGTTTGGCGTCAAGCTGACCAACACGTTCCCCGTCGACGTGACGAGGAACGAGCTGCCCTCCACCGAGATGTACATGTCCGGCCGTTCGCTGTTCTCGCTGACCATCGAGGCCGCCCGTCGCATTACCGAGCAGTTCGATGGCAAGCTGCGCATTAGCTACTCTGGCGGTGCTACGGTCTACAACATCCGCGCCCTGTACGATGCCGGCATTTGGCCCGTCACCCTGGCGACCGACGTACTCAAGCCTGGTGGCTACGAGCGCTTTAGCCAGATGGCTGGCGAGTTTACCGACCTGGATGGCAAGCCGTTCGCGGGCGTCTCTCTCGAGGCCGTGACTGCGATCCAGACCGACTCGCTCACCAACCCGCTCTACAAGAAGCCGCTGCGCCCGCTGCCCGACCGCAAGGTCGCCGGCAAGAGCCCGCTTTCCGACTGCTTTACCACGCCGTGCCGCACGAGCTGCCCCATCCAGCAGGATATTCCCGCCTATCTGGCGGCTGTTGACGAGGGCCGCTACGAGGACGCACTCAACATCATCATCGAGCGCAACGCCCTGCCGTTCATCACCGGCACCATCTGCCCGCATCCTTGCGGTCGTGCCTGCGAGCGTGCGTTCTACGAGCCCGAGGGCGCCCAGATTCGCGCCAGCAAGCTCAAGGCCGCCCGCGAGGCCATGACCGCCGTGCTACCCAAGCTGCGTGCCCAGGCTATCGCCAACGACGGCGAGCGCAACGTTGCCGTTATCGGCGGCGGCCCGGCCGGACTGGCGGCAGCAGCTTCTGCAAAAAGAAACGGCATTGACAGCATCATCATCCTTGAAAGGGACCATGAGCTGGGCGGTATTTTAAACCAGTGTATTCATAACGGTTTCGGCCTTCATACGTTTAAAGA
>URPB01000125.1:0-4617 GCA_900549575.1 uncultured Collinsella sp.
GCGGCACCGCCGAAGGGCTCGATCTCGGTCGGGTGGTTGTGGGTCTCGTTCTTAAACAGGAACAGCCAGTCCTGGTCCTCGCCGTCGACATCGACCTTCACCTTGACGGTGCAGGCGTTGATTTCCTCGGACTCATCGACATCGGTCATGACGCCGGTCTTCTTAAGGTACTTAGCGCCGATGGTGCCCATGTCCATGAGGCAGACGGGCTTGGCGTCGCGGCCGAGTTCGTGGCGCATCTCCATGTAGCGGTCGAAGGCCTGCTGCACCACGGCGTCGTCGATCGTCACGTCGTCCAGGACGGTGCCGAAGGTGGTATGGCGGCAGTGATCGGACCAATAGGTGTCGATCACGCGGATTTCGGTGATGGTGGGGTCGCGATCCTCATCGCGGAAGTACTGCTGGCAGAAGGCGATGTCTGCCTCGTCCATGGCAAGGCCGCGATCGGCGATAAAGGCGGCAAGGCCGGCCTCATCGAGCTCGCGGAAGCCGTCGAGCACCTCGACGGGCTGGGGCTCGGGGGTCTCCATGTACAGAGTCTCGGGCAGGTCGAGCGAGGCGATGCGCGCCTCGACGGGGTTCACCACGTAGTGCTTGATGGCCTCGATGGCGGCTTCGTCCAGAGCGCCCGAGATCATATAGACCTTGGCGGAGCGCACGGCGGGGCGCTCGCCCTGGCTGATGAGCTGCACGCACTCGCTGGCGGAGTCGGCGCGCTGGTCAAACTGGCCAGGAAGGAATTCGACGGCAAAGACGGCGCCATCGCTTGCGGGGAGCTCGTCGTAGGTCACATCGACCTGGGGCTCGCTAAAGACGGTCGGCACGCAGGAGCGGAAAAGCTCCTCGTCGATGCCCTCGACGTCGTAGCGGTTGATGATCCTCAGGGCCTCGATGCCCTTGATGCCGAGAATTTCGGTCAGCTCGCCCTTGAGCTGCTGAGCCTCGACGTCGAACCCGGGTTTCTTCTCCACGTAGATACGAGAGACCATTGGTTCCTGCCTTCCTGATCGGTTGGGCGTACGGTACGGTATGCGGCAGCGGTCGGTTTGCGGGGTCTGCCCTGCGGTCGCCTTGAGCCACATGTTTGTAAACCTCACTATGATACGACAGCTCGTGGCGCGTTGAGGACGGCGAGGGTGCTACAGTGAAGCGCAAACAAGAGAAAGGCATCACATGGCATTCGTTTCACTCGCCATCATCGCGCTCGTGGCCTTTGCAAGCCCCTTCATCGCCTCGGCGATTCCCGGAAAGCCCGTTCCCGAGACGGTCTTTTTGCTCGTGTTCGGCGCGGTGCTGGGCCCGCATATGCTCGGTCTTATCCATGTGGATGCCGAGGTCTCGCTGGTGTCCGAGCTGGGTCTGGCCTTTTTGTTCCTGCTTGCCGGCTTTGAGATCGACCCTAAGAACATTACGGGTGTGGAGGGGCGCTACGGCTTGGCGACGTGGGCCGTCACGTTTGGCATCGCCTGGCTTGCCGTGCGCTTTACGCCGTGGTTTTCGGTCAGCCATTTCGACGGTATCGCCGTGACGCTCGCCCTTACTTCCACGGCGCTCGGCACGCTTGTGCCCATCATGCGCGAGCGCTCGCTCACCGGCACGCGCGTTGGCGACTCGATTCTCGCGTATGGCACTTGGGGCGAGCTCGGTCCCGTGCTCGCCATGTCGGTGCTGCTGTCTGCCCGCACCGGCATCCAGACGCTCGTGATTCTTGGCCTGTTTGCTGTGGTCTGCGTGCTGCTGGCCGTGGTCCCAAGTCGTTCCAGGCGCGTCGGCAGCCGCTTCTTTTCGTTTGTCGAGGAACGCGCCGATACCACGTCGCAGACCTTCGTGCGTCTGACGGTGTTCATCCTGGTCACGCTCGTGGCGTTCTCGGCCATCTTTGACCTCGACATCGTGTTGGGTTCTTTTGCCGCCGGCTTTGTCCTGCGCTATATCATCCCCGAGGGCAACCATACGCTCGAGACCAAGCTCGACGGCCTGGCCTACGGCTTTTTGATTCCGGTGTTCTTTACCGTATCGGGCGCAAAGATCGACCTGACGGCCGTGGCGTCGCGCCCGGGCTTGCTCGCGGGCTTTATCGTGGCGTTGCTGATTATTCGTGCCGTGCCCATCCTTATTTCTATGAGCATTTGTCCTGCGACGCGCGATGTGTCGGCGTATGGTCGCATTACCGTGGCCCTGTACTGCACCACGGCGCTTCCGATCATCGTTGCCGTGACGAGTGTTGCCGTCAACGCGGGCGCGCTGTCGCAAGATATTGCGTCGGTCATGGTTGCCGCCGGTGCCATCACGGTGTTCTTGATGCCATTGCTCGCGCAGCTCTTCTACCGCGTGGTCGATGCCGCACCGGTCGCCGCCGTGGCAGAGGTTGCCGAGCATCCTTCCGACGCGCTCGATATTCTGCGCGCCCATCACGATTTGGCGAGCCTGCTCGCGCGCGAGCACGAGCTGCTGACCTCGCATGGACATGGACGCGTATTCGAGGGCTTGCCTACGCTCGATACGATTGCCGAGCGTCTTTCCGCCGAGGCAGCGAACGGCCACATCGATGCCCGTATCGTGGACGCGGCGCATCTTCTTGCCGATAAGACCTATGGTGATGAGCTTGACCCGTCCGAGCTGACTCCGCGTGAGCGCCGCCGCCTGGAGCGCGCCAAGCTCGCCGTGCACGAATATCGCCGCCGCATGCTGGAGCTCTACGCGCGCGAAGAAGCCGAAGACGACGACGGCAAGTAGTCGATACTCTCTCGGGGAAGCCGCGTCCCGCTTTGAAGGGTTCAAAATGGGATGTGGTTTCCGAAACAGGGGCCGTTGGGAAGCTGTGTCCCGGAATGGGCGCCCGGAGTGGGATGCAGTTTCCGCGAGAGGCTCGTTAGGGAAAGCGCATCCCATTCTGAGCCGGAATTATGGGACGCAGTTTCCTTTTCGAATAGAAGGAGGTGCGCTGCCTGCGGTTGATGCAGACAGCGTGCCTTCTTGCATAAAGCTCTGCTGAGGTTTGAAATTAGCTCGCTATGTAAAAAAGAACCCTTAATTCCCAATACTTCAAATTCTGAAATTAGACAATGCATTTCTTGAGTCTTAATTGCAAATATCGGATATATTCGAAATAATGAAAGACGATTAAGCTATTTGATTTCAAAGGAGCGATGAAGCGATGGCGTACAAGACGCTCGAAAAACTCTTTTATGCAGATCCAAGCTCCGATCGTTATGCTTGCCATGACGAGCTGCTGCGCGAGCGCCTTACTGCCGACGGCACGGTGCGGACTGGAATTCACCTTGAGCATGGTGAACTGTTCGCTTGTGTTCCTTTGAACCTGTCCGTTGCTAGCGAGCGGATCCTCAGAAAAGAGCGAAAGATTTCCAACCTGTGGAACAGCTTGCCTTATGTGGCTTTGGGGGCCTCGATTCGTTCGCTGGTGCTTGAGGAGGTTGTTTTCAGCAACGAGATGGAGGGTGTGCACAGCACGCGGCGCCAGATTGAAGCGGCGCTGGAGTCTGCGGAGGATGCTGCGGCCGAACTTTGCGGTGCCGCCGAAAAGGAGCACACTCCTTTTATTGAATTCGCTCGCCTCTACCTTCAGCTGGTGGATGGTTCAAGTCGTCCCGGCAAACCCGAGGATATTCGCGAGATTTTCGATGCCGTCACTAAGGGCGTGCTTGACCCGAAGGACCGTCCGGATGGCAAGATGTTCCGTTTGGGTCCCGTTGTGATTGAGAACAGTCGGGGCAAGATTCTCCATCAGGGTGTTTCCTCGGAGCCCGAAATCATTGACCTCCTTGGCAAGATGATAGAGTTGGGCAATCGCGAAGATGTCCCAAGCCTCTATGCAGCCTCAATCTGCCATTTTCTCTTTGAGTATATTCACCCCTTCTATGACGGTAACGGGAGAACGGGGAGGTATCTTCTCGCGTTGAGCCTGAACGAGACGTTGTCGCAGCCTACGGTGTTGTCGCTCTCTAGGACGATTGCTGAGAATAAAACCGCATATTACAAGGCGTTTGACGTGGTGGAGAGGCCCCTTAACGGTAGCGAGGCTACTCCGTTTGTTGCAATGATGCTTGATTTGGTCGAGCAAGCGCAAGATGCCGTTCTGAGCGATTTGGCCGAAAAGCGCGTACAACTCGATGATCTCAAGCGGGCGATCGATGAACTCGACGATACGTTTACCGAAAGGGCAAAAGATATTCTGTTTTATGCGGCACAGATGCATATCTTCGGTGCCTTTGGTGAATCTACGCTTGATGGTGTGTCGGGCTATCTCGATGTGACAAAGCCGACAGCGAGTAGGTCATTGTCGAGCCTAATCGCTGCCGGATATTTAGAAAAGGTGTCCGCAAGGCCGCTCGTGTGCAAGATGACGGTGGCGGGACTTAATCTGCTCGGGCTAGAGTGAACATCGGTTATCAGACAAATGAACACTCCGAGCGTTTGCCCGCCATTCCTCCATGGTGTGAAATCGCTCTTATCCCATTGAGGCGCCTTTGAGGTCGCCAATGGACTGTTGCGGCAAGCGGTGAAAGCTATGATTCAATTTCGTTCGACACGTACGCCATGAGTTCATCGTCTAAGGCCTTCAAAGAGTCTTTGATTTCCCGCCTGCGCGCGCGGGCC
>URPB01000126.1:0-4481 GCA_900549575.1 uncultured Collinsella sp.
TGCTATAGCTAAGCTGCGATAACATTGATTTTAGGCATGCCAACCCATAATTGCGTCAAGCTTTTGGACAGCATTTGGTTAGGCCCCTAAAACGACTTTCCCACTCAGCGCCATCAGCACGGCATTAGCTGACACGATATATACCATGAGTATCGTATTGTCACATACCACTGCAAAAGCGGTCTACCAGGCCGCGCATTCGGCGTCTACGAAAGACACCGAGCCCTGTAACCCTGCCGCGATTTACGGATCATGTCCCACCGGAACGCTCCTTGACGCAGCCGCAGAATGGCTCACCAAACACGATGTTTCCCTTGACGCAAATGATTGCCTCGAAGTAATGGTGTTTGATCGCAGGAATGCGCGCTATGCAATGAACTGTCAATGCCACGTTTCGTCAAAACGATTCTCGAGCTCACGCTTTATAGAGCTCAAAGATGGCATCTTCATTGTTGGCGTTGAGCTTTGCGCACTTCAGGCCGCCACCTATCTCCCTTTTCGCGAACTGGTGGAGTACTACTTTGAATTGTGCGGCGCTTACTCCCTTGGAACCGGCTCTTCCACCTCGTATAACGAGCGTTTCGCGCTCACCTCGACCGAAAGGTTAAAACAGTTCTTTAATTCCATTACCAGATGCGACGGTCTGGGCCTTGCCCGAAAGGCGATTCAATGTGTGCGCGACGGATGCCGGTCTCCTATGGAAACGGCCTTTGTCATGATGCTAACGCTGCCTAAAAGCGAAGGAGGGCTTGGTATTAAGGGAATTGAGACCGATTGCGAGGTGCAGGTCACCGCTGCCGCAAAGAATCTCACGAGACGCAAAAAGTTCTTTATGGATGCGTATCTAAAGAAATCTCGCACAGACATTGAATACAACGGGTTTTATCATGACGCGGAAGAAGACCGCGCCATCGATGAGGAGCGCAAGAATGCGCTTGCGTCCATGGGATACGGAATCATCACCGTCAGTCGTTATTCCTTTATGCATGCCAGCGCTTTCGTTAGGGTCATGGAGGCGATCCAACGGAAAGAGGGCATACGCCCCTCGCGTCTGCCAAAAGACTTTCAAATCATGCAAGAGGACCTGAGACAGTTTGTGCTCAGAAGGTTTATAGAAGAGAAAAAGAGAATTCAGAAGCAGCTTCGCCAGGATTCCGAAGATCGTCAACGAATCGACCTCGAAAAAGCAACACTCGAAGGCATCACGCTGGATGACCCGACAATAAATGAAGTTCCGGCAATCGATGACATGCAGACTGTCGAATCCGACAGCCCATCATTTGCCCAAATAAGCAGCCTCGCGCCCGAGGGCAGAATCTTCGGGGCCGGAAGCTAGACCGGCTAACAAGGTGGGTACCCTAGCGATGTGCAAAATTGCGAGTATTCAGCAGGGTCGGCCCTCCAGCACCCACAAGTTAATCCAAATGAAAAACAAAAACGCTATCGAACGGGAACGTTAGGCAACATTTGAGGAAGACCTTGTCTGTTTACCGCCCTTGGATAACTCTTGAGCGGCTTTATTTGGCCTGGAATAGATTAACGGACCCCCTATAGTTGCAGAATACTCCAATTTTTGCACGGCGCGGGGGCACCCACCCCGGCATCGGCTATCAAAACCGCTCAGTCCGGAATCTCGTCCACTATTCCCCATCATTTTATGCGACGAATTACCTGTACGTCATTGACATATGAACATGCGCTCATATAATCGGAAGTAAGTTATATGAGCGCATGTTCATATGAAAGGATATTGCAATGAGCAGCCACGCTGATGAAACAAAGACTGGCATCGAGGCCACCGAGCCGATCGTCCCCACCACCTGCTCGCCCGAGGACCTTCCCGACGAGGAACTTCTCTACGACCTTGCCGACCTGTTCAAGGTCTTCAGCGACACCACGCGCATCAAGATTCTCTATGCCCTCATGGGCCGCGAGCTCTGCGTGGCTGACATCGCCGAAGCGACCGCGACCTCGCAGTCTGCGGTGTCGCACCAGCTGCGCACGCTTAAGCAGTCGCACCTGGTCAAGTTCCGCCGCGACGGCCGCAACATTCTCTACTCGCTCGCTGACGATCATGTCTATACCATGCTCAACCAGGGCATGAGCCATATCTGCGAATAGCAATCAACCACGGTATCAGCGCGGCCGGCACCCAGACCGCCAACACAGGGAAAGGAACCCACCATGAAAAAGCAGTTTAAGCTCGACGAGATCGATTGCGCCAACTGCGCGTGTGAACTTCAGGACGAGCTGGCTAAGCTCGATGGCGTCAAGTCCGTTTCGGTCAACTTTATGACCCAGAAGCTGACGCTCGAGGCCGACGACGCCAAGTTCGACGAGGTCCTGGACCGCGTCGTTGAGTTCACCGCCGACGCCGAGCCGGACTGCGAGATCATTCTCTAACCCGCGCACACGTTGACCTGTAAGGCCGCGCTTGCCGCGGCCTTTGCTCGCGAAATTATATGAGCAAGTGTTCATACACTCAAATGGGAGGTTTGAATCATGGCAGCCGCCGACCCCAAAAAGAAAAAGAAGAAGCGCAAGAAGAAAGAGTCCCTTGAGCACAAGCGCAACCGCATCCTGGTAGCACTGGGCATTTTTGCCGTTGTTTATGCCCTCGACGAGCTCGGCGCCCTCACTATCGCATTTGGGGAGCCCGGCAACATCTACGCCAGCTTCGCGCTGTTCCTCGTGCCGTTTTTGATTGCCGGCTACGACGTACTGCAAAAGGCATTCAATAACATCCGCCGCGGCAAGGCCTTCGACGAGAGCTTCCTCATGGCCGTCGCGACCATCGGCGCGTTTGCCATGGTGCTCTTCCCCGACACCGACCCGCACATGGCCGAAGGCGCCGCCGTCATGCTGTTCTACCAGGTCGGCGAGTTGTTCCAGGCATACGCCGTGGGCAAGAGCCGCAAGTCGATCAGTGCCATGATGGACATCGCGCCCGACTACGCTAACGTCGAGCAAGCCGACGGCACACTCGAACAGGTCTTTCCCGATGACATCGCCGTCGGCACCGTGATCGTGGTCAAGCCCGGCGAGCGCGTGCCTATCGACGGCGTCATCGTCGAGGGCGAAACCCAGCTCGACACCGCCGCGCTCACGGGCGAGTCAGTCCCCCGCCCCGCCAAGACCGGCGACGATATCATCAGCGGCTGCATCAACATGACGGGCCTCATCCACGTGCGCACCACCAAGCCCTTTGGCGAGTCAACCGTCGCGCGTGTTCTGGAGCTCGTGGAGAATGCCAGCGAAAAGAAGGCGCGCACCGAGAACTTCATCACGCGCTTTGCCCGCGTCTACACCCCCGCCGTCACTGGCGCTGCCGCGGTGCTCGCGCTTGGCGGCGGCCTGGTGACTGGCGCTTGGTCCGATTGGATCCTGCGCGGCCTGACCTTCCTGGTCGTCAGCTGCCCGTGCGCCCTCGTGATCAGCGTACCGTTGAGTTTCTTTGGCGGCATCGGCGGCGCGTCCAAGCTGGGCGTTCTCATCAAGGGCTCCAACTACCTCGAGACGCTCGCCGACGTGGACACCATCGTCTTCGACAAAACGGGCACCCTCACCAACGGCACGTTCTCAGTCGTCGCGGTGCACCCCGAGGCTGGCTATACCGAGCAGTCGCTGCTCGAAGTCGCAGCCCTTGCTGAGTCGTTCTTCGATCACCCCATCGCGCAGTCCGTGCGCGACGCCTACCAGGGCGAGGTCGACCCCAAGCGCGTGAGCGACTCCGCCAACGACGCGGGCCACGGCGTGACGGCAACCATCGACGGCAAGCACGTCGTCGTTGGCAACGCCAAGATGCTCGCCGCGGCCGGCGTTGAAGCACCGGACTGTGAGGTTGTCGGCACGATCCTCCACGTGCTCGTTGACGGCGTGTACGCCGGCCACATCGTGATTGCAGACACCGTTAAGGCCGATGCGGAGCAAACGATTCGCGACCTGCATGCCGCCGGTATCAACCGCACCGTCATGCTCACGGGCGACCGCGAGGAGGTTGCAGCGTCTGTGGCCAAGCAACTCGGTCTCGACGAGTTCCACGCGCAGCTCCTGCCGGGCGACAAGGTCGAGCGCGTTGAGGCGCTACTCGCGGCCGAAAGTGGCAAGGGCAAGCTCGCCTTTGTCGGCGACGGTATCAACGACGCTCCTGTGCTTACGCGCGCCGATGTGGGCATTGCCATGGGCGCCATGGGCTCCGACGCCGCGATCGAGGCCGCCGACGTGGTGCTGATGGACGACAAGCCGTCCAACATTTCCCGCGCGATCCGCGTGGCGCGCAAGACCATGTCGATTGTTTGGCAGAACATAATCTTTGCGCTGGGCATTAAGCTGCTGATCCTTGTGCTGGCAGCGCTGGGTATCGCCAATATGTGGCTTGCCGTCTTTGGCGACGTAGGCGTGGCGATCATCGCCATCCTGAACGCCATGCGCGCGATGGGTGTCAAGAACCTGTAGCGCTCGTGGTCCCTCCGGCCGGGGCC
>URPB01000127.1:0-4448 GCA_900549575.1 uncultured Collinsella sp.
GAGAAAGAGTGCCAGCGGATGGCGTATGGATGCGCCGCCGCGGCTTCCGCCTTCATGACGGCGAGCGTTTTGTCTGCCGAGCCATCGTCGATGAGGACGGCTTCAAAGGAGATGCCGGGGTCTTGCCGGGTCATGATGCGAACGACGCCATCGAGCTCTTTGAGAAAGATCGGAAGTGATTCCTGCTCCTGTCTCTTATACACATCTCCGAGCCTGCTCGTTGTAACTCGGTACGACGATGGAGATGAGCGGCATGGTGGTTTACCTCTCGCTTGGCTTGGAAGTAGGGTGGCCGGGCTGGTCGTCGTAGGCGTATTTGCTGTACACGTTGACCTCCCACTGCTTTTTTTCGACCTTTGCCACGGAATCGAGGATGAAGCCGGTCGCAAGGCTCAGACCGCACAGGAACATAAACGACGCGGCGAGCATGGCGGTGGGGAAGCGCGGAACGAGGCCGGTCTGGAAATACTCGACAACGATGGGCATGCCCAAGGCGAGGCCGATCACCGCAAACAGAAGCGCGACGAGGCTGAAGAACTTCAGCGGGCGGTAGTCCTTGAACAGCGTGCCGATCATCGCAACGACTTTAATGCCGTCGCTCACGGTATTGAGCTTGGACTCGGAACCTTCCGGACGGTCGCGGTACTCGATGGGCACATCTTTGATGCGCCAGCGGTGGTCGACGGCGTGGATCGAGAGCTCGGTTTCGATCTGGAAGCCCTCGGAAAGCACAGGGAAGGTTTTAACGAACGGGCGGCTCATGGCGCGGTAGCCGGTCATGACGTCATCGAAGCTGTAGCCATAGATCCACTTGATCATGGAGCGGACCAAATTATTACCAAAGCCGTGGAAGGCACGCTTGTTTTCCTCGGCATAGGTGCCATTTGAGAGACGATCGCCTACGGTCATGTCGGCTGTGCCGTTAAGGATGGGCTCGCAGAGGGCTTTGGACGCCTCGGCGGGGTAGGTGTCGTCTCCGTCGACCATCAGGTAGCAATCGGCGTCGATGTCGCGAAACATCTGGCGGCATACGTTGCCCTTTCCCTGACGGGGCTCAAAGCGGACCGTGGCGCCGTGTTCGGTGGCGATGCGTGAGGTATCGTCCGACGAGTTGTTGTCATAGACATAGACCGTCGCTTGCGGAAGCTCGCGGTGAAAGTCGTCGATGACTTTGCCGATCGTGAGCGCTTCGTTGTAGCAGGGGATGATGACGGCGATGGATTCAGAATTCACTCAATGCTCCTTATACATTCAATCCTTGAAAGTATAGCCGTTTGGGCTTGGCATCCTAAGATGTGGGTTAGTTCTCCAGTTTTGTTGCGCGAATCGTTTGCATGGCCGTCGGGTCTATACTGTTCGTTTGTCAACGATTACGAGTAAAGGAGTTGCATCCGTGTCGGATCAGACAAAGCAACAAGAAACTCGCAGTCTGCCTGCGACGTTTGCTAAGAACGAATTTGAGAAGGATGCGTTTATCCTTCGTCAGCTGGTTACCAAGGATTTTAAGATCAAGTATCGCCGTAGCGTTCTGGGCGTCGCATGGTCGGTTCTCAACCCGCTGCTGATGATGATCGTCATGGCCATCGTGTTCTCGACGATTTTTGGCCAGGGCCGCAATGGATCAATGACGCCCGAGATGTACCCGCTGTACTTGATCGTGGGTAACGTTACCTTTGCCGTCATGTCCGAGTCCACGAACCAGGCCCTAACGTCGATCGTGGGTGCTGCCCCTCTGCTCAAGAAGGTTAAGGTGCACCGCTGGGTCTTCCCGGTGCAGAAAGTGCTTTTCTCGCTGGTGAACTTTGCCTTCTCGCTGGTCGCCGTCGCCATCGTCATGCTGTGGTTCCGCGTTATGCCTTCTTGGCACCTGATTCTGCTGCCGGTTTGCCTGCTGCTGCTTATGTGCTTCTGCATGGGCCTGGGCATGATGCTCTCTGCCCTTACGGTCTTTTTCCGCGACGTTATGCATCTGTGGAGCGTAGTCATTACGGCGTGGACTTATATTACGCCCATCTTCTGGACGACTGACTATATTGCGCAAATGCCGCATCTCGTGCGTATCTTGATGTATGCGAACCCCATGTACAACTACCTGCAGTTTATGCGCGATATCTTTCTGTTCCAAACTACGCCCTCGCTTATGACGTTTGGTATGTGCGCTGCTTGGGCGGTCCTTGCGCTTGTTATTGGCTATACCGTGTTCCATAAGTCCGAGCGCAAGTTCATCCTCTACATCTAAGGAGTGCTGTGATGACTGAATCTGTTGTTGATTACAGCGAGCAGCCTCTGGCTGTCGAGGTCGACGACGTCACCATGATCTTTAACATGGCGTCCGAGTCGCTGACCAACCTCAAGGAGTACTTCATCAAGCTTGCCAAGCACGAGTTGTTCTTTGAGGAGTTTAGGGCGCTTAAGCATATTTCGTTTGATATTCATCGTGGCGAGGTCGTGGGTCTGGTTGGCACCAATGGCTCCGGCAAGTCTACGATGCTCAAGATTATCGCTGGCGTGCTTGAGCCA
The DNA here is from genome assembly GCA_900549575.1 of uncultured Collinsella sp. Lineage (GTDB taxonomy): Bacteria > Actinomycetota > Coriobacteriia > Coriobacteriales > Coriobacteriaceae > Collinsella. Next base: position 2,521 of record URPB01000127.1, read on the forward strand.
AGCGAGGGCAGCGTTAAGGTGCACGGTAACATCGCGCCGCTGATTGAGCTTGGTGCCGGCTTTGATCCCGAGCTGACCGCCCGCGAGAACATCTATCTGAACGGCGCCCTGCTCGGCTATACCAAGGAGTTCATCGACGTCAACTTTGACGGCATTATCGAGTTCGCTGAGCTTCAGAACTTTGTCGACATGCCGCTTAAGAACTTCTCCTCGGGCATGGTTGCGCGTATTGCCTTTGCAATCGCGACGATTACCGAGCCCGATATTCTGATCGTTGACGAGACGCTGTCCGTCGGTGATGTGTTCTTCCAGCAGAAGTGCGAGGCCCGCATCCAGCACTTTATCCAGAGCGGCGACGTGACGGTTCTGTTCGTTTCGCACTCCATGGAGCAGGTTGAGCGCATCTGCCAGCGTGCCGTTTGGATTGAGAAGGGTGACCTTCGCATGGATGGCCCGGTCGATGAGGTCTGCAAGGCGTACCGCGAGCAGTTCAACTAGGTTATAATTACTTGCGCCTGACAGGCTTGCGCTTGCTTGGGTGTGCGGTTATATGCTCCATTAGCTCAGTTGGATAGAGCAGGGGACTTCTAATCCCAAGGTCGACGGTTCGAATCCGCCATGGAGCACCATCGTTTATTAAGCCCGGACCGCTTGGTGGTCTGGGCTTTTTTCATCTTGTGTGCTGCGGTTTTGAAGGGTTCGCCATGGGAAACAAAAGGCTCGACTGGATCGATATTGCAAAGGGGATTGCAATGATTTTGGTCATTGTGGGGCACACCGTCCCAAATCCTTCTCCCTTGCGGCACGCGATCTTCTCGTTTCACATGCCGGTGTTCTTTTTTCTTGCCGGGTATACGTTTAGGCCGAAGCCGTGGCGCGAGCTGCTGAGCGGATCGGTGCCGCGTCTTCTGGTGCCATATCTTGTTCTTGCCTTGGCGTGGCAGATGCCGACTTTTTTGATGAGCGGCGCTTCTTTGACGGGCGGTACGCTGGTTGCGGAACTTGAGACGATTCTGTTTGCCTCTGGCGTTGATGTGCCTGGGTTTGGTGTTGCCGCCGTTGGCATGGCATGGTTTCTAGCGGCGCTGTTTACGTCGCGCCTACTGTTTAATGTACTTGTGCGGCTGTTTGATCGCCACGGGATTGGGGCTGTTTGGCAGGGCGTTGTCTGTGCCGCGATTGCCTTTTGCGGTTTGAGCGTGTCTCGCTATTTTGGTGTTTACCTGCCGCTCGATTTGGATCTGAGCTGCTATATTGTGCTGCTGATGTGGGTTGGCTATACGGCACGCCAAAGGGGGCTCGAGCCGAGCGTGGGCAAGCCCCTGCTGTTTATTGGAGTCGGTGTCGCTTGGCTTGTCCTTGCCGCGCTGAGTGGGCTTGAGCTTTCGAGCCGCCGCGTGGATGGGTTTGTGGTTGCGACAGTTGCCGCTCTTGCCGGCAGCTACTGCGTGTGCTGGGTTTCCATAGCGCTGGAGAAGTTGAAAGACGTGCCGGTTTTGGGGTCCTTTGAACAAGCGCTCGTGTTCTGCGGACAGGCCAGTCTTGCCATCTTTGCAATCCACGCGGTCGATTGGTTTATTCCTTGGCAGACCATGCCTCTGCTTATGACGCTGCCAGCATCGTGGCTCTTCGCGTCAATTGTGCGTTGCGCCTGCGATATTGGATTGGCGTACGTGATCAAGAAGGCGTAATTAAAAGCGGGGAGGACCAAGTTGGTTCTCCCCGCTGTCATTTATTCGGTAGTGTTGCAGGCTTACTTTTCGAGATGCTTTTTCAGCAGCTCCAACGCGTGGGCGTAGCCTTGGAGGCCTTCGCCGGTGATGGTGGCGAAGCAGGCCAAGCGGGCGTAGCTCACCTGGCGGAAGTCCTCGCGCGTCTCTACGGCGCTGATGTGTACCTCGACGGCAGGGATGGCGACGGCCTTGAGG
>URPB01000128.1:0-4414 GCA_900549575.1 uncultured Collinsella sp.
ACGAGATTGCCTCTTGTCTCGTGGGCTCGGAGATGTGTATAAGAGACAGGCTCTGGCAAAAGCCGCTTTGGCACCGACCCATGCCGGCACGACAGCGGCGCTTGACACCTTCGACCGAAATTGCACCCGGGCGGCGCCGAATCGCGGCCACAATCTCGGCCTCGGGCACAGTCTCGCAGCGGCAGACAATCTGCCCCCACGCGGGATCGGACTCAATGAGTTCTTCCTTGCGCGTAAGCGGCGCGCGGTCAAAGTCGTCCGGCGCGCGGCGAATTGGGTTCCAGTCAGCCCGCTCGTGCAGTTTCACGCCCGCCTCACGCATCACAAGCTCCATGTGCTCGGCAATGGCCGGCGCGCTTGCCACACCCGGCGACTGAATGCCCGCCGCCTGGAAAAGCCCCGGCACCACGGCCGACTGTCCAATAAAGAAGTCGTTCGTTCCCTGAATGACCGGACGCCCGCCGGCAAACGCGCGCACCACGCGGCGCGTATCCAGATCGGGCACCAGCTTGCGCGCGCCGCTCAGCAGCGCGTTCACATCGCTCGCATAGGTCTGCGTGTCGCCCGGCTCGCGCACGGCGGCCGTCGCGGTGATCACGGTGTTGCCGTGCACGGTGCCCGTCACGATAACGCCCTTCGACACCGGCGTCGGCACGGGGTAGAGCGGCATGAGCGTGCGCGGCTCCTTGTCCAGCACCACGATGTTGCCCTGACGCCAGACCATCTGGAACTCCTCGGCGCCCGCCATATGCGAGATGTCGGCGGCGCCGTTGCCCGCGGCGTTGATCAGGTAACGGCAGCGCACGTTGCCAGCGGGCGTCGCCAGCGTAAAGCGCGCGTCGTCGCCCGAGCCCGCAACTTCAATCGCCTCCACGGGTGCGGAGCGCATAAACGTCACCCCGTTGGCCACGGCGTTCTCCAGCGCGGCGATGGCAACCTCAAACGGGTCGACAAACCCAGTCGAGGGGCACCACAACGCGCACGTTGCAGAGGCACTGGCGCGCGGCTCAAGTTCGTGGATGCGGTCGGGGCCGATAATCGACAGCTCGGGCACGCCGTTCGCCAGGCCGTTGCTGCGCAGCTTCTCCAGCTGTGCGCGGTCTTCGTCGTTAAAGCCCAACACCATCGACCCGGTGCGGCGGAACAGAAAGCCCAGCTCCTGCGCCCACGTACCGTACAACTCGCAGCCACGGGCGTTGACCTGCGCCTTTACGGTGCCCGGCACCGGATCGTAGCCAGCGTGTACCAGGCCGCCGTTGGCCTTCGACGCGCCCAGCGCAATATCGTTAGCCGCCTCGACCACGCAAATGGACAGGTCATAGCGCGCGAGCTGCCGCGCGATGGCGCATCCGGTGATGCCCGCGCCGACAATCGCGATATCAAACGTTTCTGTCACAGTGCCTCCCAGACGAGTTGACAGGCTGTCAATAAGACTATCCTACGGTCTACACACCCCCAGCGCGGCGGCAATGCGGCGAACAGCCCCGCAACACCCGCCAACGGCAGACGAGGGGAGACCCAGCAACGTCGACAAGCTCGTCTGCCGACAGCTACGGCAAACGTTCGTCTCGATCTGTAACAGTTAACTGATGATTTGGGTTCTAGATGTTACAGATTGAGACGTTAGTCTGGCGCCCCTTCCGTTCGTCTCAATCTGTAACATCTAGGCCCGGATTCCGCTCCCACCTGTTACAGATTGAGATGTTTGTGTCCGCGCCAGCTCCGCCCCTAGCCGTGGTCCCATATAAACAAACCCCGTGGTAAACTTGTCCGGACTGTTAATATTCCGAAAGGTACCCGTAATGTCCAAGTACATCTCCGAGCTCATGTCGCCGCAGCTTATGGGCGTCGTCTATGCCTTCGTTGGCTTTATCATCGCCCTGTATGTGCTGTCGGTCGTCTATGTGTTCATCGACGCTCGCCGCCGCGGCGCCAGCGCCTACGTGGCATGGGGCATCATCGCCCTCATCCCGTTTGTAGGCCTCATCGCCTACCTGGTCCTGCGCCCGCACTCCTACGCGTCCGACCGCGAGGAGCAGGAGCTGGACATGGCCCTGCGCGAGCGCCAGCTTGCCCAGTACGGCACCTGCCCGCAGTGCGGTGCGCCCATCGAGAAGGACTTCGTCGTCTGCCCGGTGTGCGACACCCAGGTTCGCAACGTCTGCCCCAGCTGCCATCGCCCGCTCGACGCGCACTGGAAGGTCTGCCCCTACTGCCGAACTCGCATTCAGTAACGCATCCATCGCCGGGCCGGCCGCAAGCCACGGGCACCGCGCGCCCCGCGCAAGCCACGGCCGCCACGCGCCCCGCGCCGCCCCCACACGATGAAGCATGCGTAGAAAATCGCCCGCCGTGCCATTAAGGTGCGGCGGGCGCTTGTATACCAAGGCAACCTGCCTATAATGATGCAAGTTAAAACGCCGAGCGCATCGCACGCACTTGCATCAGGCATCCGAGAGGAGAAAACATACCCATGAAGGCACTCTACAATGACGGTTCGGTGGCCGAGCTCCCGCAGGACGAGGTCACGCACGTCATCCGCCACTCCGCCGCGCACATCATGGCGCAGGCCATCAAGCGCCTGTACCCCGAGGCCGACTTTGCCTACGGCCCCGCGACCGACAATGGCTTCTACTACGACGTCGATCTGCCCGAGGGCGTCAAGATCAGCGAGGACGACTTCCCCGCGATCGAGGCCGAGATGAAAAAGATCGTCAAGGAGAACCTCAAGTTTTCCGTGTACGAGAAGCCCCGCGCCGAGGCCATCGCCCTTATGGAGGAGCGCGGCGAGAAGTACAAGGTCGAGCATATCGGCGATCTGGACGACGACGCCCGTATCACCTTCTACCAGCAGGGCGACTACATCGACATGTGCGTCGGCCCCCACATCTGCTACACCAAGGCGCTGAAGGCCTTTAAGCTAACCGGCGTCTCGGGCGCTTACTGGAAGGGCGACAAGGACAACAAGATGCTCACCCGCATCAACGGCGTCGCCTTTGCCACCAAGGAGGAGCTCGACGAGCACATGCACATGCTGGAGGAGGCCAAGAAGCGCGACCACCGCAAGATCGGCCGCGAGATGGACCTCTTTATGATGCGCGACGAGGCCCCCGGCTTCCCGTTCTTCCTGCCCAACGGCATGATCCTTAAGAACACGCTGCTGGACTACTGGCGCGAGATTCACCACAAGGCCGGCTACGTGGAGATCTCCACGCCGCTCATCATGAACAAGCAGCTGTGGAAGACCTCGGGCCACTGGGACCACTACAAGGACAACATGTACTCCACCGTTATTGACGACGAAGAGTACTGCATTAAGCCCATGAACTGCCCGGGCGGCGTGCTGGTGTACGCCTCCAAGCCGCACTCTTACCGCGAGCTGCCCATCCGCGCCGGCGAGATTGGGCTGGTGCACCGCCATGAGCTGCGCGGCGCCCTGCACGGCCTGTTCCGTGTGCGCTGCTTTAACCAGGACGACGCCCACCTGTTTGTGCGTCCTGACCAGCTGACCGACGAGATCGTGGGTGTGGTCAACCTCATCGATTCCGTGTACCAGAAGTTTGGCTTTAAGTACCACGTTGAGCTTTCCACCCGCCCCGAGGACTCCATGGGTTCGGACGAGGACTGGGCGCGCGCCGAGGAGGGCCTACGCACCGCTCTGGAGAAGCTGGGCATGGACTACGAGGTCAACGAGGGCGACGGCGCCTTCTACGGCCCCAAGATCGATTTCCACCTGGAGGATTCGCTCGGCCGTACCTGGCAGTGCGGTACCGTGCAGCTCGACTTCCAGATGCCGCTCAACTTTGATCTGGAGTACGTGGACGCCGACGGCACCAAGAAGCGCCCCATCATGCTGCACCGCGTATGCTTTGGCTCCATCGAGCGCTTCATCGGTATTCTGATCGAGCACTTTGCGGGCAAGTTCCCCACCTGGCTGGCTCCCGTGCAGGTCAAGGCGCTTCCCGTTTCCGAGAAGAGCCGCGACTACGCCCACGAGGTATGCGCCAAGCTGGAGGAGGCCGGCATTCGCGTGGTCTGCGACGACCGCGACGAGAAGATCGGCTACAAGATCCGCGAGGCCCGCAGCATCGACCGCGTGCCCTATATGCTCATCCTGGGCGAGAAGGAGGTCGAGGCCGGCAACATTTCCGTCCGCGATCGCTCCAACGAGACTGTTCAGATGAGTGTTGACGAGTTTGTTGCCAAGGTTCTCGAGGAGATCAAGACCCGCGCCTAAGGCAAGCTGCACAACTATTAACAAAGGCGACCGTCCACAAAGGGCGGTCGCCTTTTTTCTTACCAAAACAAGAAAAGCCGCTGGTTGAGCGGCTTTTTTTGTTGCACAAAAAGGTACAGATTTTTGTAGAGGGGCATGGAGATATACCTGTCTCTTATACACATCTGACGCTGCCGA
>URPB01000129.1:0-4373 GCA_900549575.1 uncultured Collinsella sp.
GCTCCGCTCCCGACCGCGGCGACAACGCCATCTACAAGATGGCCGACATCATCGCCGACGTCCGCGCCCTCAACAACAACGGCTGCGACGAGTCTACCGACATCAAGGGTCTCGTCAAGATGCTCGACCCTAAGTACAATCCCGAGCACTTCGAGGATGCCCGCTTCCTGGGCCGCGGCACCTGCACCGTCAGCCAGATCTTCTACACCAGCCCCAGCCGTTGCGCCGTGGCTGATTCCTGCGCCATCTCCATCGACCGTCGCATGACCGCCGGTGAGACCTGGGAGTCCTGCCTGGACGAGATCCGCAACCTGCCGGCTGCCAAGAAGTACGGCGACGACGTGAAGGTCTCCATGTACATGTACGACCGTCCGTCCTGGACCGGCGAGGTCTACGAGACCGAGGCTTACTTCCCCACGTGGATCAACAAGGAGACCGCTCCGCACGTCAAGGCCCTCGTCGACGCCCACAAGGCCATGTTCGGTGACGAGCGCATCGGCTGCGAGCCCAGCATGGACAAGCGCACCGGTCGTCCGCTGTGCGACAAGTGGACCTTCTCCACGAACTGCGTTTCCATCCAGGGCCGCTATGGCATCCCCTGCGTGGGCTTTGGCCCGGGTGCCGAGTCTCAGGCTCATGCTCCCAACGAGGTCACCTACAAGGACGACCTGGTCACCGCTGCCGCCATGTACGTGGCTGCCCTGAACCTCTACGATCCGAGCCAGGCCGATGGCGACGCCACCGTGTTCCGCGCCGGTCTGACCAACAACAAGATCGATTAGTCCCATTCCTCGATTTTGTTGAGCCGGGGGCCGCTCGTGTCCCCGGCGCCCCCTGTTGACTTGGGGCCCGCGGTCGTTATCTCCCATGCTTCCTCAACGGTGGCGGGTCCTCGTCATGGTGCTCTGCATGTTCTAGCCACACGCGCATGCCGGAGCACATCTACTCATTGCGATCGTTTCACCTTTAGAAAGGACATTTACATGGACGCTAAGTTTACCGAGCTCGTCGAGCAGCTGAACGGCCTCGATTTTAAGGACATGTACGGCAGCGACTTCCTGCACACCTGGGACAAGACCACCGATGAGCTCAAGGCGCTCTACATCGTCGCCGACGCCCTGCGCGAGCTGCGTGAGAACAACGTTTCGTCCAAGATCTTCGACTCGGGCCTGGCCGTCTCCCTGTTCCGCGACAACTCCACCCGCACGCGCTTCTCCTTCTCTAAGGCCGCCAACCTGCTCGGCCTTGAGCTGCAGGACCTGGACGAGAAGAAGTCCCAGATCGCTCACGGCGAGACCGTCCGCGAGACCGCTACCATGATCTCCTTCATGGCCGACGTCATCGGCATCCGCGACGACATGTACATCGGCAAGGGCGACGCCTACATGGCCGAGGTCTCCGAGTCCGTGCAGCAGGCTTACGAGGACGGCGTTCTGGATCACCGTCCCACGCTCATCTCCCTGCAGTCCGATTCCGACCACCCCACGCAGTCCTCTGCCGACATGCTCTACCTCATCAACGAGTTTGGCGGCCTCGAGAACCTCAAGGGCAAGAAGGTTGCCGTCACCTGGGCTTATTCGCCCTCTTACGGCAAGCCGCTGTCCTGCCCGCAGTCGCTGATCAGCCTGCTGCCCCGCTTTGGCATGGACGTCACCCTGGCCCACCCCGAGGGCTACGACCTCATGCCCGAGGTCGTCGAGCGCGCCAAGGGCTATGCCGCCGAGTCCGGCACCACCTTTAAGCAGGTCAACACCATGGCCGAGGCCTTCGAGGGCGCCGACATCGTGATCCCCAAAAGCTGGGCTCCGTTTGCCGCCATGGAGAAGCGCACCAACCTGTACGCCGAGGGCGACGACGCCGGCATCGCAGCGCTCGAGAAGGAGCTGCTCGCCCAGAACGCTACCCATCAGGACTGGTGCTCCACGACCGAGCTCATGGAGAAGACTGCCAACGGCCAGGACACCATCTTTATGCACCCGCTGCCCGCCGACATCTCCGGTGTCTCCTGCGAGCACGGCGAGGTTAACGCCGACGTCTTCGACATGCACCGCGTGGGCATGTACAAGGAGGCCAGCTACAAGCCGTACGCCATCGCAGCCATGATGTTCCTGCAGAAGGTTGCCGATCCCGCCGCTACCCTCAAGGCCCTCGACGAGCGCAACACCGCCCGTTGGCTCCAGGCCTAAAGCCGGGCTGAGGTAAGCCATGTAAAGGGGGCGCTCTGCCAACCGGCGGGGTGCCCCTTTTTTGCATCGCGGGCGTGTGGGATAAGCGCTTTCGATGTGGATGCCCGCGGCGCGAGTTATGGGTACGATGGTTTCAGGGGAGGTATCACCATGAAACTTGGATGCGTCATTATGGCTTCGGGCGAGGGCAAGCGGTTTGGCTCTAACAAGATGCTTGCCGATATCTATGGCGAGCCGCTGATTGCCCGGACCATCGATTCGGTTCCCCGGGGCTTTGACGTCGTGGTTTCGACGCGTTGGCCCGAGGTCGTCCAGATTTGCGAGGACAAGCATTGCCCATGCGTGCTGCACGATGGTGAGCTGCGCAGCGAAAGCGTCCGTGCGGGCCTTTCGTGGGGAGTCGAACGCAACTGGAAAGGTTGCCTCTTTTTGCCGGGCGACCAGCCGCTCGTGAGTTCGGATTCTTTTGAGGCTATGGTTCGTGCATATGACGAGCGTGGCCGCAAGCATCCGGTGCGTCTTGCGTGCAACGGTGAGCCTTCGAGCCCGGTGCTCTTTCCGGCGGAACTGTTCGATGCACTTATGTGTCTTGAGGGCAAGGACGGCGGGGGCTCGATTCTCAAAGGTCGCGTCGACATTGCGCTGGTCGAAGCGCGCGCCTATGAGCTGTGGGATGTCGATACCGCAGGGGGACAGCGACGCATAGCGGAGCATATCGCGGCCTGCTCGTATTTTGATCGCGTGGCCAACTGTATTAACCAATAAGGAGCAACATGATCATCATCAAAAACGGCGCGCTTGTGACACCCCAGGGGCTTCGCCGCGCCGATCTTGCCATGGATGGCGACAAGATTGTGCGGATTGCCGCGGCGATTGAGCCGGGCGAGGGCGATACCGTCCAGGACGCTACCGACTGTTGGGTGTTCCCCGGCTTTATCGACGGCCACACGCACATGCAGTGCTGGACCGGCATGGATTGGACAGCCGATAGCTTTGAGACCGGCACGCGCGCGGCTGCCTGCGGCGGCACGACGACCATTGTGGACTACGCGACGGCCGATCGCGGCGTGACCATGCCCGATGCCTTGGCCGAGTGGCATCATCGCGCCGACGGCACCTGCACCGCCAACTACGCCTTTCATATGGCGCTCGCCGAGTGGAACGAGCGCAACCGCGCCGATCTTTCGGCCATGCGCGAGGCGGGCGTATCGTCGTTTAAGACCTACTTTGCCTATGACCACCTGCGCTTGGACGATGCCGAGACGCTCGAGGTGCTCGAGGAGCTCAAGCGTATTGGCGGTATCCTGTGCGTGCATTGCGAGAACGGCACGTTGGTGAATGAACTTCAGAAGCGCATGTACGAGCAGGGGATTCATGGGCCCGAGGGGCACGCGCTCAGCCGTCCGGACGTGTGCGAGGCCGAGGCCGTGAGCCGTCTGCTATATCTGGCGCACCTGGCCGGCGACGCACCGGTCAACGTGGTGCACCTTTCGACCAAGCTGGGGCTCGAGGCCATTCGTGCCGCCAAGGCGCGCGGGCAGAAGAATATCTATGTCGAGACCTGCCCTCAATATCTGATGCTCGACGATACCTGCTATCTGGAGCAGGGAGAGGATGGCTTTGCGGGCGCCAAGTATGTGATGAGTCCGCCGCTGCGCCATGCCGGCGACCGTGCGGCACTGCGTGAGGCGCTTGTGGCCGGCGAGATCGATACGATTGCGACCGATCATTGCAGCTTTAACCTGCACGGGCAAAAGGACCGCGGGCGCGACGACTTCCGCGCGATTCCCAACGGCGGGCCCGGCGTGGAGCATCGCCCCGTCGCGATCGCTACGAGCTTTGAGGGACAGCTGGGTCCCGAGGATTTGTGCCGCTTGATGAGCGAGAACCCGGCGCGCGTCTTTGGCATGTATCCGCGCAAGGGATGTCTTGCCGAGGGCGCCGATGCCGACGTGTGCGTGTGGGATCCCCAGGCGCGCTGGACCATTCGCGCGGCGACACAGCATCAGGCTGTGGACTACACGCCGCTCGAGGGCTTTGAGGCTCACGGCCGCGCCAAGGCCGTGTTTGTGAACGGCGTGCTGGCAGCGCGCGACGGCGAGCCCACCGGAGCCCAACCCGGCCGCTACGTGCCCCGCTAGCAGGAAGGCCGCCAGGGTAGCTAATTTGGGACGGGGCTCTTTTAGC
>URPB01000130.1:0-4338 GCA_900549575.1 uncultured Collinsella sp.
CAACGGCGGCACTGCTCTATGGCATCGGTTCTGCATATTCGCTTCTCGACAAGGTACAAGTGCTGCTGCCGCGTTCCACCAGACGCGATATGTACGAATTCGTTGAATACCGACGCTGGCGGCCGGGCGACGTATGGCAGCTCGGCCCGTTTACGTTAACGGATCCATATCGCACGGTGGTCGACATCGCCCGAACGAGCGCTTTTCGATATGCACTAGGCTATGTCGACGGGTTGGCTCGTGAGTACGGTGTCGAGCGTGAAGAATTGCGTGCATATGCACAAGCGAACTGCCGCGGACTGCATGGCATCGCGCGCGCATTTGACGTTTTTGAACATATGGATGGAAGATCGGATAACGGTGGAGAATCCGAAGCACGGGCGGCAATGATTCTGGCGGGAGTTGCCGATCCCGAACTTCAGGTTGAAATCACTCGACCGGGAAACGCAGGCTATTATTTGGCAGATTACGGCTGGCAGATGCCAAACGGCGCTTGGATGCTGGCTGAGCTGCATGGACTAGGCAAGTTTGAGGACGATGCCCAAAATGATCCGGAACATACTGCGGCAAAAACCTATCGAGCTGCCCTCATGCGCGACGCGAACCTGCGTGCCATGGGCCACAACGTCATTCATTTCAAGCTCTCAGACACCTACGATGTCAAAGCGTTCGGCTCCATGATGCGCGGCTACGGTGTACCAACCACAAAACCCTACGCAGACTCCTGACCGGCTGCCCTCATCTTCTCGACAACAGAACCCATCATCGACCCAGCCCGCTCGGCCTCAATAAGTTGCGGTGAAATAGTTCCTGGATAACAGCTTGCGGCTAATCCAGGAACTATTTCACCGCAACTTAAGAGGGGATGTGGGGGTCCCGGCATGTATATGAAAACGGCTCTGGTCCCAAAAGAAACCAGAGCCGTTTATCTATCTTATGGAGCGGGCGACGGGAATCGAACCCGCGTCATCAGCTTGGAAGGCTGGGGTTCTACCATTGAACTACGCCCGCAAGATATGGTCGGGACGACAGGATTTGAACCTGCGACATCCTGCTCCCAAAGCAGGCGCGCTACCAAACTGCGCCACGTCCCGAAGGTGTTGAGCAGCTAAGGCATAAACCTTGCGTGTCCCAAAGCGAAGGAAATTATAGGGGAGACTTCCCGCCTGTGCAAGCGACGATACCCTAGCTCCTCGAATGTGCGACAAACTGGCTATGGAGCAGGCCGATCACAAACGCCACCACGGCAACCGGCACCCACGCGGCACCGATATCCGACAACGGCAGCGCATCGAACGGCAGACACGCGCCCGCAAAGAACGCATCGCGGACCGAGGTGATCACGCTCTGCACGGCGACCACGCCGCCTACCCACACCCACACCTGCGGATGTGCGTCGCAAAAACCGTGCACCAGGCCCATAAGCACCAGCACAATGGCGACGGGATACAAGGCGTTGAGCATGGGCACCGAGAACATGAGGATCACGTCGAGGCCCACGTTGGAGAGCACACACGAAAACGCTGCGAACACAAAGGCGAGAATCGCAAAGGGACGGCGCATGGCCTCCTCGGAGGCCTCCGCTCCCCCTTTAACCACATACGTCTCGCAGAAGTAACGCGAGCAGCAGCTGATAAGGCCGATGCACACGTTCATGCAGGCAAGGAAGAAGATGGCGAAGACCACGACCGTGCCGGCAAGGCCAAAGTGCATGGAGGCAGAGCGGGCAAGGATGGCGGCGCCGTTGGTAGCGTCGGGCATCACGGTGCCGAGCTGCATTCCGGCAAGGCCCAAGCCGCAGTAGATGATGGCCATGAGAACGCCGGCGATCACACCGGAACGCGAAATCTCGAAGGCCACGCGCTTGTCATCGGTAACACCCAACTCGTGGATGGTCTCGGCGATGATGATGCCGAAGGCGAGCGACGCGAGCAGGTCCATGGTCTGATAGCCAGTCAAAAAGCCCTGCACGGCAGCGCCCGCATCGTAGGGAGCCTGAGGCGCGGCAGCCGGCCCCAGCGGCGAGATCACGGCAGCACCCACGACCAGCACGATGAGCGCAATGAGCGCGGGGCCCGTAATGCGGCCGAGTACGCGTGTGATGACACCCGGGCGCAGCGTGAGCGCAAACGCGACGACAAAGAAGCCAACGGCAAACACCAGACGAGCCGTGCCGAGCGAAACACCCTCGGGTAGCAGCGGCACCAGCATTTCGAACGCCGTAGAGCTTGTGCGCGGAATGGCCAGGCACGGACCGATGGCCAGGTAGACCGCCGCGACAAAGAACTCGCCAAACATAGGATGCACGCGCCCGGCCAGCTCGCGCGCCGTGCCGGCAAGCGCCACGGCGATAAAGCCCATAACGGGCAGGCCGATGGCGGCAATCAGAAAGCCGAGCATGGCTACCGGCGTGGCAGAACCTGCCTGCAGCGCCAGCAGCGGCGGAATAATGAGGTTGCCGGCGCCAAAGAGCATCGAGAACAGGGCGATGCCGACGGTGACGACATGGTCGGAGCGCAGACCACGCGGGGTGGATGAAGCCATGGGACCACCTTTCGGGTCGAAACAAAAACGGGACGGGCAAAAACACCCGTCCCGCAAGTATATACGCTCTAGCAGGCTAAATCGCGCAAAGCGTCAATCGCGGTGTCGACTTCCTCGTCCGTGTTGAAATACCCAAACGAGAAGCGGACGACGCCCTGGCGCTCGGTCCCCAGCGCGCGGTGCATGAGCGGAGCGCAATGGGCACCGGGGCGCGTCGCAATCCCCCACCCTTGCATGAGCGCGTCCGAGATCTCGGCAGAGTCGATATCACCCACGTTGAGCGACACAATCGCAGAGCGCGTCGGCTGGTCAAACGCACCGTAGAGCTTAATCCCCGGAATCTCGCGCACGCCAGCGAGAAAGCGCTCAGCCAGCGCTCGCTCATGCGCCGCGATCGCCTCGACCCCGCCTTGCGCCTCGATAAAGTCGAGACCGGCAGAAAGGCCCGCGATGCCGTGGCCGTTGAGCGTGCCCGCCTCTAGGCGCGTGGGCCACTCAAGCGGCTGCAACGCATCGAAGCTGTGCACGCCCGTGCCGCCCATGGCCCACGGAGCCACGTCAACAGCCTCCGCCACGGCCAGGCCGCCGGTGCCTTGAGGTCCCATGAGCCCTTTGTGGCCGGTAAAGCACACAACATCGAGCCCCATGGCGTGCATATCAATATGCGCCGTGCCGGCAGACTGAGAGGCGTCAACGATCACCAGCGCACCGGCCGCATGGGCCATGGCCGCCACGCGCGCAATGTCGACCGCGTTGCCGGTCACATTGGAGGCGTGCGTCACCACCACGGCACGCGTGCCCGGCGTGACCAACCGCTCGAGCTCGTCGTAGTCGAGCACGCCGCTCGCATCGCAACCCGCATGCCCAACCGTCACACCCTGCTCTGCCGCCAGGCGGTTGAGCGGACGCAGCACCGAGTTGTGCTCGAGCACCGTCGTGACCACGCGGTCGCCGGGGCGCACCACCCCGTTGATGGCGGTGTTGAGCGCCGCCGTAGAGTTGGGCGTAAAACACACATGGTCCGCCCTCGGGCAACCCAAAAGGCGCGCGAGCTTGGCACGGCAACCGTGAATCGTACGAGCGGCATCGAGGGCACCCGACGTGGCGCCGCGCCCGGCATTGCCGAGCGAGCACATCGCCTGCGTCACGGCATCGATGACCGTCTGCGGCTTGTGCATGGTCGTCGCCGCGTTATCCAGGTAGATCATCGCACGACCTCCCACATATCAATCACGGTATAGCCCTCGGTGGGAACGCCCGCCGCGGCGAGTTCGCCGCGCAGCAGCTCCTCATCGGCAGGCAACGCCTTCCACGCCAGACCGCAGCCGGCAGCGACCTCCCCGGGCACGGGAATCGTTCGCCCGGGAAGGCCGCGCTCGATGCACAGGGACTCGCAACCCATGGCGGCCGCCGTGGTGGGAAACGTGATGACAAGCGCCGGGCGCTTCTCCCTCATGGCAACTCCAACCAATACGCTACGGGCGCACGACGCGCACGGCCTGCTCCATCTTCTCCACGATCACGTACATGTTGGTGACCTCGCCCACCGCGAGCTGGTCTTTAATGCCATAGTGGTCGAGGCAGGTGCCGCAGGTGAGAATCTCGACACCCTGCTCCGCCAGGCCCTTCAGATCATCGAGCACCGGCGAGCCCTCGACGGTGAGCTTGGCGCCACCGTTGTAGAACAGCATGGTCGCGGGCAACTCCTCCTGCTGCGTCACGGCAAAGATGAAGGCCTTCATGAGCTTGTGGCCCAGCTCGTCGTCGCCACGGCCCATGCAATCGGTGTAGACG
>URPB01000131.1:0-4288 GCA_900549575.1 uncultured Collinsella sp.
GAGACAGCCCGCTCCCTGATCTGCCGGGCGGCCTCCGCCTCCGTGATATGCTCCCCGAAGGGCAGCACCGCATCAAAAATGAGATTGGTGTGGCTGGGTCCCGGCACCACCCGGAAATCGTGGATGGTCATGCCGCTGTCCACCTGCCGCACCAGCTCCGCCACCCGTCGGCGCAGCTGCACGATCTGTGCATCATCGGTGACGATGGGGTCCATGTGGATCACGGCGGCGCAGTGCAGGGTGCGCTTGAGCTCCATTTCGGCGGTGTCAATGACGTCATGCAGCTCCAGAATATCTCCGTGAGCCGGCACCTCCGCATGAAGAGACACCATCATCCG
Source organism: uncultured Collinsella sp. (assembly GCA_900549575.1). Taxonomy (GTDB): domain Bacteria; phylum Actinomycetota; class Coriobacteriia; order Coriobacteriales; family Coriobacteriaceae; genus Collinsella. The sequence continues at coordinate 339 of URPB01000131.1, forward strand.
ACCGGGACCATAGTCGTGGACCACCAGATCGTGGATGCCGCAGATAGGCGGGTGGGACAGAACCATCTGCTGAATCCTCTCCACCAGCTCCTGCTCCGGCGGCTGGCCCAGCAGCGGCCCCAGCGTCTCCTTAGCCGCCTGATACCCGGAAAAGAGGATGAAGCACGCCACCACAAGGCCCACCCAACCGTCGATCATCAAGGCGGTGAACCGTCCCACCAGCATAGCCGCCAGCACCGCCGTGGTGGCGATGGCATCGGACAGGCTGTCGGTGGCCGTGGCCTCCATGGCGGCGGAAGATATCCGCCTGCCGATACTGCGGTTATACAGGTACATATACAGCTTCACGGCGATGGATGCCACCAGAATCCCCACCGCCAGCAGGCTGAAGTCCACCGCCTCCGGGTGCAGGATCTTCTCCACGGAGGACTTCCCCAGCTCCACGCCCATCAGCAGGATCAGTCCCGACACTACAAGACCCGATATGTACTCGATGCGCCCGTGACCGAAGGGGTGCTGGGGGTCCGGCTTTTTCCCGGCCAGGCGGAAGCCCAGCAGGGTCACCACTGAGGACCCGGCGTCGGACAGGTTGTTGAAGGCGTCGGCGATGAGCGAGACAGAGCCGGCGAGCAGGCCCGCGATGCCCTTGGCCAGGCACAGAGTGATGTTGAGGCCAATGCAGATGAGGCTTGCGGCGAAGCCCGCGTTGGTGCGGCAGGAGGTATCGACCGGCTCGCCCTCGCTGCCGGGAACAAGCGTATGTACCAGCCGATTTACAAATAGCATAGCGGTCGTCCTCACAATCATGTTTAAGGGGATAGTGTAGCTCGCGCGGAGGCGCTGTGCACCGATGCTCAGAAAATGCAGTAATGGTCTGCCGGTGCTAACGAGCGAGCCTTCTCGTCTGCCTGGGTGGTCCATTTTGGGCCACATGGGTATGGGCATGTGCCTGTTTGCTCGACATACTTAACGTCGATAGCCCCTGTGCAAAGGAGGACGTTTCCATGGACGAGATGTTTGCCATTAAATGTCAAAACTGCGGCGGCCCTATGTACTCGCACCAGGCTAAGCGCAGCTTTGAGTGCGCCTATTGCGGCGCGGTCATTCCGTGGCAGGCGGACGCCGGAGAGCCCAAGAGCGCTTTGGGCATTCGCCATACGCCGTTGACGGTGGTGGATGGACTGCTCAAGCTCACGCATGTGTCGCAACTCGAGCGCCCGGAGGACCCGGACTGGTATTTCTTCAATTCGCACTGGCGCAATCAGTCGGTCCTGGAACATCTGCTGTGGGAGGATTGCGGCACGGCGCAGGAGTTCCAAGAGGCCACGCATGTGAGCATTCCCTGCCCCTTCTGCGGAGCGTCCTTTGAGGGCGAGTCAACGCAGCGTGTGTTTGAGTGCCCGTCCTGCGGCAACAAGATCGGCATTGCCGACCTGCTCAAGCCCGGTACGTTTAGCAAGCGCCTGACCTTGGGCGTGGGTGCGGAGTATGTGCCGGAGCAGGGTATTCCATGCGAAATCTCGCCGCAGCAGGCGCGTGCCAACGCACTGCAGCTGGTGCGTCAGTACCCCGACGCCTTTGCCGGGCACGATGTAGAAGATGCGATCCAAAACGACATGATGCTCTTCTACTTCCCCATGGCGCTCGCGGATTTGCGCATGATGGCGTCCTTCCCGGGCAAGGGCCTGAGCAAGGAAACCCTGGTGTACTACGAGGTGCTCGACTGGGCGTATCCGCGGGCAAACTACCTGGACATTCGCCTCATGGGCATTTTGGAGCCGTGGGACTTTGCCAAGGTCGGTCCGTTCGATCCCGCCATGCAGGAAGGCGATTTCCGCGTCGTCTCCGTCGATGCGTCTACCAAGGACCAGGTGGTCATTGATAAGTTGGCGCTCGACGTTGCGGGCAACGACGCTGAGGCTGTACTGGGGCTCAATAAAAAGAGTATCCGCACGTGGGCTTGTAAGGCCCGCAAGCACAAGGACGGCCTAGTTATGGTGCCGGTCTACTTTGTCGACCGTCCGGCAACGGATGGCCGCGATGGCGAGCAGGTGCGCATTGCCGTAAACGGCCAGACGGGTCGTGCGGCAGCGGTGGTGTTTAGCGATAAGCGCGAAACGCACATTGTCGCACCGCTCAACCCGAGCCTGCATCTGTCCGGCGAAAGTACCGTGCATGCCGCGCCCATCGAGGTCAAATACGTTAAATCGCCGTTTCTGTACCAGATCGTGCGCCGTGGAGGCGGCGAGCAGCAGCATCAGGTTGCAGCGGTCGCCGAGGGTTCTTACCGAGAGGAGAAGCCCAAACGCAAGGGCTTGCTCGCTGCGATCTTTGGGAAGTAGGGAAGCGCAGCGCGGGACGGCTCACAGGCGTGCGGGCGTTTCGGTCGCAACGTGCTGCTACCCTTGCGTTTCGCCATTGGTCGCTTCGTTGATGGCGCGGTACTCGGCACTCAGCTCGCGCGCCAGCTCTTCCTTGCTTGGAAGATACGGCAGGTATTTGGCGGCAAACACTTGGTCGTTGTCTTCGGGCAGCGTGTACTCGACGATCGAATCGCTTTTGTCCGCGCAGAGCACGATGCCTATGGGCGGATTGTCGCCTTCGTTCATGAGCTCGCGCGTGTAGTAGTTCACATACATTTGCATCTGGCCCAGGTCCTGATGCGTAAGATCGTCCGTCTTAAGGTCGATGAGCACGAAGCAGCGCATCAGATAGTTGTAAAAAACAAGGTCAATATAGAAATGGCGTCCATCAAAGGTGATGCGCTTTTGGCGCGCCTCGAAAGCGAAGCCACGGCCAAGCTCCAGCAGGAACTTCTGAAGATGCGTGATGAGCGCCTGCTCTAGATCGCTCTCGCGAAACGCAGTATCGTCCGAGAAACCTAAAAACTCCAGCACATATGGGTCGCGGATGATATCCTCGGGGCGACGAGCCGGGGCGCGCTTTTGGATTTCCTGGGTGACGGCCTCCTTGTCCTTGCTGGCAAGTAGGCGCTCTCGGAACATGGTGTTGATCTGGCGCTCGATCTGGCGCGTGCTCCAGCGAGAATTGGCGCATTCGTTCATGTACCAGGCGCGAGCATCAGGGTCGGGAATGCGCATCAACCTGCGGTAATGAGTCCAGCTCAATTCGCTACGCAGTGCGTCGCGAATTGGAAACGCAAGATGGAACTGACGCATTTTACGCAGCTCTCTTGCTTCAAAACCTTTACCAAAATCTTTGGTAAGTTTGATTGCGAGGGCCTTGAGCAGTGCCTCTCCATACTTGGCGCGCTCCTCTCCGCCCTGCTCATCAACAATGCTCTTGCCGATCTCCCAATACGCCTCAACCATCGCAAAGTTAACGGCGGTATAGGCCTTGTCGCGAGCGGCGTTGAGAATCGAGGAAACCTGCTTGTAAAAACCTTCGGCCACGATTGCCGATTCTCCACGGTTTACCAGTTCACCCATCACTGTCGCCCCACTTTCCTCTTGTGGAATGCATCTTTATCGTATTTAGTTTAAAGCCTCGCGCGGACACGAATTGCTATGTTGTCTGGCACCTTCGCATGGGAGCCTTGCGGTGGTTAAAATGTGACCATAGAGGCAGTTTTAGCGAACCCCGCGGGAGTGACGCGTATGGACAACAACACGCTGCTGTTCCAGGACAAGGGTTCGGGTAGGTTTAAAGACGTCAAGATCTACCCCAACCGTATCGAGGTGCTCAAGAAGGGCACTTTCGGCGGCAAGCATACCGAGATTGTCTAGCTTAAGGACATTACGGGGGTCAACAGGATCAAGGGCCGCGACGTTTTCCTGCGTAACAGGCTGTTGACCGCTTGCGTCTTTAGCCTGAGTAGCCGTGCGAAGGCCCAGGAATTTGTGAAAGCTCTGAACATGGTGATGTAGCCGATAGCGGCGTTCGGGCCAAGGTAAAAATCTGTCTCTTATACACATCTCCGAGCCCACGAG
>URPB01000132.1:0-4127 GCA_900549575.1 uncultured Collinsella sp.
ACCACGTCGTGTTCACGCCGAAGTATAGGCGCAAAGTGATCTACAACCAAATCAGGAGCGACATAGGGGAGATCCTGAGGAAGCTGTGCGAGTACAAGGGGATCGAGATAATCGAGGGGCACCTGATGCCCGACCACGTGCACGTGCTGCTGGCGATCCCGCCGAAGTACAGCGTCGCGAGCGTCATGGGCTACCTGAAGGGGAAGAGCTCGCTGATGATATTCGACAGGCACGCCAACCTCAAGTACAAGTTCGGCAACAGGAAGTTCTGGGCGGAGGGCTACTACGTGTCCACCGTCGGCCTGAACGAGGCGACGATCGCCAAGTACATCAGGGAGCAGGAGTCCCACGACATCGCGCTGGACAAGCTGAGCGTGAAGGAGTACGAGGACCCCTTCAAGAGGGGGTGATGCTGCCGGTTCGACCGGCGCGCCACGGGTCAAGATGCACTGGGCCTGGACGAAGTCCGGGCCCGCGCCTTTAGACGCGAGCCCGGGGCCCGTGGGTTATACCCTAAGAGCAAACCACCCTTTTTAAGGGTGGTTCTGATTTGCGAAGGACGCTTTGAAGCCCGTTTTGCCGCCGACTTGCCTAGGTATAAAGGGTTGTGGACAAAAAACGTCAAATATGAGTACTGTCACAAGTTCTGTAGCATTATCTATTTACAAAATATGGGTTGTTACGCAACATATGTCCAAGTACATAGCTGATAAACGCCTGCAATTCTTCCGCCGTAGGACCCCTGGCGTCTAAATCGTCTTCTGATGGCATGAAATCGCTGTTACTAAATTGGTAACAGTACTCATATTTGCTATTTTTTGCCCACAGGCTTTGCGATGATGCCGTGATCCGCACCCTGTCGGGTTCGAACCGCGGCGTTTCGGTAGCAAAAAGCCCGCTACCGCGAGGGTAACGGGCTTCTCGTTTCAAATGGTGCACCGTTTGCGCATCTCCTCGAACCGAGGTGTGCGCAGTCGGCACAATCGTTTTCGTTAGGATACCACGAGCGGCCTAGGAAACAACCAGGCGCATGCCGGGATAAATCAGGTTCGGGTTTGAGATGCCGTTCTTGGCGGCGAGATCCTGATAGGTCGTGCCGTACTTGGCGGCGATAGCTGAAAGCGTGTCACCGCTCTGCACCACGTACACCTGCTCGGTCTCGGTCTGGCCGTTGATCACCGCCATGACCTCATCGTAGCGCGGCCCCAGCACGGCCTTGCGGCGACTGCCGTTGCCGTAATCGCCCGCCCATGTCTCAGCGGCCAGATCTTCGGCGGATGCCGTGAGGATGTGGTTCACGAGCGACTGCACCTCCTGGTAGCGGTCGCCCAGCGCGTACTTGCGGTCGTCGCCGTCTCCGAGCTCGCCAGCGAGCACTTTCGCCGCGAGGTCTGCCGTTGGCGTCTCGTCGATGCCGTGGATAAGCGAGTCGGGATCGCCGTTGGAGCCGCCAGCCATAGCCTCCCACTCCGCGCGGGAGATATAGCACTTGTTGATGTCGAGGTTGCCCGCCCAGCCGTCCAAGCGCCCGCATGAGGAGTACTGGCGGATGGCGCAGTCGTATGCGCCCTCGTTCCAAGGTGCGTCCTGGTAGCCCGTGGCGTTCATGTCGGCGTACTGCGCCACCCACGTCTTGGCGTCGGTGAGGTTCCACGGGAAGACGCTCTTGCTGGCGTAGATGCCGATGCGATCCACGCTCACGCCAAGAAGCTCGGCCAGGCGCTCGGCCATGGCCTTGAGGTAGGACGTGTCGCCCCATGCCTTGTTGCCCTGATCCTCCCAGTCGATGAAGAACGCGGCCTTGCCGACGTAGCCCTTGCAGTGTTCGTAGAAGTACTCGGCCTCCGCCTCGGCATCGCCGCCGTTGACGTAGTGGTACACGCCCACGAGCTTGCCAAGGCCGATCGCCTGCTGAATCTGGCGGTCACAGTCTGGCGACACGTAGCGCGTGCCCTCGGTAGCCTTGCAGATAACGAAGTCGAACGGGACAGCCGCGAGGTTGATGCCGTTCTGCCAATTGCTGATGTCGATTCCGTTCATTCTATTCAGCGCTCCCTATCGCTATGAAATAAGCCCAATCAACTTGTTCGTACCGTTCGCGGCTCAGCCGCACCACGCCCTCGTAGGGGTCGTGGAAGGTCGCCGTCTCGCCGTCCCACCCGCAGAGCAGGACGATGTGGCCGCCGTAGCTCTTGCCGCCGTCGCGGAGCTGGCCAGTCAGGCTGCAAAACACCATCCATCCGCCAGCCGCCTCGTCCAAGGCGTCGTCGGCGTTGTCGTGGATAGGCGTGTAGCCCAAAGCCTGGTCGTTCGCGTTCATCCAACGGCAGAACTTCTCCATGTCGTTCACGCCGTCCGTGAGGCACGATTCGCCAACGAATCCCAGCATCTGCTCCGGCGTGCACGTCTGGCCGTAGAGCCATTCCCACGCCATGGCCGCGCACGTGAGGCCGCAGCCGGCAGCAGCCAGGTCTTCGCCCGCATACGAAAGCCCGCCCCAGCGCTCGTCTGCTTGGAGGTAGACGGGCACCTCGGCGGGCTTGTCGAGCGGCTTGTCGTAGATGACGGGCAAAGGCTCTTCCTTCGGCACCTTCGGCACGTTAGAGGCTATAAGCGCCACGTCGGCGAAGGCGGCGAGCAAAGCAAGCAGCGAGATGGCGGCGGCGATGCGCACGAGGCGCTTGCCGCCCATTCCTAGTCGTCCTTCTTCGGAGTGCCCATGGCAAGCAGCGCGTCGAGCCACTTGTCTGTCACGCCGACCGCCTTGAAGGCTGCATATGCCACCTGCACGCCGCCTACCGCGGCGAAGATGGACGTAACCCACGCCGTGGGGTCAGTCGGCATACCCCCGGCCATGGCCGTCAATGCGCCGCACAGCGCCGATACTGCGATGGCCGTCCAGCGGGCGACATTGCCGGTCATCGCCTTCGTCTTGATAGCCTGCACGATATAGGGCACCACGAGGACGGTCAGCACCGTGAGTCCTGCCTGTATATCAGTCATCTTTATCTCCCTGTCTCCTTGTTGTACATGAGGTCGACTCGGTCGTAGATATGGTCGACCTTCTCGGCCATGCCCTGGCTACGCGCCTGGCTGTGGACCAAGTCCGCGTGGAGGACGTCATTTGACGCGACAACCGACTCCATGAGCGTTTTCATTCCTTCAATCAGGGTGTTGCTGCGCTCCATCTGGGCGGCGATGCGCCCCTCCATTTGGGACCGCTCGCGGTCGCGCTGCGCCCTCTCGTCGACTTCGGCCTGCTTGCGCTCCTCGCGCTTCAGGTCGAGCTCGCCCTTCCGCTGGTTTTGGCGTTTGTACTCCTCAAGAAATTGTCTCCCGAAGTAGAACGCAACGAGCGTCAGGAGCACGCCGCCAAGCCAAGCCGGTCCGTAAGGCGCAAAAAGCTTGAGCACTTCCATCCTGGGCGCCCTCCTTCCGCCTATTCGGCCGTGTACTCCTCGCCGGTGATTTCCTTGTACTCGTCGGCGGTGATCCATTTGCACTCGACAGCCTTGTAGACGCGCGCCTTGCTCCAAAGGTCTTTGTCGTAGTACTTCTTGACCTTCGCGAAGTGCTTGGAATGCTCAACGGTTTTCTTCGTAGCCATTACTGGTCACCTCCTACGGTCATGAGCAGGTAGTCGATGTTCGCCGTGTTGGTCTCGGTCTGCGTCGGCTGGGACGCCTGCTCGCGCATCTGTTCGAGCAGCGCCGGGAGGTCGGGCACCTCGCCGTTGGCGTAGGCGGCGAGCGCGGAGGTGTAGGCGAGCTTTCGCGCCTTCCGCTCCACGTACTCGTCATCGTCGATAACGCCCGCGTCGTGCGCCGCGTCGGGGTCGCCGATCTGCGACAGCAAGTCGCGCAGGGCGTTGACCTCGGCCAGGGTGCCGTCTCGAAGCTCGTCGGGGCGCGGCATGTCTTCCTCAGTGTCCATGCGGACTCCTTCCTTATCGGGGAATGTGCCGCCATCGTATTAGCGCCGTGAGATTGCCTGGCCGTTTGGGCGGGCGCGAAGAAAGAAGGCGCGCCGCAGCACGCCTTCGCTGTCTTGGTTATTTCGTTTTCGACCCGTCTAGGCCCTGTCTCTTATACACATCTGACGCTGCCGACGAAGAGGATAGTGTAGAT
>URPB01000133.1:0-4124 GCA_900549575.1 uncultured Collinsella sp.
GCGATCGTCGGTCCGACGGCGGTTGGTAAGAGCGATGTTGCCGACCGTTTGGCAGCCCGTCTTTCGTCCGAAGTGCTGTCGTGCGACGCGATGCAAATCTATCGCGGCATGGACATCGGTACCGCAAAGATGGCGCCCGATGAGTGTACGGCGCCGCTGCGTCTCGTCGACATTGTAGAGCCGGGTGTGGCATATTCTGCTGCGCTTTATCAGGCTGACGCTCGCGTGCATGTTGAACGTCTCCTTGGTTCGGGTTGCCTGCCGGTTTTTTGCGGAGGTACGGGGCTATATCTCAAGGCCGCCCTTGATGAGATGGACTTTCCCTCGGGTGAACTTGAGGACGATCGTCGTGCGGGCTATCAGGAGCTTGCCGAGCGTATTGGCGAGGAAGAACTGCATGCCCTGCTTGCCGAGCGTGATCCAGAATCAGCTGCTGTTATTCATCCCCATAACGTGCGGCGTGTGATTCGCGCGCTCGAAATGCACGATGATGGGGTTTCCTATGCGCAGCAAAAGTCGCAGTTTAGTGTTCCGCGCGAGCATTATCATGCGTTATGGTTTGGCCTGACGCGAAATCGCGAGGTGCTCTATGAACGCATTAACCTGCGCGTCGATCTGATGTTTGAGCAGGGTCTTGTCGACGAGGTCCGCGGTCTTATGGACCAGGGGCTGGGAGATGCCCTGACGTCGATGCAGGCAATTGGCTATAAAGAGATCATCGATGCTTTCAATGGCGTGATGAGCATGGATGAGGCTCGCGAACTCATTAAGATGCGTTCGCGTCGTTATGCCAAGCGTCAGCTTTCGTGGTTTAAGCGCGATGACCGTATCGTGTGGTTTGATATGGATGAATGTACGATCGATGGGGTCGTTGAGGATATCCTGCATCGTATTGAGGCTGCCTAATGGCCCGTTTCCCCCTTGTTCCCACGGCACCCGAGCCCGAGCGTGCCATTTTAGTTGGTGTTGAGTGGCGCGACAATGCATGGCCACTCGATCGATCGCTCGATGAGCTGGAACGCCTTGCCCACACGGCTGGTGCCCAGTGCGTGGCACGCTTGTCGCAGCGTTTGGTAAAGCCGTATCCTAAATCGTTTATCGGTTCCGGTAAGGTTGAAGAGCTGTGCGGCCTGGTGCATCGCATGGATGCCGGTGTCGTTATTTTTGACGACGACCTGACCCCCTCGCAGCAATCCTATTTGGAGAAAGCCGTGGGCGAGCCGGTAAAGATTATCGATCGTACAGCACTGATCCTGGATATCTTTGGCCTGCATGCTCAGACGCGTGAGGGACGCCTGCAGGTACAGCTGGCACAGCTTCAATATTTGTTGCCTCGCCTGCGTGGCATGTGGAGCCATCTCGCCAAGGAGCAGACGCGCGGCGGCATCGGCTCACGTTTTGGTCAGGGCGAAAGTCAGCTCGAGGTCGACCGTCGCCTCATTCGTAATAAGATCGCTGCGCTTCGTCGTGAGCTCAAGCAGGTTGAACAGCGTCGTGATGTTCAATCCAAGAGTCGCATTGAGTCACCGGCGTTTCGCGTCGCGTTAGCCGGTTATACCAATGCCGGTAAATCGACGTTACTCAATCGTCTGACCGGCTCTACGGTACTTTCGCGGGACAAGCTGTTTGCTACGCTCGACCCGACGACGCGTTCGTATCGTCTGCCCGGCGGTCGCGGCATGACGATTACCGATACCGTCGGCTTTATTCAAAAGCTGCCCCATGGTCTGGTCGATGCCTTTAAATCGACGCTGTCCGAGGTTTTGGGCGCCGATCTAATTCTCAAAGTCGTAGATGCGTCTGACGAGGACTATGAGCGGCAGCTGGAGGCTGTCGACCGCGTGCTTGATGAGATCGGCGCCGGAGAGCGTTTAACGCTGACCGTATTCAATAAAATCGATCTTCTCGATAGCGTCGATCGATTGAGTTTCCGTCGTCGCTATCCGGAGGCCGTTCTGTTCTCGGCCCAAACGGGCGAGGGGCTCGACGATCTCGTCGACCGGATTGCTCGCGAGGCAGCTGCCACCGATGTGTTGCTCTCCGCTGATATCCCGTATCGTGAGGGCGCTCTCATCACGCTGGTGCATGAGCAGGGAACCCTTCTGCATGAGGAATATCTCGAGGACGGCGTTCGCATTGTGGCGAAGTTGCCGGCTCGTATTGCACCGCTGCTCGAGCGTTATCGCACCGAGTAGACGAGCTCCAAAATGCCCAGAATGATGGGCTGATGCAGCAGATAAAAGAGGAGAGCGTGACGTCCAAGGCTGGCGAGCGCCGGCAGGGGGTTGGCGTAGGCCCAGCTAGGGACGGTCTTATCGATTCCCTGCGCTATGTGTGCGGCGAAGTATCCTGCAAGATACATAAAGATAAACGGGATGATGGGGTAGTAATCACCTGAGATAAACCCAGGGCTCGGAAATCCCAGCCACGCCAGGTAGGGGACAGGGTAGATCGTTTTGGGGATGCTCCAGGTGATTACGAACAACATAAGGCATAGGGGCATGCCCCATCTCGCCGTTATCTTCTTAAGGACGGGATCGGTCAACGCCACGATGCCGGTGCATGCGGCCATGCAGTAGATGATGCCAAAATTAACCGAATCGTCGACTGAGACAAGTGTTGTTGCCAACCAGACAACGAGTGCTGCTAAGGCGTATTTGGCGGCACGTTTGATATTGTTGCGCGAAAGGGTGCACATCCAACCGGCGATAAACAAAAATACCCAGCTGATGCTGGCGCGCCAGATGTCTTGAAAGGCTGACTGGGTAAACCAGGGCATATCCCAGCCGTACAGGTAGGCGAGATCATAGCAAGCGTGAAAACCTGCCATAGAAATCATCGTAAACCCGCGGACGGTATCAAATATGGTGATGCGTTTTTGCATTACGAGAACCGGCGCATCAAGCCGACGACTTTGCCCAGGATAACGGGATTCGTTGCATAGATAGGTTCCATGGTGTCGTTCTCGGGCTGCAAGCGCACACGCCCCTGCTCCTTGTAGAACGTCTTGACGGTCGCCGAACCATCAATCATGGCCACGACAATTTCGCCGTTCATGGCACTCTTTTGTTCACGGACGATGATGTAATCGCCATTGAAGATGCCGACATTGATCATTGAGCTCCCATGCACCTCAAGGATAAAGGAACCCTGATCAGTGGCGATTTCGGTCGGGATAGTAAACGTGTCTTCGATATTCTGCTCGGCCAGAATGGGAATCCCAGCCGCGACGCGACCAACGAGCGGTAGCGAGACCGTTCCGCGAGGTGCGGTGGGCTCGTCAGATTTAGAAATTGAGACAGAGGAACCATCCTCGTTAAAGAGTTCCAGGGCGCGCGGTTTGGTGGCATCGCGCTTGAGTAGCCCGCGCGCCTCCAGGGCAGAGAGATGGGCGTGCACGGTGCTGGGGGAGGAAAGGCCCACGGCAGAAGCCATCTCGCGCACGCTGGGCGGATAACCCTTCTCCTGCTGATATTCCTTGATGAAGTCGTAAATTTGCTGCTGACGCTTGGTAATTTTGCGAGCCATCAGGGCATCCTCTCTACCCATGTCAAACAAATGTTCGAATTTTGCTTGACAGGAACAACTGTTCGAAGATAATAATAACCGAACATTCGTTCTCGCGCTAGACATTTTTGTCCGCGCGGCTTGATAAAACTGTTCTCAGCAAAACACGCGAGAGGAGAACATGATGAACGTAACGAATATGGTCCAGGGAAACCTCGCCCTTAAGCTCGAGACGCCTGCAGAACCCACTTTTACGGTTGTTCAGGGTGGCCGCTCCGGCTTTCAGCCTTTGACCGTAAAGCCTGCGCGCAATCAGCAGGCTGTAGTCGCGCCGGCCCGCGTTGCCCTGAAGGTTCCGACGATTGTCGCCGTCGCCGTTGCGCTTACGCTCTTCTTTGTCCTCGCTATGTCGGTCTTTAGCACTCGTCACGCCGCGTATGCCGAGTCCGTTTCCAACATTACCTACGAGACCATTCGCGTTCAGCCTGGCGATTCTCTTTGGTCGATTGCCGAAGAATATCCAATCGAAGGCCTTTCCACGCAAGAGACTTCCGACATGATCCGTAGCGTCAATCATCTGGAGCATGGCTGTCTCTTATACACATCTCCGAGCCCAC
>URPB01000134.1:0-4094 GCA_900549575.1 uncultured Collinsella sp.
CTGCGACAGACGATCGCGCTTGGTATCCCGACGCTGCTCGCCACGGTGTGCATGTTTGTCTCGACCTCTATTACTAATGCCGCCGCGCTTGTGGTGCAGCCCGAGACCGGCCCTTCCGTTATCGCATATGCGCGCCTGTGGTACACATTGCCCTATGCGCTGATCGCCGCCTCGCTTTCGACGGCACTCTATACCGAACTCTCTCACGATGCGCAGGAGAAGGATTACGACAGCGTCCGCACGGGCATTTCGCGCGGTGTCGCCCAGATGCTCTTCTTCCTGATTCCGTTTGCGATGTATCTGATCGTCTTCGCCCGTCCGCTCAACATGATCTACTGCGCCGGCAAGTTCGATGAATCCGGTGTGGCGCTGGTGTCGGAGTTCCTTATCTATCTGGCACTTTCCCTGCCGCTCTACGGCGTGGTCGTGCTGATGCAGAAGAGCTTCTCGGCCCTGCTCGATATGAAACCTTATAGCCGCTATTGCCTGTACTCCGCTATCGGTCAGGCCGGTTCGGTGCTGCTGTTTGGCGTGGTGCTGGGCTACGGTATGCCGGCAATTGCGCTTTCGTACGTCGTTGACTACGTGGTCTTGGTCGGATGCTCACTGTGGTGGCTGCGCCGTCGTCTGCATGGACTTCAGGTCAAGTCTATCCTGCACGGCGGTTTCTTCGGCCTATTGTTCGGTGGCTTGGGCGCTGCCGCGGGCGCCGGCGTCATGTGGGCACTTGAGCACTTTGTCGGACTGCTTGGCGGCTCGATCCTCATTACCCTGGGCTACGTTTGTGTTGCAGGCGTCGTCTCGCTCGCCGTGACTTTTGGCCTTGCCTTCGTCTTTAAGATGCCCGAGGTCTCGGCGCTGCTTCGTCGCAAGTAGGTGCGTGTGGCAGGTCACGACAACATTCCAACACTTGCCGAGCAGGTTTCGCGCGTTCCCACGCAACCCGGCTGCTACCTTTGGAAAGATGCCAAGGGCGATGTCATCTATGTGGGTAAGGCGAAAAACTTGCGTGCCCGTATGCGTCAATACGTGACGCTGCAGGACGAGCGTCAAAAGATTCCGCTCATGATGCAGCTGGTGGCGAGTTTCGACTATATCGTGGTGGAGACCGAGCACGAGGCATTGGTGCTCGAGCGCAATCTGATTGGCCAGTACCATCCGTACTTTAACGTCGATCTCAAAGACGATAAAAGCTATCCCTTTATCGCCATTACCAAGAGCGACTTGTTTCCGGCTATTAAATACACGCGAGAGCGTCATAAACCGGGAACGCGCTATTTTGGCCCCTATACCGATAGCCGTGCGGCGCGTGAGACCATCGATACGCTACGCAAGGTTATTCCTATTTGCTCGGCATCCTGTGCGGAATGGCGCCGCTGCCGCCGCATCGTCGAATCTCATAAGGGCGAAGAAGACATCGTCAATATGATTTGCGCGCAAAACGGGCGTCCCTGCTTTGACTACCATGTCGGGCGCCTGTCTCTTATACACATCTCCGAGCCCACGAGCGTGTCGAACGTTTCTTGTCGGGCCATCGCAAGGATGTCGTCGACGAGCTTACGTCCGAGATGACGGAGGCAGCCGAGACACTCGATTTTGAGCGTGCGGCGCGCGTCAAGCGTCGTCTGGAAGTCATTAGGGGCTTGGACGATCGCCAACAGGTCGTTTTTCCATCAAGCGTCGATATCGACGTCATCGGCTTCTATCGCGAAGAGACTATCTCTGCCGCCTGTGTCTTTGTCGTTCGCGAGGGCCGAACGGTTCGAACTTGTGAGTTTATCCTCGATAAAGGCCTGGATGTCGACGAGGAAGAGCTTCAATCGGGCTTTCTTAAGCGCTATTACGACGAGACGGCTGATATTCCAGCCGAGATCAATCTCTCTGTCGAGCTTGAGGATGCCGAAGCATTGGGGGAGTGGCTTGCGGCCAAGCGCGAACGCTCTTGCCATCTCCATAGGCCGCAGCGCGGCGAAAAGCACCGCCTGCTCGATATGGCTTCCAAAAATGCGCGCCATGCCCTCATGCGCTACATGATGCGCACGGGGTATGCTGACGATCGCACCAATCAGGCGCTCCTGGAGCTCGAAAGTGCGCTGGCGCTGCCTGCGCCGCCGTTGCGCATCGAGTGCTTCGATATCTCGACGTTGCACGGCACCTTTACCGTCGCTTCGATGGTGGTATTTACCAACGGCCGTGCCGACAAGGGCCAGTATCGTCGCTTTAAAATTCAGGCCGAATTGGACGAGGCGAACGACTTCGTATCGATGTCCGAGGTTCTGGGGCGTCGCTATGCTCCCGAGCGCATGGCGGACGAGCGCTTTGGCTCGCGCCCCGATTTGCTCGTTGTCGATGGCGGCAAGCCGCAATTGACCGCTGCAATTAAGCAACTTGAGGCGCTCGGCCTCGATATACCAGTCTGTGGCTTGGCAAAGGCCGATGAGGAGGTTTTCGTGCCGTGGGACGAGACTCCCGTCGTGCTACCGACCGGCTCCGCTTCGCTTTATCTGATCAAGCAGGTTCGCGATGAATCCCACCGATTTGCGATTACGTTCCACCGCGAGTTGCGCGATAAGGCTATGACGGTTTCGGTGCTTGACGACGTTCCGGGCGTGGGGCCCACCAGAAAACGTGCCATAATGCGCCATTTTGGCTCGATGAAGCGTTTGCGCGCGGCAAGCGAGCAGGAGATTGCAGAAGTTCGAGGCGTTCCGGCCGATGTCGCCAAAGCGGTCCACGAGGCACTTGTTGCATGGAATGCCGAGCGCGCCCAAGCATCGGCCAACCGTTCCGAAAGCTAAACGCGCTTCTAAACAACTGGTATACATGATTTGCCGATTTTCAATCATTTATTTCGCGGCGATTACCTACTGATTTCGGGTTTTATTAACGCTAAAACGTTTGACTAGCCATGGTGAATAACCCTGCTATCCTGCGGGTTGACGAAGACTGATATCTCACCTCGTCGATACATACTGTCTGGCGAATCGTTTGTCAATGAATTCGGTGAACGGTAGTAAATACCGTTCAAGCGTATGTATGTATCGGTCACCGAGCGCGGCACCTCAGTTGGGTTCGTCGGTAGGTAAGGTATATATCGTCCGCAAGTTGCGCGGGGGCAAGTCTAGGTGCCCCCGGGTAAGATTCTCTATTGATAGGAGAAGACATGGCCATCATCAACAAGGGTATGTCCAGGCGTTCGTTCCTCGGCCTCACCGGCAGCGTCGCTGCTGTCGCAGGGCTTGGTCTCACTGGCTGCGGTGGCAGCTCTAGCGACGAAGGTTCCGCTTCCGGTGCCACCGATTCCGCCAACCGTGGCGGCGGCGTGATCACCGCTGGTTCCGCTTACGCTCCGTCCAGCTTCGACCCCGCCAGCACCGGCTCCGCTGTGGGCCTGGGCGCTAACTGGCACGTCGTCGAGGGTCTTTACGGCATCGATTACCACGACTACAGCACCTTCAACGAGCTCGCCACCGACGATCCCAAGTCCGTGGACGACACCACCTTCGAGGTCACCATCCGCAAGGGCGCCAAGTTCTCCGATGGCACCGAGGTCACCGCTGACGACGTCGTCGCTTCCTACACCGCTTGCGCTGCTTCCGCTACCTATGCTCCGTTCTTCCAGCCCTTCGAGTCCATCGAGGCCAAGGACGCCAGCACTGTAACGGTCAAGACCAAGGTCCCCAACTTCTCCCTGCTCAAGGATCGTCTGGCCATCATCCGCGTTACCCCGGCTACCCAGTCCGAGGAGGATCGCGCCAAGCAGCCGATCGGTTCCGGCCCCTGGATGTACGACTCTATCTCCGATACCGAGATCACCCTGGTTCCCAACCCCGAGTACAACGGTGAGTATGCTGCCGAGGATAAGAAAATCCAGTACAGCATCCTGACCGACCCCACCGCTCGCGTTACCGCTCAGCAGGAGGGCTCCACGCTCGTTATGGAGCTCGTCACCGCTGACGCCGTCGACCAGCTCGAGAGCGCCGGCTGCAAGATTGATAACGTCCAGGGTTTCGGCACCCGCTTCATCATGTTCAACGTCGCCAAGGAGCCTTGGAACAACGTCAAGGTCCGTCAGGCCGTCATGTACGCGCTCG
>URPB01000135.1:0-4028 GCA_900549575.1 uncultured Collinsella sp.
CCACGTCGGTGGTGTAGATGAGCGATTTGATGCGGCGGCCAAAGAGCGTAAAGCCGCTGGCCTCCTCAATCTCATCGGGCATGCGAAGGGCCGCCTTGCGCAGGCGCCCGTCGATGGGCAGCGGCTCCATGGGCAAAAGACCGTTGGGAGTTACGGCCACCTGGGGCTCGGTAAATTCGTCCGCAAGCTCGACCTCGGAGAAATCGACCGAGGCGACGATGTCCTCGTGAACCTCGGCGGGCACATCGATGGGAGCTTGGTCGTTTGCCGCGGCGGGCGTGTCGAAGGAGCTGGTGCCGACGAAGGCGTCGACGCGCTCATTTAGATCGTTGAGGGTATCCATGTGGGCTCGATTCTATGTGATGACGGCCGGCAGGGTGCCGGCAGCGTTGTGCTTGCTAAATCGTTTGACGAGTTGATTTTTCCCCGCCGCGCCATCCGTTAGACCGAAGGGCCGGCGAACGTGAAGGAGCTGTGGTGGCGGTGATCGAGGTGCTATCTTGAAAGTCCCGTTTAAAAGAGAGGTGACGCGGTATGGAATTGACAGCAATGTTTGGCTCGATTGGCCTGTGTGTGGGCGCAATTGTTGCCGCCGCGGTCATCTACTTTGTGGTCACGGCCATTAAGGGCAAAAGGGCCGAACGCAAGGAGCGCGCGACGCTTAAACAGCATCGCGACCAGCAGAGCAAACGCGCACAGAGATAGCTTGTTGAGTTTTGGATCCGTGCGCTAGCTGCGTTTTCGGATCAGGGCAATGTAGAAGCCCTCAAATTCGCGGCTGGGCGGAATGGTGAGCGTGCCGGGCAGGCCGTTGGCGATGGCCGATACCTGACCCGCGGCAATGGCCTCGGTCAGGGCGTTGGACTCGATGCGCGGCTCCTCACCAGCTTCCTGGGCACGGCGTGCCTCACTTTCGCTTGGCGTGCCGTCGAGGGGGATGAGCTCGCAGTCCATATGCTTGTCGAGGGCCTCTTGCAGGGCGTCCTCGTTTTCCTGCGGCAAGATCGAACAAGTCGAATAGACGAGCGTGCCGCCCGGTTTGAGGGCTCCCATGGCGCGGTCCAGAAGTGCTCGCTGCGAGCGGGCACACTTGCCGAGCAACTGCTCGGTGAGGCCGCGCAGGCTCTTCTCGTTGCCGCTGACGACGGTGCCCGTGCCGGTGCAGGGAGCGTCGAGCAGGATACGGTCAAAGCGGAAGAACTCGTCGAGCTCGCGTGCGTCGATGCGCATGACGGGCACGTTTTTTGCGCCTTGGCGGTGGAGGTTGGCTTCGAGCTTCTCGGCGCGGGGAATGCTCATCTCGCAGGCGGTAAGGTGCGCCTGCCCCTGCGTGAGGGCGGCGATCTGCGTCGTCTTGCCGCCAGGGGCTGCGCACATGTCCAGGATGTCCTCGCCTGCCTGAGCGCCCAGGACCAGCGGCGGCATCATGGACGACAGGCTCTGCAGGTAGATCTTGCCGTCGCGGTAGATGTCGAGATCCCACAGGTCGGAAACCTGGGCCTCGGGCAGGATGAAGGCGTCTGGGTACCAGGTGACGGGGTTGTGAGCGATGCCGGCGGCATCGAGCGCCGCAGCGATGTCCTCGGCGGTTGCCTTGAGCGTGTTGGCGCGCAGCGTGACCGGGCGTGTGGCCGCGGCGCCGAAGCCCTTGATCATGAGCTCGGCCTCGGCGGGCGCATAGGCGCCGGCGACCGTGTCGACCATAAAGCGCGGCAGGTCGGCGGCGGAGTGTTGGGCGGCAAGCTGGTCGGAAAGCTCGGTGGCGGCAAACTGCCTGAGCTTGAGCTCGGGCTTAACCTGCTTTTTCTGCTTACGACGACGCGGCTTGGACATCCGTCTTTCCTTCCACCTAAATGATTATTCTGGGACGGGGATTAAAAAATCATTTAATGATCCCCGTCCCAAAAAGACTACTTTGCGTCGCCCGGGAATGATTTTTTAATCCCCGTCCCAGAATAATCATTCCCGGGCGCGTTGCTGTTGCCTAGTACTGGCTCTCGTGCTTGCTGAAGAAGTCGAAGCGCGGGGGCAGCGGCTTTACGCGGTGCTCGCCGGGCTTCTCGCCCAAGCTCTCCACAAACTCATCCGTGGAGGCGAAGATGTTATCCCAGCTAAAGAAGGCGACCGGGTCAACGTCGAAGTACTTGCAGATGAGCTCGCAGCCGGCCGGCACAATACCGTGCATGAGCACGGTCGCCACGCGCAGCTCGGTAAAGGCGTCGACGAGCGCTTGCGTCATTGCGGCGTTTGCCTCGTTACCCTCGAGCTTGTTGGCGGCCTTGGAGGCGTCGCTCCAGCGCTTGTTGGCGGCGCGCAGGTAGTCGTCGCACACGGCAAGCGCGCGGTGCGTCTCGAACTTGTACATGGCCTGCTCAAAGGCGAGGGCTGCCTGCTGGGCGGCTTCGACCACGGTGTCAGAAGCGGCACCGGCGGGGATGCAGCCGTTGCGGTAGGGGCTCTCGTCGCCTTCCTTGACGGCGACGCCGTAGAAGCAGCTGCGGGCCAGACGGTTGAACACGCCGGTCAGCAGCGCGCTCTCCTTAAGGGCCGGGTCGATAACGCGCTTGTCGTCGCAGGCGCGTACCTCGTTGCCGTCCTTGTCCTTGCCGGTCACACGCGTGTCGTATGCCTTGGGGCTAAAGCTCACCGGCTTTTCGGATAGGCCGAGCGACAGCCAGTGCGCGCGCATCTGCTCGCAGGTGTAGTGGTTGAGCAGGTCGTCTGCCGGCGGGGGAGGCGTCTGCGAGGACGAGCTGGCCTTTTTGCCCATGTAGAGCAGGTGGTAGCAGGCGCTGACGGTGCTCTGCGTGAGGTCCCAGCCCAGGGCCTCCCACATGGCGGTCTGCGCGATGCAGTAGAAATAGATGTTGTCCTGACCGATGAACTGGTAAATCTGAGCGTCGTCAGAGCACCACCAGTCGCGCCAGTCGAGCGAGCTGTGCTGGTAGGTGGGTGCGGGCACCTGCGTGGAGTCGGCGGCGGGCTCGCCCATGAGGGCGGCGTCCTGGGCGGCGACACCCTCGGTCACGCCGGCTGCCTTGGCATCGCGCGCGAGCACGGTGCGCGTATAGCTGATGGGCGCCCACAGGCTCTCGGGCCAGCACCAGCAGGTGACGTCAGTCACGCCGTCGACCTCGGGCACCGGAACGCCCCAGTCGATGTTGCCGGTGATGCGGAAGGGCACGAGTGCCTTGCCGCTGCGGAAGCGCACGCCGCCGTTGGCGAGCACCGCGTGGGCGTCGTCGCGCTCCTTCCAGCTGGGGAAGGTGACGGTAAAGCTGCTCTTGTTGCCCTCGGGCTCCAGCACGGTGTGCTCGGGGAGCTGGTCCTCGACGGCATCGAAGGCCTCGCGGAACTTGTTCTGGATGTAGAGCTGAGCCGGCAGCAGCCACTCCTCCATGGTCTTGGAGACCACGGAGCGAACCTGCGGGTTCTGGGCGAGCTTGGCGGTATAGGTCTTCATAAAGTCGAGGTAGGCCGGCAGATCAAAGTAGAGATTGTCGACTGGGCGCAGCTCGGGCACCTCGCCGGTGAGCTGGCTCTTGGGCGCGATGAGCTCCTCGGGCTCAAACTGGTGACCCAGGTCGCACTCGTCGGCGTAGGCTTTCTCGGACTTGCAGCCCTGGATGGGGCAGCGGCCGATCACCTGGCGGCCGTTGAGGAACGTGCCAGCCTTGGCATCGTAGAACTGCAGCGTGGAGCGCTTGGAGATGGTGCCCTGCTCGTGCAGGCGCTTGATAATCTCGCCGGTTACCTCGTTGTGAATCTGCGCAGCCGGCTCAAGGCCTGAGCCGCCGTAGATATCGCAGCTGATGTTGTAGTTGTTGAGGGTCGCGGCCTGGCGGGAGTGATTGGACTCGACATACTCGCCGATGGACTTATCGTAGCCCTCGTTCTCCTTGAGCTTGCGGTAGCTCTCCATGATGGGCGAGCCGTAGCAGTCGGTGCCCGAGGTGAAGATGACGTTCTCGCGGCCCAGGCGGTCGCGAAGGAAGCGGGCGAAGAAGTCGGCCGGGACAAAGACGCCG
>URPB01000136.1:0-4019 GCA_900549575.1 uncultured Collinsella sp.
GCGTAGGGGTCTGGCCGGACGGCGCCGGTGCTGGTACAAGGTCTCGTGCCGCGCGCCGCAGCTCGATAAGGGCGTTATCGAACATGACGGTTTTAGAATCACGAAGCAGCTTGGGGTCAAGCCCGTGGAACACGGCGTAATCCTGCAGCCACACGCGTGCAAACCGGTCGATGCCGGGCTCGAAGGCGCGATAGACATCCCAAAAGGCCTTGATCTTGTTAAAACCTTCGAGCGGATTATCTACGCCAATGCCGCAGATCAGCTCATAGAGATACAGAAAGGCAAAGGACGTAGACGTTTCCTCGACGGTTCCGCGGCGCACTTGGGCACGCCAGGTAAAGTAGCCGCGCAACTGCCGGTCGCTCATGGCGTTGTAGGTGGGAAAGTACGACTTAAAGGTGCCGTTGTAGGGGCAGTCGTCCTCAAAATCGGCCATCAGCAAGCCTTGGCGGTAGAAAAGCTCGGCCTCCGATAGCCAGCGGCCCGCGCCGCCCTTGGGGTCTTCTTGCCAACGCGATATCTCACGCATTTTGCGGTACTGGTCGGGGAGGAAGTTCTGCATCTGTCGGCCGGTCTTGAGAATCGGCTCGTCTGCGTAGACTTCATGTGAGAAACGGGCGGACTGATGGGTCCGGGCCTCGGCCATAATGCGCTCGATGAGCATCTTGATGTCCTGGTCGGCCACCGCTTCTCCTCTCCTAACGCAGCTTCGGTGACCTCATATCATAGCACAGCATCAAACAGGTGTTCGAGATACTGCTGCGTAGATAGATTTAGAACAGGAGGGCGTAGATGACGGCGATGACGACGGAGGGGAGCATATTGGCCGTGCGGAAGGTCTGAGGACGGATGAGGTTGACGCCGACGCAGAAGATGAGCATGGAGCCTACGAGCGAAAGGCTGTCGAGGGCTGCCGTGGTCATAATGGGGGAGAGTGCGCCGGCAAACAACGTGATCGTCCCCTGGAACACGGCGACGGGCAGGGCGGAGAAAATGCAGCCGCGGCCAAGCGACGCCGTCATGGTGCAGACGATGATGCAGTCCAATGCGCCTTTCAGGGCAAGCGTTGACCAGTCACCGAGCAGACCGTCCTGGATCGATCCCACAATGGCCATGGCGCCGATACACACGGTGAGTGAAGTCGAGACGAAAGCGTTGGTGAACTCGTTATCGCCCTCGCTGCCGGTTTTGCGCTTGAGCCATTCGCCAAGGTTTTCAATGGCGGCCTCCAAGTTGATGGCCTCGCCGATGAGCGAGCCGAGGGCGAACGAGACAATGAGCATGGTGGTACCAGTGGTCGCCAGCGCCTTTCCATCGATAAGGAGCATCTTTTGCATGGTGCCGCCAAGGCCGATAAACAGGACGCACAGCCCCGATGCTTTCATGAGCGTGTCTTGGATGCGCGGTGTAATGAAGCGGCCGCCCGCTAATCCCAAAAGACCGCCCGCAACTAAAAGCACAACGTTGATGATTGTTCCCAAGCCCGGCATGAGCCCTCCTGTATTGATGCCAACGTGGCAATCGTAGCAGAACGAAATGCGAGGCACATCGCGACCCGTCTAATACGTTATATAAGTGGTATTAGGAATGATGCGCAGCATTTAAGCCTCAGGTGGTTGTCGGGACATAGGGATAGTAGTCAAAGCGCAGTGTCATAAGCCGCTGTGGGGATTCAATAGCCGCGGCGATGATATTGGCATCGCGGGCACGATCAAACCCTACGAGTTCGATCTGATACGAGACGTCTTGCATAATGTCCAGACGTCGCCAGGCTAGGAGTGTGTCGCCATCGAATTCCAAGGTCTTGCCTCCATCTGGAGCAACGGCGTATAGACGCAGCTTGGCGGTGGTTGCAGGGTCGACAACCGTGACCTTTTTAATTTCGTTTCGAGTATTCTTGGCGCCCAACAAGGTGAGCAGTGTTGGAGCCACGACCTCGCCCGATGGCAAAAAGACGACTTCGATGGATTCGGGAAATGCGATGATGGCCGACTTGCGGACGGGTTGATTGGCGGCGGCGACTTCGATGTCCGCAGCGTCGATGACCTCTGTGTGGTCGAGCGCGGCAAGCACGCAGCAGTTGCCTTCATCGATCTCTTGAGGATTAGCAAGCCCCAGACTGTCCGCGAGCTCGGGATCGTTTGGATCGGCAGTGGGCTCATTCGGTGCTTCGAAAGAAGCTGTGACGCTGTTTGTCGGCGACGGCGTGTCGCCCGCACCTGCTTCTTTGTCCGCGCTCTCTTCTTGTATGGTTGCGTTGATGGGTTCGTCGTTTGAGGGGAACGTCTTGGCGTCAAGCGCGGAGGGGAGAATTCCGATGGCTCCTGATCCGTTCCACTCCATTTCGAGAAGCGCCGGGTCGGCAAGAATGCGTTGCCTGCTTTGCGCGTGGACATCGATTTCAATAGGGCCTGCCTCTATCCCTCGTGTAAGGCTGAGTGATCCGGCTGGCTTCTCGAAATGAGCGTCTGTGTCTTTGGTGCTGACGGCGTAGAACAGCAGGGACGCTTCTCCCGCCGCGATGGCATCGGTGTCGGCTTTGGTCAGCCGCAACGATGCCGTGAATGAGAGGGTGGGCTGCGTGTCGTCTGCATTCGCGGCGGCGCAGCCCAGACATATACCGCCTCCTTTCTCGAAAAACGCACCGTCGAAGGCGACCTTCGCTCCGTTCGCCGAGTCATCGATCGAAGCGATGTCGATGCGCAGCGCTAAATTGCATGGATCGCCATCTGCGTCGAGCACAACCGAGCGCCACGTGCAGACGGCGTACCCCGCCTGGGAGCCGTTTGCCTTGTTCGAACGATTGATATCCACGACTATCGAACCGTCCGTATTACGACGAAGGCATCCCGAGGTTGAGATTGCAGCCTGTGCGATCGAAAAACGCTTGCACGCAATGGCGCTCGACGGATTTGATGCGGAGCTTAGGGCTGCTGGTAAGGAGTCTGCCATGACAGGAGTCGCCCAAGCGGCGACAGGCGTTCCGGTTGCGAGCGCGCCGCAGAGTGCGACGACGGGCAAAAGGTTCTTCGATGCCATGGGGTCTCCTTAGCTAATTTAGTGCGGCCTGTCCGTGTTTTGTTTCTGGCTGCGTTTGATGTGCAGGCCGAGGCCGGCGGTTCCCGCGCCTGCTGCTGTGGCGCCTGCTGCCAAGAGCCATCGTCCATCGCCTGTCTGCGCCAATGGTTCCTGGCGGTCGCCGCGGTCGAGCCCCGAGAGGTCGACCGTCACTTGCGTGGCGGCCTGCGCCTGTTCTTGCTGGGCAAAGGCCATGGCTGGGCCAAACGCCAAGATGCCGATGGCGGCGGCCAGGGCAACGGCCTTATGCCGTGTGCGCACCGGGCTCGACCGTCCAGGTGATCGTTGCAACCTGATCGCCTTCGCCGGTTACGTGGAAGATGTCGCGCGTGACGCGGGCGACGTTTCCGCTTGTCTTGAGCTTAATTTTGTCCGTGCCGCCGGCAATGCCCTGGTAGCCCATGTCGAAGGCTGCATTCTTGGAAAGATCGAGGCCCGTCTCCTGCATTGCGGCGCTGGCGTTCTGGAGTGCGCCGTTGGGGCCGACCTTAAAGTCGATGGAATTCTGCGCGGTTCCGGCCTTGGCGTCGGCGGCAATGGTCCAGGTGTTCATGGCGTCGATCTTCATGTTGGTGACATGGATGCCGTAGGCCGAATGATTGTCGATGGTGGTCGCGTCTTCTGAGGGGCCCTGAAGCGTGCCGTCGGCCTTGGCGACGAAGGGAATAACCGTCGGAACTTTGAACTCTACGTTGTCGATCTCGGTCCTGACCATTACTTTTGTGGTTCCAACGCGCCCGGCTGCCAGAGCTGGCGTCGGGGCGGCGCCCATTGCGAGCGAGAGCGCGAGCCCTGCGCCCACGACGAGCGCTCTGGCTCCGTTCATGTTCCTGGTGATGTCCATGGTCGTTCCTTTCTATTCGCCGCGGGCCGTCCCCGCGATGATTGGACGCTGTCTCTTATACACATCTCCGAGCCCACGAGACAAGAGGCAATCTCGT
>URPB01000137.1:0-3924 GCA_900549575.1 uncultured Collinsella sp.
GGTGAACCCCACCAGGCAGGCGTAAAAGCCGATGATACAGGCGAAGGCCATGGTGACGGCCAGCAGGGAAGCCAGAAACTTGGCCAGAATAACGCCGCTTTTCCCGCGGCGGCTGGATAAAATCAGGGAATCGGTTCTGGAAGCGGTCTCCCGTGTGAAAACCGGCGACAGCAGCACGATGATCACAAAGCCCAGTAGCAGAGGGGCGTAGTCGGTGAAAAACAGAATCATATAATAATAAAAGGCATTGTAGCCGTCTTGCAGCGTTCCGGCGTTTTGCCGCATGGCGATTTCCTCCTCCAGCAGCAGCCGTTGATTCAGGGGCAGGGCGGGATCCTCCCGCTTGGCGATCAGTTCGTCGTGGTTGCCGCGCTCGATGATGCGGCCGTGATCCAGACAGATGATCGCGTCGGAGTTGCGCACGGTGGACAAGCGGTGCGCGATGACAAACGTCGTGCGGCCCTCCATGAGCTTGTCCATGCCCGCCTGCACGATGGCCTCGGTGCGGGTGTCGATGGAACTCGTTGCTTCGTCCAGAATCATTGCCGGCGGATCGGCGACGGCGGCGCGCGCGATCGAAATCAGCTGGCGCTGGCCCTGCGACAGCTGGGCGCCGTTGCCGGTGAGCATGGTGTCATAGCCGTCGGGTAGGCGGGTGATAAAGTCGTCCGCGCCCGCGAGCTTTGCCGCCGCGATGCACTCCTCGTCGGTGGCGTCTAGGTTGCCGTAGCGGATGTTATCCATCACGGTGCCGGTGAACAGGTTCACGTCCTGCAGCACGACGCCCAGGCTTCGGCGCAGGTCGGCCTTGCGGATCTTGTTGACGTTGATGCCGTCGTAGCGGATCTTGCCGTCGGCGATGTCGTAGAAGCGGTTGATGAGGTTGGTGATGGTCGTCTTGCCGGCACCGGTTGCGCCGACAAACGCGACCTTCTGGCCCGGCTTGGCAAACACAGACACGCCGTGCAGCACCTCGTGGTCGGGCGTGTAACCAAAGTCCACGTTGTCCATAACCAGATCGCCGCGCAGCGGCACGTACTCGATCTCGCCGGTTGCGCGGTGCGGATGTTTCCATGCCCACATGCCGGTGTGGTGGTCAGCCTCCTCGAACTCCCAAGTCTCGGGGTTCACCTGTGCGTTGACGAGCGTCACGTAGCCTTCGTCGGCCTCGGGCTTCTCGTCGATGAGCTCAAAGATGCGGTCGGCGCCGGCGAGGCCCATGACCACGGCGTTGATCTGCTGCGAGATCTGGCCGATCTGTCCGCAGAACTGCTTGGTCATGTTGAGGAACGGCACCACGACGGCGATGGACAGCGCCATGCCCGAGATACTCAGGTTGGGCACGCCCAGCGCCAGGAAAATGCCGCCCGCCAGTGCGACCAGCACGTAGAGCAGGTTGCCCAGGTTCATAAGGATGGGCATGAGGATGTTGGCGTACATGTTGGCCTTCTGGGAGACCTCGAAGAGCTTTTCGTTGCGCTCGTCAAAATCGGCCTCGGCGGCAGACTCGTGGCAGAACGCCTTGACGACCTTCTGGCCGTTCATGACCTCCTCGATATGGCCCTCGACCACGCCAAGCTCGGTCTGCTGCGCAATGAAGAAGCGCGCGGAGTTGGATCCGAGCAGCTTGGTCATAAAGGTCATAAAGGCGACGCCGGCGATGATGACCAAGCACATCCACACGCTGTAGTACAGCATGATAAAGAACACCGTGACGATGATGATGATCGTCATGAGCAGGTTGGGCAGCGACTGGCTGATCATCTGACGCAGCGTGTCGATGTCGTTGGTGTAGTGGCTCATGATATCGCCGCGCTGGTGCGTGTCGAAGTAGCGGATCGGCAGGTCCTGCATGCGGTTGAACATCATCTCGCGCAGCTTCTCGAGCGAGCCCTGCGTGACGATAGCCATGGCGCGGTTCCAGAAGAGCGAGGACAGGACGCCGACGCCGTAGATGCAGGCGAGGGTGGTCACGAGCTGTGCGATCTTGGGCTGTGCGGCTTCCCAATCGCCCGACTGCCACGATTCGCTAATAATTTGCAGGGCGCTCTGCAGGAAGGTCGCGCCGATGGAGTTGATGATGGCGCAGAGCACCACGCCGGCGACGACGAGGGGCAAAAGCACAGGATAGAAGCCAAAGAGCGTCTTGATGAGGCGCGACATGGTGCCGCCCTTGCGGTTGAGCGCGCGCTCGGCGGTCGTTGCCTTACTCATGTGCCTCGCCTCCTTCCTGGGTCTGAGTTTGCGTTGCGGATGCCTCGGTGTTGGCCTCGACGGCCCCTTCGCCCTCGGCAGACATCTTGTTCTGCGAGGTAAAGGTCTCGCGGTAGATCTCGCTTGTCTTAAGCAGCTCGTCATGGTTGCCGATCTGCGCGATACGGCCGCCCTCCATGACAATGATGCGGTCTGCGTCCTGCACGGAGCTGATGCGCTGAGCGATGATGAGCTTGGTCGTGTTGGGCAGATAGCTTGCCAGCCCTGCGCGAATCTTGGCGTCAGTCTTGGTGTCGACGGCGCTGGTGGAGTCGTCCAGGATCAAGATCTTGGGGCGACGCAGCAGGGCGCGTGCAATGCACAGGCGCTGTTTCTGACCGCCCGAAACATTGGAGCCGCCCTGTTCGATCCAGGTGTCGTAGCCCTTGGGGAAACCGTCGACAAACTCGTCGGCGCAGGCCAGATGCGCTGCCTCGCGGACTTCCTCGTCGGTGGCGTTCGGGTCGCCCCAACGCAGGTTCTCGGCGATGGTGCCGCTAAACAGCACGTTTTTCTGCAGCACCATGGCGACCTGGTGACGCAGCGCGTCCAGGTCGTAGTCGCGCACGTCCACGCCGCCCACGCGCACAGCGCCTTCGGTGGTGTCGTACAGGCGGGCGATGAGGTTAACGAGCGTGGACTTGGCCGAGCCGGTGCCGCCGATGATGCCGATGGTCTCGCCGCTCGTAATGTGCAGGTCGATATCGTCGAGCGCCTGGCGCTTCGCATGCTTGGAATACTTAAAGCTCACGTGGTCAAAGTCGATGGAACCGTCGGCAACCTCGAGCGCGGGCTCGGCGGGACCGGCGATCGTGGGCTCGGCGGCCAGCACCTCGGCAATGCGGTGTGCCGATTCGTCGGCCATGGTCACCATGACAAAGATCATCGACAGCTGCATCAGGCTCATGAGAATCTGGAAACCATAGGTAAAGGTCGAGGAGAGCTGGCCCACGTCGAACAGCGTGCCCTGGCTCGTGATGATGAGCTTGGAGCCCAGGTAGATGATGACGACAAACGCGCCGTTGACGCAGATGTTCATCATGGGGTTGTTAAAGGCGAGCAGCTTCTCGGCGCGGGTGAAGTCCATCTGGACGTCGCGCGCGGCGGTCGCGAACTTCTCCTTCTCAAAGTCTTCGCGCACATAGCTCTTGACCACGCGCATGCCGGTGACGTTTTCCTCAACGGACTCGTTAAGGGCGTCGTACTTGTGGAACACGCGCGAGAAGATGGGGCGCACCTTAAAGATGATAAAGAACAGTCCAAAGCCCAGCAGCGGAATGATGACCAGGTAGACCATGGCGACGCTGCCGCCCATGATAAACGCCATGGTAAAGGCGAAGATCAATACCAGCGGCGCGCGCACGGCAATACGGATGATCATCATAAAGGCCTGCTGCACGTTGTTGATATCGGTGGTCAGGCGCGTGACGAGTGAGGAGCTCGAGAACTCATCGATGTTGGCAAAGCTGAACGTCTGGATCTTGTAGAACAGGTCGTGACGCAGGTTCTTGGCGAATCCGCAGCTCGCATGGCTGCAGGTGACACCAGCCGCGGCGCCAAAAGCAAGCGACGTCAGCGCGATGAGCACCAAAAAGCCTGCGGTGGGAAGCATCTCGGCTACGGTGGCGCCGTCTTTGATCTGTCTCTTATACACATCTGACGCTGCCGACG
>URPB01000138.1:0-3913 GCA_900549575.1 uncultured Collinsella sp.
CGATTGGCGAAAATGCGTTGGTGGAAATGGTGAAAATTATATTGACGCTAACAACCTCCATCCGGAGCCTGCGGTTCTCGCGCTCGAGCTCCAGGATCCGGTTCTGCTCGGGCGTGCGGTTGTCCGCGGCGCGCGGCGAGCCGGTCGCGTTTATCGACTTGATCCACCTCTCCACGGTGCTCTTGCCGAGGTCGTACTCGTCCATGATCTCGCGCTTGGGCTTGCCGGCGTTGTAGAGGTCGACTATCTGCCTCTTGAACTCGTCGGTGAAATGCCTCGGGTGCCTGGGGTCCCTCATATACGGCCCTCCCGTCTCCTGCGCCCCTCCCGGAACTGTCCACATCAGTGTAGCCAATCCAGGTCGAGGTTCCGCGGCATGGGAGGACCGAGGCTGATGGAGGAGCTCCCCTCCGTGCGCGCCGAGGGCGCGCTGGGCGCCGCGCTCGGCGCGCTGGCGGACCTGTGGGCGGCGGCGCGCGACGCGGCGCTCGACATGGAGCGCGCGATCGAGGCGTCCCTGGAGGAGAACTGCCCCGCGCTGCTGGCGATGTACGGGTGCGGGCCCGTGAGCGCGGCCAAGCTCGCGGTCGCGGCCGGGGACAACCCGGGCAGGCTGCGCTCCGAGGCGTCGTTCGCGGCGATATGCGGCGCCTGCCCCGTCCCCGCCTCGAGCGGCAAGACCGTGAGGCACAGGCTCAACAGGGGCGGCGACCGGCAGGCGAACAGCGCGCTGCACGAGATCGCGAGGCAGAGGGTCATGCGCGACCCCGAGACCGCCGAGTACGCCGAGAGGGCCAGGGGGCGGGGAAAGAGCGACAGGGAGGTCATGAGGTGCCTCAAGCGCTACGTGGCCAGGGAGGCGTACCGGGCGCTGATGCGCCCGCACGAGATCAGGAGGCCCGAGGACGCCTCGGAGCTCGTGGCGGCCAGGCGCGCGGCGAAGGTCAGCCAGGTGAGGGCGGCGTCCATACTGGGCACCAGCGAGAAGTACATCTCGATGCTGGAGAGGGGCCAAAGGGAGCTCAAGCCCATAAGGAGGGCCTACGAGGCATGGGTCGAGGCCGGACTTCCGCTCGATTGGGACAGGCAGGCCTTCGAGGCCGAGCGCAAAATGGATTCTAAAAAACACCTTGCCAAATAGGAGCCTCTTTGCATGTCCGAGGACGTTCCGGAGAGAAACCCCCGTCACGCCCCCGGATTCCCGGTGGGAGTTCTAGACCTTGTCGGCCTTAGTACATACCGCCGCCCTGCTGACCAGCGGTGGCAGCAGCGATAGCGTCCTCAAGCTGAGTGTTCTTGGGCACATCGGAGACGGTGGCCTCGGTGATGAGGATCAGGCTGGCGACAGAAGCAGCGTTCTGCAGGGTGACGCGGCTGACCTTGACGGGGTCGAGGACGCCCATCTCGATCATGTCGCCCCACTCACCGTTGGCAGAGTTGAGACCCTGGCCAGCAGGCAGCTCGGCAACCTTGTCGACCACGACAGCGCCCTCAAAGCCAGCGTTCTTGGCGATGGTAGCGACCGGAGCGGTCAGAGCCTTCTTGACGATGTCGACGCCGATCTTCTCCTCGGGGTCGTCGATCTCGACAGCGTCGAGCGCAGGAGCAGCGTCCATGAAGGCGACGCCACCGCCGGCGACGATGCCCTCCTCGACAGCAGCGCGGGTAGCCTGCAGGGCATCCTCGACGCGGTGCTTGATCTCCTTGAGCTCGGACTCGGTAGCAGCGCCGACCTTGATGACGGCAACGCCACCGGAGAGCTTGGCCAGGCGCTCCTGGAGCTTCTCACGGTCGAAGTCAGAGGTGGTGTTCTCCATCTCACCCTTGATCTGAGCGATACGGGCGTCGATGGCCTCCTTGGAGCCAGCGCCGCCGACGACGACGGTGTTGTCCTTAGAGATGGTGACGGACTTAGCGGTACCGAGCATATCGGCGGTGATGTCAGCGACCTTCACGCCCAGCTCGTCCAGGGCAGCCTGGCCACCGGTGAGGACGGCGATGTCCTCGAGGATGCGCTTGCGGCGATCGCCGTAGCCCGGGGCCTTAACGGCGCAGACGTTGAGGGCGCCACGGATCTTGTTGAGGACCAGGGTAGGCAGAGCCTCGCCGTCGATGTCCTCAGCGATGATGAGCAGGCCACGGCCAGCGCGCTGGACAGCCTCGAGAACGGGCATGATATCCTGAACGCTGGAGATCTTCTGGTCGGTGATGAGGATGTACG
Organism: uncultured Collinsella sp.; assembly: GCA_900549575.1. Classification (GTDB taxonomy): domain Bacteria; phylum Actinomycetota; class Coriobacteriia; order Coriobacteriales; family Coriobacteriaceae; genus Collinsella. Next base: position 2,222 of record URPB01000138.1, read on the forward strand.
GATCCTTCATCACGGCCTCCATGCGGTCGTTGTCCGTGACGAAGTAAGCGGAGACATAGCCCTTGTCGAACTGCATGCCCTCGACGGTGTCGATGGTGATGTCGAACGTCTGGGAATCCTCGACGGTGATGACGCCGTCCTTGCCCACGACCTCCATGGCCTCGGCGATCTTCTCGCCGACCTCGGGGTCACCGGCGGAGATGGTGCCGACGGAAGCGATCTGTTCCTTGGTCTCGACCGGCTTGGCCTGCTTCTTCATCTCGGCGACGGCGGCGTTAACGGCCTTGTCGATGCCGCGACGAATGGCCAGCGGGTTGGCGCCAGCGGCGACGTTGCGCAGACCGTCGTTGACGATAGCCTGGGCGAGCAGGGTTGCGGTGGTGGTGCCGTCACCCACGGTGTCGTTGGTCTTGGTGGCGACCTCCTTCACCAGCTGAGCGCCCATGTTCTCGATGTTGTCCTCGAGCTCGATCTCCTTGGCGACGGAAACGCCGTCGTTGGTGATGGTCGGGGCACCGAACGTGCGCTGCAGCGCAACGTAGCGACCCTTGGGGCCCATGGTGACGGTAACGGCGTCGGCCAGAGTGTTGACGCCCTTGGCAAGCTTAGCGCGGGCATCGGTGTTGAACGTAATGTTCTTTGCCATGGTAGGTAATCCTCCAAAAGAAACGTGACTCGCGTCGCCGCTTCCGAGTCCTATGCGGCGGGCGCGTTCAAAGACGAATCAGAGATTCCGACGAGACTAGGCCTCGACGACGGCGTAGATGTCGTCGGCGCGCATCAGCAGATACTTCTCGCCGTCGACCTTGACCTCGTTGCCACCGAACTTACCGTAGATGACAACGTCGCCGACCTGAACATCCATGGGGATGCGCTCACCCTTGTCGTTGACCTTGCCGGCGCCCACGGCAACGATGGTGCCGCGCTGCGGCTTCTCCTGAGCGTTGCTGGCGATATACAGACCAGAAGCGGTCTTCTGCTCGGCCTCGTCGGGCTTGACCAGAACACGATCTGCAAGCGGCTTCAAAGACGACATGCTTGTCTCCTCCTTTTTGGGCCGCGCGGTTATACCACGCGAATTAACCCTTTTTGTTTGCGTACGCGTTGAATGGTACCCACGAATGGCGGGTTATACAACACGGAGTCAAAAAATCTTATTTTTTGGCACTTAGATTTTCTGAATGCCGGGGGATAACTTAGCGATGCCTCCCGTGTGGCTCCGGAGGGGCGGGGCGTAAGGTTTCCTGCTCGGGCAGTCCTGCTCGCACGAAGGCCACATTAAGTGGCCTTCGGCTCGTGCGGAACTCGCGATAAACCTTATGCCCCGCCCCTCCGGAGCCACACGGGAGGCAGGTTAACTAATTCGAGCCCGGCATTCAGAAAAGTCAGTGCAGCAAAATGGCGATGCGGATAACGACATGGGCATGGTTTTCGCTGCGCGCACGGGTCCCCTGGGGAGCGCCGTGCATTTTTGGGAGTATTCAGCAAGCCAGGACGGCTGCATACACGCCGGACACACCATATTGGTCCCAAGGACGCCTTCGACCGGCGATTTGAGTCGGCAGGCAAACCCCGCCAGGACAAAAAGGCATGCTTCGCGCCGCGCCGGACCCCAAAATGACGTCAATCTCCGCAACGTTACCTGTCTCTTATACACATCTGACGCTGCCGACGAAGAGGATAGTGTAGATC
>URPB01000139.1:0-3770 GCA_900549575.1 uncultured Collinsella sp.
ATCTACACTATCCTCTTCGTCGGCAGCGTCAGATGTGTATAAGAGACAGGCGAGGATATCTGCTCGTAGATGGGCTTGTCGCTCGAATTGGATAGGATAATGTCCACAGCGGCTCCTTAGCTGTTGGGCTACATGTGTATATAACCGGTAAGCACAGTATATATACACTATGCACAGTTATGCAAGAGCTAAATGTGGAATAGTCCGCCAGTGCCGCGCTTGCTCCAAAACAATCTCAATCTGTAACACCTGGGTCCGTTTTGGGTCGCCTGATGTTACAGATCGAGATCTTATTTGCCCGCCTGCCTATTTGTCTCAATCTGTAACAGTAAGAGTCGATTTGCGCGGCTAGATGTTACAGATTGAGACATTGGCTCCCTGCCTTCCTGTTTATCTCGATTTGTAACAGTTAGACCTGATTTGGGCGGCTAGATGTTACAGATTGAGATTGTGCCGGCGGGCCTGCCAGTTTGTCTCGATCTGTAACAGGTAGGGGCTCAAAACCCGTCTTTCTGTTACAGATCGAGACAGTCCTTGAGGCGGCTGCCTGCTACACAGCGAGCTTGGCTGATGAATTTGTCCTGATAGGTGCCCTATGGCGGGATTTCGCGGCTACAATAGTGCGGTTACAACGACGTAATGCACTCAATGCAAGAAAGGATCCGCATGGCAAGCCTGTCGGATGAAATCTCGTCGCGCCGCACATTCGCGATCATCAGCCACCCGGACGCCGGTAAGACCACGCTTACCGAGAAGCTGCTGCTCTATACCGGCAGCATCCAGACCGCCGGCTCGGTCAAGGGCAAGAGCTCGGCCAAGCACGCCGTCTCGGACTGGATGGACATCGAGAAGGAGCGCGGCATTTCCGTTACCTCCTCGGTTCTGCAGTTCACCTATAACGGCGCCTGCGTCAACATCCTCGATACCCCCGGCCACCAGGACTTCTCGGAGGATACCTACCGTACCCTTATGGCGGCCGACGCCGCGGTCATGGTCATCGACGGCGCCAAGGGCGTCGAGGCCCAGACCAAAAAGCTCTTTAAGGTCTGTACGCTGCGCCATATTCCCATCTTTACCTTTGTGAACAAGCTCGACCACGAGGCTCGCGATCCGTTTGAGCTCATGGAAGAGATCGAGAACGTCCTGGGTATCAATACGTATCCCATGAACTGGCCGATTGGCAGCGGCCGCAACTTCCGCGGCGTGTTCGACCGTCAGACCCGTCGCGTTATCGCCTTTGAGGGCGACGGCCACGCCAATGCCACCAAGAAGGTCGCCGAGGTCGAGGCCGAGCTGGGCGATCCCGCCATGGATGAGCTTATTGGCGAGGAGAACCATAAGAACCTGATGGACGACATCGAGCTGCTCGATGGCGCCGGTGATGAGCTCGACCTGGATGCCGTGGCCTGTGGCAAGCTGAGTCCGGCGTTCTTTGGCTCGGCACTTACCAACTTTGGCGTGGAGCCCTTCCTTAAGGAGTTCCTGCGCTTGGCGCCGACGCCGCGCGCCTATACCGATACGCTCACCAGCGAGCCGGTCGCGCCCGCCGAGAACGACTTTAGCGGCTTTGTGTTTAAGATCCAGGCCAACATGGACAAGAACCACCGCGACCGCATCGCCTTTGTGCGCATTTGCTCGGGCAAATTCGAGCGCGGCATGGATGCCTTCCACATGCAGGGCGACCGCAAGCTCAAGCTTGCCACGGGTACCTCGATGATGGCCGATGACCGCGCCATCGTGGACGAGGCGTACGCGGGCGATATCGTGGGCCTGTTCGACCCGGGTATCTTTAGCATCGGCGACACCGTGTGCTCCGGCAAGCGCCACGTGCAGTATCCGCAGATCCCGACGTTTGCCCCCGAGATGTTCGCTCGCATTACGCAGGTCGACACGCTCAAGCGCAAGCAGTTCGTCAAGGGTATGGAGGAGCTTGCCCAGGAGGGCGCCATCCAGATCTTCCGCGAGCTGGGTGCCGGCATGGAGAGCGTCATTGTGGGCGTGGTTGGCGTGCTGCAGTTTGAGGTGCTCGAGCGCCGCCTCAAGGCCGAGTACCGTGTTGAGGTTCGTCGCCAGCCGCTGCCCTATACGGACATCCGCTGGATCCAGAACGATCCCGATACCATCGATATTCCGGCTCTTTCGCTCACGCGCGACACCCTGCGCGTCGAGGACATGCGCGGCGGTAAGTTGCTGCTGTTTACGAGCCCGTGGAACGTGGATTGGGCAACCGACCACAATCCCGACCTTATCCTGTCGGAGTTTGGCAACGTAGCCTTTTAACGCACCAGTGCGGTGGCCCTGCGGGGCCGCCGCGCCGATTGCTTGCCTGATGCCGCGTGAGCGGCTATCATACCCACCGTCGTCTCAAGACCGAGACGTTCGAGCAGTTCGGGTCCGATATCCTGCTCGTTAAACCTAAAACCAAAGGAGTACATAATGATCAAGAAGGTCATGGAGGACTACAAGGTCCTGTTGCGGAGCATTCCCGCGGCAACGGTTTCGCTGTTTTTCGTGAGCGTTATCATGATGAACCTGCTGGCCAACAAAGAGCTTATCAGCCTGCCGTATCTGGCACTTGACTGCGGCTTTGTGGTGAGCTGGGTTTCGTTTTTGTGCCAGGACATGATCTGCAAGCGCTTTGGCGCCAAGGCATCCATCAAAATCTCTATCCTCGCGCTGCTGGTTAACCTGGCCGTGAGCCTGTGCTTTTGGGCATGCTCGCTCACGCCCGGCATGTGGGGCGCCTACTACGACACGGGCATGATCGAGGTCAACAACGCCCTTAACGCCACCATCGGCGGCACCTGGTACGTGGTGCTGGGCTCTTCGCTGGCAATGCTCGTTTCTGCCGTGGTTAACTCCACGCTCAACCAGTCGCTCGGTCGTATGCTCAAAAAGAATAACTTTGCGAGCTTTGCCTTCCGCTCCTATGTGTCCACGGGCGTTGGCCAGTTTATCGACAACCTGGTCTTTGCCATCGTGGTGAGCCACACGTTCTTTGGTTGGACCTGGGTGCAGGTCCTTATGTGCTCGCTGACCGGCGCTGTTGCCGAGCTGCTGTGCGAGGTCTTCCTGAGTCCCGTGGGCTACAAGGTCGTGCGTGGCTGGGAGCGTGAGAATGTGGGCGCCGAGTATCTCGAGCGCCACGCAACCGCCTAAGGAGCAAGTATGCGGGTTTTGATCACGGGCGCTTCGGGCGGTATCGGAGCCGCGTGCGTGCAGCGCTTTTTGGACGAGGGCCACGAGGTCGTGGGCTTTGATCTGCTGCCGGCGGCGATCGAACACGAGCGCTACCGCCATCTGATTGTTGATGTCCGCAAGCCGGACGCGTTTCCGGACGACCTTGAGCCCCAGGTGATCGTGAATGTTGCCGGTACGCAGGATTCGGCCGATGACATCGCCGCCAACCTGTGTGGCACCATCAACGTGACCGAGCGTTACGCCTTTGTGGGGGAGGGGCTTGCCGCCAAGCCGGCGCCGGCTATTAAATCCGTGGTCAATGTGGGGTCGGCGAGTGGGCATACGGGGTCGGAGTTTCCCGCCTATGCTGCCAGTAAGGGCGGCGTTATCGCCTACACCAAGAACCTTGCAAACCGCCTGGCACCGCAGGCCATCGCCAACAGTGTGGACCCGGGCGGCGTTATCACGCCGCTCAACCGTTGCGTGATGGATGACGAGCACCTGTGGAACCAGATTATGGAGCTCACGCCGCTTAAGCGCCTGTCTCTTATACACATCTCCGAGCCCACGAGACAAGAGGCAATCTCGTA
>URPB01000140.1:0-3739 GCA_900549575.1 uncultured Collinsella sp.
GAGTGGTGGGGCGGGGTGGGGGAAGGGGTGGGGAAAGGTGTTGAAAAATGGGGCGGTTCCCCATATTATTAATGACGTCGACAGGCGGGGTGGTTCCCCGCGTACGTGCCATCTGAGTAACCGAGGGGAGGGCGCACATGGGAATGACTGGTGCATACGAGCGCAATCTCGATGCAAAAGGTCGTCTATCCCTGCCTGCACCCCTTCGCGAGGAGCTTGGAGAGCACGTTCGCGTGTTTAAAGCCCTGGATGTCGATGCTCTGTACGTGTTCTCTGCCGAGGCCTTCGATAAGTGGGTCGAAGGACTCTTCGCGGGTCGTGAGGGCCACGAGGGTTTTAACCCGCGTGACATCAACGACCAGAAGCTCATGAGGGCGATCAACAAGCGCACCACGTCGATGGATGTGGACAGCGCGGGTCGTATCGGTCTTTCTGAGTCTCTCCGCAAGCAGGCGAACCTCGACCGCGAGGTCACGGTTGTGGGCAACTACGACCACCTTGAGGTTTGGGACCGCGCTACGGCCGATGAGGACGATGATGACGAGGCCCTGCTGGACCTCTTCTTCTCGTAAGGGCAAGGCACGAGTAACGGATGGAGCGTGGGATCTTGACACAAGAATATCGGCATGAACCTGTCATGCTCGGCGAAGTGCTTGAGTCGCTGCAGCTAAAGAGCGGCTCCGTCGTCTGCGACTGCACCCTTGGCGGTGCCGGCCATTCGGTAAAGATGGCCGCGCAGGTGGGGGAAACCGGCCTTTTGCTCGGCGTCGATCAGGACGACATGGCCCTCGAGGCCGCTGGCGCCCGTCTGGACCGCGAGGTTCCCGGCGTTCCGCACCAGCTGCTGAAGGGCAACTTCGGCGACTTGGACGAGCTGCTTTGCTCGGCCGAGGTGCCTGGGGTCGATGGCTTCCTGTTCGATTTGGGCGTTTCGTCACCGCAACTCGATATCCCTGGCAGGGGCTTTTCGTATAACGAGGACGCCCCATTGGACATGCGGATGGATCCGGGTAATAACACCTTAAACGCAGCTGAGGTCATCAACACCTATAACGAACACGACCTCGCCCGGATTCTACGCGTCTACGGCGAAGAGAAGTTCGCCTCGCAGATCGCGCGCGAGATCGTGCGCCGCCGCGAGCAAGAACCGATCGAAACCACCGGCCAATTTGTCGAGATCATCAAGGCGGGTATCCCGGCTGCCGCTCGTCGGCATGGCGGACACCCGGCCAAGAAAAGTTTCCAGGCCATTCGCATCGAGGTCAATCACGAGCTCGATGTGCTCGAACGAGGGCTTGATGCCGCCACCAGGTGGCTCAACCCGGGCGGACGTATCTGCGTCATCTCGTATCACTCGCTCGAGGACCGTATCGTAAAGAACCACTTTAAGGAGATGAGCCAGGGGTGCACGTGTCCGCCGGAGATTCCGGTGTGCGTGTGCGGCAACGTGCCGATACTCAAGGTCATCACCCGCAAACCCTTGGTTGCCCAGCCTGATGAGGTTGAGCGCAACCCTCGGGCGAGATCAGCCAAAATCCGCGTGGCGCAGCGTCTGTAGGCGCGACCGCGCGATATTGGACCTCCCGCTCGCACCATAAACGAAGCTTAAACACACTACCAACGTACTCGGGATGGGAGGCGGCATATCATGGGCTACAACACTTCAAGCGCAGCACTCGCCTATGATATGAACGCCATGCCCGCCTATCGTGAGACGCCGCAGGCCCCCGTTGCTCCCCGTGAGCAGCGCACGCCGCGCTTTGATGTCTACACGGGCGCGGGCCGTCAGGCAAGCCAGGCGGTAAGCCCGGTTTTCATGAGCGTTCTTAAAACGTTTTGCATCATTGCGGCTATCTTCATGACGATCGGCGTCGCCCGCGTGGCGCTCGCCGGCGTTACGGCCCAGGTGCTCAACAGCAACGCCGAGCTTACCAACACGCTCGAAAAGGCGACCGATGAGAGCTCCGACCTGGAGGTCATGCATTCGGTCTATGGCGCCGACACGCGCATTCGCGACCTTGCGGGCGCTTATGGCATGGTGGAGCCCAGCGAGAGCGTTACACTTGACTTTTCGCAGGATGCAGCCGCGGGCGCCAACGCGACCGCGACCGCTCAGTAGCAAGACGGTAGCTGAGTATGACAAATGACTATCGCCGCGGTTCCGATGGGGGCCGCGGTTCTGGACGTCCCTCGTTGCGGGGACGTTCTGGTTATCAAGGAACGGGTCGGCAATCTTACAACGCCGGGCAGTCCCGTGGCAACGACCCGGCGTCGCGACTTCGCGGCTCGGGCGGCCCTCAAGTGCATAACAACAGGTCGCGCAAGAGTTCGTCGACCGAATGGCTCACAGGCGCGCCTCTGCCTCGCCGCAAAGCCGTCATGGGATTCATTGGGCTTGGCTTGGGCTTGGGCGTCTTTCGCCTTGCCGACTATCAAATTGTCGAAGCCGATAAACTGCGCGAGCGTGCCGATGCGCGCCGCCTGCTTGCGCAGACCCTCTATGCCAAACGCGGCACCATCTACGACCGCAACGGTAACGTGCTGGCGTCGTCGGTCGAATGTCGCAACATCGCCGTGAACCCGCAGCTTGTCGAGGATGTCGACAAGACGGTGTCGGCGCTGGTCAAGGCAACTGGAATCGATAAAAAGACCTGCCGCAAGCTCGTCGAGTCCGATGGCACCTGGGTGTATATCAAGCGCCAAGTGGACGAAGACGATGCTGCGGTGCTGGAGAAGAAGAACCTGCCCGGCGTGCTTTTTGAGCAGGCCATGAAGCGCGTATATCCATACGGCAATCTGGCATCGCAGGTGCTGGGTGTAGTGAATGTGGACAACGACGGCTTGACGGGTCTCGAAAAGCAATACAACAAGCTTCTGACCGGCACGAACGGTTCTCTCGTGCGCGAGCGCGCGAGGGACGGCAGCTATATCGCGGGCGGTGCCTATAAAAAGGTGGCCGCGGTCGACGGCGTTGATATCGTGACGACGCTCGACGTCAATATCCAGCGTGCGGCTGAGGATGCTCTGGCAGAGGCTGTCGAGAAGACAAAGGCCAAGAACGGCTCGGCTTTGGTCACCGACCCCACGACCGGTGAAATTCTCGCAGCCTGCTCGTACCCGACCTACGACCAGACCGATCTGGAGAATGCCAAGACCGAGGATATGAACCTGCGCCTGGTCACTGACGCCTACGAGCCCGGCTCGGTCTTTAAGACGCTCGTGGCGGGCGCCGGCTTCGACTTGGGCGTCGTACGATCGAGTACGTCGTTTGAGGTGCCGGCGAGCATCAAGGTGGGCGACGATACCGTTACCGATGCCGATAAGCGCGACTATGGCATGACCATGGATGTGCGCGAGATGATGCGCCGTTCGTCCAATGTGGGCTTTGTCCTGGTGGGGCGCAAGATCGGTGCCGACGACTTTGCCGCCTATGTGGACAAGTGGGGCATCGGTCACAGCTCCGGTGTCGATTTTCCGGGCGAGAGCCTGGGCATCGTCAAGGAGCGTGACCAGTATGACGGCGCCACGCTGGGATCGATGAGCTTTGGACAGGCGCTGTCCGTCTCGCCGATTGAGATCGCACGTGCCGTGGGCGGCATCGCCAACGGCGGCGTGATGATGACCCCGCACTTCTATAAGTCCAGCAAAGGCGACGAGAAGGACTGGGGCGAAGGCGAACGCGCGATTTCTGAGGACGCCGCATCCCAGGTGACATCGTGCATGCAGACGGTCGTGTCCG
>URPB01000141.1:0-3707 GCA_900549575.1 uncultured Collinsella sp.
CCCTTAGGGGATACTGGTTGTAACGATCAAGGCTTACGCCGCACGGAAAGGAGACTTATGGGCATCTTTAAGAACGATGATCAAAAATCGAGCCAGTTTGGATTTGACGAGAAAAGCATGGCGGGCAAAGCCGTCAAGGCCGTACGCTGGATCTACGCCATCACGGGCGTCTTAGCACTCATTGCTGGTATCGCGCTGCTTTTTGCACCTGCCAAGTCCCTCGTCTTTTTGACGACTGTCCTGGGTTTTTACTTTGTAATCACTGCTGCCATCAGACTATTCACTGCCATTTTTGAGCCGCTGCTGCCCACCGGCTGGCGCGTGACGAGCATCATCTCCAACCTACTCATTATCTTGGGCGGCGTCATAATCCTGCGCAACCAGGCCTTCTCGACCGCGACGCTCACCACGATGGTGGTTATCGTGGCCGGCTTTGGCTGGATTGTCGAAGGTGTCATGTCCATTCTGGAGTCCGAGCTTTCGTCCAACCGCGCCCTCGCTATCCTGAGCGGCGCACTTTCCATCATCGCCGGCATGTTCGTGTTTATCTATCCGCTGTGGTCGGCCAAGATGCTCGTCATCTTTAGCGGTGCCGCGCTGCTGGTGTTTGGCGTGACGCTCATTGTTCGCGCCATTCAGTTTGGCAAACTGGTGCGCTAGATGCCAAAGACGCTCTTTATTGATGCCGACGCCTGCCCGGTCACGCGCGAGTCGATTGACTGCGCGCGGCGGGCGGGCGTCGCCGTTGTTATCGCCGGCAACAGCACGCAAAACCTGGAACGGCACATTCGCCGCGACGACCCGCGCGATGCCGAGCACGCGCGACGCGGCTTTTGGGTCACGACGCTCGACGTGAGCGTGGGCGCCGACAGCGCCGACTTTGCCATTGTCGAACGCCTGCAGGCGGGCGACGTGGTCGTGACGCAGGACATTGGCTTGGCGAGCATGGTGCTCGGGCGCGATGCCGCCGCCATCGGTGTGCGCGGGCGCGTGTACGACAAGGCGACTATCGACATGCAGCTGTTTATTCGCCACGAGGAAAAGAAGGTACGCCGCGCCGGCGGACGCACTCGCGGTCCGGCAGCATTTACCAGCGAAGACCGCGCCCGCTTTAAACGCAACCTCACCGAGTTGCTGCACTAACCAAGGTAGATTTTTGAGACATGCCTAAAATCTACCTTTTTGTTTTGAGCGGTGTGAGCGCTCGGAATCCATGGCTCAACAAAAAACGGGCTTCAAAATGCCATGCGTCGCCGCATTGCGCAGGCGCTGAGCATGGCTATTTGAAGCCCATTTTTTAGGCCTACTTAGAGGCCAACGGCGGAGAGGATGAGGCCCCAGCCAGCGCCGATGACGTACATCATGATCAGGAACACGGCATTTTCGCGGGCGCTGCGGTTGGTGCGGAACAGCACCAGATAACCCACGCCGGCGGAAATGAGCGTGCCGGCGAGCATCGGCGCCAGTTGCAGCGCGCCTTCCAGATACAGCTGTGTAATGACCACGCTCGCCGAGCAATTGGGAATCAGCCCGACAAGCGCCGAACCCAGGACAGCGAGTGTCTCGTTGCCGCGCAGGAACTGCTCGATCGCGGACTCGCCGAACGTCTCGAGCACGGCGACCAGAATCAGCGTCACCAGAAAAATGAATACCGAGACCTGCACGGTGTGCGAGATCGCACTGCGGATGATCGACAGGACAGGCGTCCCTTCGTGGGAGTGAGAGTGACCGTGACCATCATGGTGTTCATGTTCGCCCTCATGACCGTGATCGTGGCCATGTCCGTGTTCGTGCTCGTCCTCGTCTTCATCACAACCGCAATGGTCGCGCTCGCACAGCTCGTGGATGTGGTCGGCGCTCACGCCTGCCTCGGCCACCTCGTCGATGATGTCACCGCCGCTGTGGTCGTCGTGCGCGCAGTTCACGTGGGCCGGGTTGGCCGCGGTTCCCAGCACGGTACGGCGAATCGCCGCGTGCGCGCGGGCGTTACGGCGCAGGCCGCGAATGGCAGCGTCCACGATAAAACCCGTGACCAGTGCGATCAGCGCTTTCGAAGCCAAAAGCATCGCCATAGTCTGCACGGGAACCTGCTCGGCAAGCAACAGCGGCAGCATCTCATCGGAGGTCGAAAGGAACACCGCCACCAACGTGCCCAAGGTCACGACACGGCCGGCGTACAGCGTTGCTGCCATGGCCGAAAATCCGCACTGCGGCACCATGCCCAGCAGCGAGCCAACCACGGGACCCGCAGCGCCGGCGCGCTTGATAGCGCCGTTGACGCGGTCGCCCGCAACGTGCTCAAGTGTCTCGAGAGCAAGATACGTCACCAACAAAAACGGCACCAGCGACAGCGTGTCCTTGCCGGCGTCGAGCAGAATATCAATCAGTAAATCCATGACGGATGGAACCTTTCGTGTCTTTCGGCAGCATTGTAAAAGTCCTAGCGGTCAACTAGGGTATTGTAGTTGTCCCGGGCGCGGTGCCAATAGTTGCCTATGGTAAACTATCATCTCGCCATAACTCAGTAACCTCGAGCCGCACAACGCGGCCCGTCCAAGGAGTAGCATATGAACGTATCGCAAGCACTCGAATACGAGCGCCAGCCGTTTATCCCCATGTTTATCTACGGCGACCACGGCGCCATGGAGTCCGAGCGCCAGAAGGGCGAGGAGGCCCTCAAGGTGCTCGAGACCGAGTACTTTACCGCCGAGGGCGACCCCGGCTTCGACTTTGCCACCGTGCGCGACCTGGCCGACCGCAACCGCGACCTGTGCGACCAGATTGGCGAGGCGCGTCTGCGCAACGTGACGCCCGCGACGCTCTCGCGCGGCCTGTCCGATGCCGACACCTGCGCCGCCATCGGCAAGATGCAAAAGCGCACCGCCGCGTCCGTTATGCGCGAAATCCGCGGCGACCGCGACGCGCTCGGCGTGGCCTACGCCCGCAAGCCCATCCAGGGCACCGTGCTCGGTATCGACATCGAGACCACCGGACGTGCACCCGAGCGCGGCTATATCATCAACGTGGGCTGGGAGATCATGGAGCTCACCAGCGACGCCGTCCCGCATGACGCCGAGGCACACTACTGCGGCCTGCCCGACATCTACCGCGGCGAGGATGTGCCGTTGTCGAATATCCACCACATCACCTGGGACGACATCGACGGCAAAAAGCCGTTCCGCGAGAACAAAGAGCTGCAAAAGCAGCTGCTCAAGCTTATGAAGAAGTACCCGTACATGGCACACAACGCCGCCTTTGAGGACAGCTGGTTCAAGATCCACCTGGACGGCTACGCCGAGGCACGCCGCGCCGGCAAGATCATCGTCATCGACTCGCGCCAGATCTGCCGCAGCCTGGACGCCGACGTGCGCTCGCTCCCCCGCGAGTCCGCCCCCGCCGCGCTCGAGAACTGGGCACGCCGTCGCGGCACCCTCGCGCCCGACGCCAACGAGCAGCATCTGGGTCTGGACGACACCGACCTCATGCTCCGCACGGTACAGGCCGAGTTCAACCTCAAGAACCTATTCGCGAAATAGCAACGCCTGCGACAAACACTACTTGCTCACGAGCGGCCTCGCAGCGGGAAACACCGCAGCGGGGCCGCCCTATGTTCCACAGATAGATCTGCCATCACAAATTCTGAACCCTCATTTTGAACGATTTCGGCCAATTCCCGACACGTAATTCGTTGTCGGATGGTGATGCAT
>URPB01000142.1:0-3619 GCA_900549575.1 uncultured Collinsella sp.
CGAGATTGCCTCTTGTCTCGTGGGCTCGGAGATGTGTATAAGAGACAGCCCCTACGCGGAAGACACTCGCATCGTCGGAGGTATCGAACCCCACGAGCAGGTTGTCGTTATGCACATTGGGCAAGTCGCCCAGGACCTGGGCGAGGGCTCCGGGAGCCAGCTTAGCAGCTCAACCGCTCGCGGCCGTCATAGACGTGAGCTTAATCTGATCGTCAGCCATCGATACCTCCTCTCATCGGTCAATCATTTTCTCCCAGTATACGCATGAATGCGAGCCTGCGACGGATGCATTAATTGAGCGCCTGTGCGCGAATCGCCGCGCCGATGGCACCGGCAAAGCGAGCCTGGGGTGAGGTGGTCACCGGCGACCCCAGCAGCTCGCCCAACCGCTCCACCACGAAGGCGTTCTCGCACAGGCCGCCGGTCAGGTAGTACGGGGCGCCCGCGGCCTGCCCGGCCATGGTCACCACGCGCGAAACCACGCTGTCGATCACGCCACGCGCAATGTTCTCGCGCGGCTCACCGCGACCGATGAGGCTGATGACCTCGCTTTCGGCAAACACCGTGCACATGCTGCTGATCTTGGTAGGCTCGCCGGAACGCGCCAGGTCGGCCATCCGTTGCTGGGTAATGCCCAGGCGGTCGGCCATGATCTCCAAAAAGCGCCCCGTGCCGGCGGCGCACTTGTCGTTCATGGCAAACTTGGCCACGCGGCCACTTTTAAGCTGAATGACCTTGGTGTCCTGACCACCCACATCGATCACGGTGCCGTGGTCGCCAAACAGACGTACGGCACCGGTACCGTGGCAGGTGATCTCGGTCACGACCTTGTGCGCATAGGGCACGGCGACACGGCCGTAGCCAGTCGCGATCACGCGCACGTCGTCGGCAGCCACGTCATAGCCAGCCGCGGCAAGCTCGCCGCGCAGACGCTCGGCCGCATCGACCGACGAATATCCCGTCGGCATGACGCAGGTCCACGCAATGGCGCCATCCGTCTCCGCAACCGCAGCCTTCGCGGCCGTCGAGCCTATGTCGATACCAATGCCAACCACGGCATCCTCCTTCTATGCGGCAAAGCGGCTGTCCCCTTGCCGCGTTCGTCCTACAGGGTCTCGATAAAAGCGGCGATGCGGGTCTCGATCTGGCCCATGTCACCGTTGCTGTAGTCGGTCTCGATCTTCATATACGGAATACCCGCACCCTCGACGGCCTCCTGCATGCGCGCGCTCTCCACGTTAAAGGTGTGGCAGGCCTGCAGCACGCTCTCCACTACCCCATCGACGTGATACTTCTCGCACATGGCCAAGGTGTTTTCCATGCGTCCGTCGTTGGGCGTCATGACCGAGCAGTTGATATCCAGGTAGCGGTCGGCAATGGCGCGCAGGATGTCGGGAGCCTCCGGGTCGATCATCATGGCCGCCGTGCGCTCGCCCGAGCAGTCGTCCATGCACACAACCACGCCGCCGTTGGACTCGATGGTGCGGCCAATCTTGTTGATCACGCCGCCCACCGGGCAGCCGGTAATCAGAATGCGCTTGGCATCCGCCGCAACCGGGCGCTCGCCCGCGTCGTAGGCCTCGCGCAGCTTGACAACCTTTTGCTCCAGCTGCTGCGTATAGGCCTCGATATCAAAGCTGAACGTACCGGCAAACATGGTGCTCATCAGGTCGACGCCGCTCATAGCCGCCGGCTGGTTGGCCTGCAGCGCAAACATCTCGAGCTGGGCAGCACGCAGGCGATTGCGACGACGGACGGCGACGCGCAGGTCGTCATCGGTGATAGTGATGCCGTAGAAGTTCTCGAGCTCTTCCTTGAGCAGACGGCACTCCTCGTACCAGCCCTCACGCTCGTAGGCGCGATCGCGACCCTGCGGCAGGTGCAGAATGTGCGTGCGCTTAAGCTCGTTGAGTAGCTCGTACATCTTCTTCTTGCCGTCGCAGGTGGTCTCGCCGATGATCATGTCGCTAAAGTACGTAAACGGGCACTTTTGCGAATAGGCAAAACCGTACGTCGACTTGATGAGCGGGCAGAGGTTTGCCGGCAGCACCTTCTCGGCCTCGGGAATCACCTCGTCGGACGTGCCGCACAGCGCCACGCTCGCAGCCCCCGCGGCATCGATAATCTCGAGCGGCGTGTAGCTGCACAGAAAACCGACCAGGCGATTACCCGCCTGCTTATAATCCTTGACGCGAATAAACGCCGCCTTGCGTTGCTCGTTGAACTCCTCAAACGTGGACGGCAACGGCTGCTCAATATTTTCCGACATATAACTCCTTAACAAACCTTTTAACCAACCAAGGAAACGGCTTTCCCAGGTGCCCGAGGTTGCCGTGAAAGAGGAGCGCCGCGTACTTTGGTATGCAAGCGATGGTTTGAACGGCAAGATCGGGTGCTTGGGGAAGCCGCTGGACCGGATAGCCCTAAATGGTTTCCAAGAAAGCCTCAATCCTGGTTTGCAGTTGGCCTGCATCCTCGCCGGCGTAGTCTGTCGTGATGTGCATAAACGGAATGCCTGCCTCCTCGGCAGCCTTCTCCACGGCAAACGACTCCATCTCGTAGAGCGTGCAGAACTGCAGAGCCACGTCGACGATGCCGTCGGCATGTAGGTCCTGGGCCATCTGGACAATGTCTTTCATACGCTGATCGTTGGGCGTAAAGACGGCGCAGTTGATCTTAAAGTAGCGCTCGGCGATGGCGTCGAGCATCTCGTCAACCGTCTCGCCGGACTCGTCGACCAGGTCCTTGTAGTAGCGCGAGCCCGTGCAGGACTCCTCGCCTACCACAACGCCGCCGGCCTTCTCGATAAGGTTGAACAGCTTCCAGTTGGGCACGGCCATGGGCGTACCGGTGTACAGGATGCGCTTGGTCCCCTTGGGTGCCACGCCCTCGCTGGCCTCGACACGCTGCTCGCACTCAGCCGCCATATCGTTGATGGCTCCGGTCAGACGCGGTGTGTCGTCCATAAAGGCGGCCTGAACGGTCAGCAGGCTGTCGAGACCGCTGATGGGCGCAGGGTCGGCAGCGCGGGTCGCAGCGAGGCGCTGCAGGGCGCGACGCTTCTCATTGACGGCGTGGATGGCAGCCTTCAGACGCTCGGGCGTAATCTTGACGCCGCACTCTTCCTCGATCTTGGCGGCGAGTTTCTTGACCTCGGCCTTCCAGGTCACGAGCGTCGACTCGTCGTGCACGTTGGGAATATCCATGACGTACATGTTCTTTTGCGTTGCAAAGAACTCGTAGGCCTTCTTCTTGCCATCGCAGGTGTTCTCGCCTACCACCAGGTCACTCGACTCAATGTAGGGGCAGACCTCGCCCAGCTTAAAGCCGGCAAAGCTCTTGATAAGCGGACAGGTGTTGCGCGGCAGGTGCTCCTCGACCCTATCGGCTGCCCAATCGGCACCAGAGCACAGACCCACGGGGATACCGTCGCAGGCAAGTACGATCTCCTCGGGCACGTACACGCAGAACGAACCCACGATCTTGGTGGCCTCGCCAGCCTCCTTCTTGTCGAGCATCTCCTTAATGCGGCCGCTATGGATGTTGGTGGCCACAAAGTCCAGGTAGGACCTGTCTCTTATACACATCTCCGAGCCCACGAGACAAGAGGCAATCTCGT
>URPB01000143.1:0-3585 GCA_900549575.1 uncultured Collinsella sp.
GAAGTACCGCTTCCCGGGCTTCCGCGCTGGCAAGGCTCCCCGTCCGGTCATCGACTCTGCTCTTGGCGCCGAGGCTACCCTCGCTCAGGCCACCAACGACCTGATCGCCGCCAACGAGCCCGCTGTCCTCAACGAGCTGGACATCGTCCCCACCAAGAACGGTGACTACAAGGAGCTCGACCTCGCCAAGGATCACGAGGACTACACCTACACCGTCGAGTTCTCCCTGCGTCCTGCCGCTGAGCTCTCCTCTTTCGACGCTGTCGAGATCGAGATGCCCCCTGCGGAGGTCACCGAGTCCGAGATCAACAACCAGGTCGAGATGCTCCTCAACTACCGTGCCACCTTCGAGGACGTCGAGGGCCGCGCTGTCGAGGCTGACGACTATGTGACCGTCGATCTCAAGGGCGTCGAGAACGCCGACAACTTCGCCGCCGAGGGCCGCATGCTCATCGCCGGTAGCGACAGCAACCCCGCCGAGTTCAACGAGGCCCTGATCGGCGCCAACGTTGACGATGTCAAGTCCGTCACCTGGACCGACGAGGTCGAGGAGGGCGAGGAGGCCGAGACCCACACCGTCGAGCTCACCGTCAAGGGCATCAAGGTCCGCAACATCCCCGAGCTCACCGACGAGCTCGTCAAGTCCGATTTTGGTTTCGACAGCATCGACGCCATGCGCGACGCCATCAAGATTGAAATCGAGCAGGACAAGGCTTCCCGCCTCCCGGCCGAGAAGGAGAACCGTTGCGTCTCCGCTCTCGCCGAGCGCCTGCAGCTCGACGAGATGGACGCCGACTACGAGCAGTCCGTCTTTGAGGAGCTTGGCCAGAACTTCCTGTCCAACCTCGCTGCCCGCGGCATGACCCTGGACACCTGGCTGCCCGCTTCCGGTCTGACCATGGAGCAGTTCATCGGCGACCTGCACAAGCAGGCCAACGACGTTGCCCGTGAATCCCTGGCTCTCGACGCCCTCGCCCGCGAGCTCAAGATCGAGGTCACCGAGGACGACGTCAACGCCGAGTTCGAGAAGGCTGGCGTCAAGGACGTCGAGGCTTCCAAGGCCGAGTTCATCGCCGACGGCCGCATGCCTGCCGTCCGCGAGTCCATCCGTCGCTCCAAGGCCGTCGACCACCTGGTCGAGAACGCCAAGGTGACCGAGGTCGACGAGACCGCCAAGGACGCCGAGTAATTCTCGCCACCTTGCCCGCGAGCGCATGCGTGCGCCCGTGATGGGGTAAAGTTATACACCGGTTATCCGGTTGTTTCGTACGGTGCCAGCCAATGCATAGCATGCGGGCACCGTACGTTTATCTAGAACCAATATGGTCCGCAAGAGAGAAATGGAGATGCGTATGATCGCCAAGTTCGATTCCGCCCTCGTGCCATACGTTATCGAGCAGACGCCGCGCGGCGAGCGCAGCTACGATATCTATTCGCGCCTGCTCAACGACCGCATCATCTTCTTGGGCGAGGAGATCAACTCCGTCAGTGCCAACCTGGTCGTTGCCCAGCTGCTGCATCTTGAAAGCCAGGATGCCGAGAAGGATATCTCGCTCTACATCAATTCGCCCGGCGGCGAGGTCTACTCCGGCCTGGCGATTCTTGACACCATGAACTTCATTAAGCCGCAGGTCTCCACCATCTGCGTCGGTATGGCCGCGTCCATGGCCGCCGTGCTGCTTTCGGCCGGCGCCAAGGGCAAGCGCTTCTGCCTGCCGCACTCCAAGGTCATGATTCACCAGCCCAGCGGCGGTGCCCAGGGTCAGCAGACCGAGATCGAGATCGTGGCCGAGGAGATCAAGAAGACTCGCCGCGAGCTCAACCAGATCCTGTCCGACGCCTCGGGCCAGCCCATCGAGAAGGTTCAGGCCGACACCGAGCGCGACAACTACCTGACCGCTGCCGAGGCCCTCGACTACGGCCTGATCGACCGTATCGTCACCTCGCGCGACCTCGCCGCGAAGGACGCCTAGGATGGCCGGTAACATGCAGGACAACTTTGACGAGAACGGCAACCCCATCCGCTGCTCCTTCTGCGGAAAAGAGCAGGGGCAGGTTCGCCGCCTTGTAAAGGGTCCGACCAACATCTTTATCTGCGACGAGTGCGTTGCCGCCTGCTCCGAGATTTTGGAGGAGTCGCTGGCTTCGGACTTTATGGACGCCGCCCGCAACGGCAAGCTGCCGGGCTTCCTCAACGACCACGGCCAGGCTGCATCCCAGCCCGCCGCGGACCCCGAGACCGAGGGTTTTGAGCTCGAGGACGATCGCCAGGTCATCACGCACGTGCCGACGCCACACGAGATCTATGACGAGCTTTCGGCCTATGTTATGGGTCAGGAGGACGCCAAGCGCGCCATGTCGGTGGCCGTGTACAACCACTATCGCCGCGTGATCGAGGGCGGCGCCGCGGTGTCTGTCTTTGACGATGGCATGGGCTCGCAGTTCGACGACGATATGGACGAGGTAGAGCTCGCCAAGTCCAACATCCTGCTGCTCGGTCCCACCGGTACCGGCAAGACCCTGTTGGCCCAGACGCTCGCGCGCATCCTCGAGGTGCCGTTTGCCATCGCCGATGCCACCGCGCTCACCGAGGCCGGCTATGTGGGCGAGGACGTGGAGAACATCCTGCTCAAGCTCATCAACGCCGCCGATGGCGATATCGAGCGCGCGCAGGTTGGCATTATCTACGTGGACGAGATCGACAAGATCGCCCGCAAGGCCGAGAACCTCTCCATCACCCGCGATGTCTCGGGCGAGGGAGTTCAGCAGGCGCTGCTTAAGATTCTTGAGGGCACGGTGGCCAGCGTTCCGCCCACCGGCGGCCGCAAGCATCCCCAGCAGGAGCTTCTGCAGATCGACACGACCAACATCCTGTTCATCTGCGGCGGTGCCTTTGTGGGTCTGGACAAGATCATCGCCGACCGCGTGGGCAACAAGGGCGTGGGCTTTAACTCCGAGATCGCCGGCCCCACCTCGGTCGACGAGAACGACCTGCTGCGTCAGGTGCTCCCGCAGGACCTCAACGCCTTTGGCATGATTCCCGAGTTCGTGGGCCGTACGCCCGTCGTCACCCAGACACAGGCGCTTGACGAGGACGACCTGGTTTCGATTCTGACCGAGCCCAAGAACGCCGTGGTGCGCCAGTACCGCAAGATGTTCCAACTCGAGGACGTTGAGCTTGAGTTTGAGGACGCCGCCCTGCACGAGATCGCCCGCATGGCGCTCGCCCGCAAGACCGGCGCCCGTGGCCTGCGCTCCATCTGCGAGGACGTGCTTCAGCAGACGATGTTCGACCTCCCCAGCGAGGAGGGTGTCGCCAAGGTCATCGTGACCGAAGCGGCGGTTAAGGGCGAAGAACAGCCCCAACGCATCTACGGGTAAACCAGCCAAAAACGTGCTTGCAAATAGCCTCCGACCATCCGCGGTCGGAGGCTATTTTATATATACGCAATAACCCTAACTACCTGTGTTATTCTGTGTGTTTGTTTAAAGTCTCAGCAAAGTCCATTCAGACTGAAGTAATCGAAACCTAAGGGGAGGAATGTCGGCCCGATTTTCGTAGATCCCGCACGAGCCGAAGAGCAC
>URPB01000144.1:0-3584 GCA_900549575.1 uncultured Collinsella sp.
CTATCCTCTTCGTCGGCAGCGTCAGATGTGTATAAGAGACAGGGCCATAGCTGCTCCATTCTCAACCGAAATTTGCAGGAATTGTGTTGAGTCTATTTTCGTTCATTTTCTTTTTGAGTAAGAAAACGCCTTTCGATTACTTATCTTTTCTATAAAAGAAAGACGCTGAACGCCCAAAATTCAATATCGAATACGCCCACTCGGCTCCAATTCCTTCCGTTTACTTTTCAAAAACGACTGTATTGACCTGCATGGGCTCAATATCTCGCACATGCAAAGCCGCTGAATTTCATACAATGGACGCAGCAAAACGCAAGGTAAAACGTCTTGCGGACACGTACGCCCGATGTCCAGATGCGGGCGAGGGAGAGGAGCAAACGCTCATGGCACTTGTTACCACCGAAAAGATGCTCAAGGACGCTCAGGCCGGCCATTACGCCGTTGGCGCGTTCAACGTCGAGAACCTCGAGTTTGTTATGGCCGTTCTGGCCGCTGCCGAGGAGACCAAGTCCCCCGTCATCATGCAGACCACCCCGGGCACCATCAAGACCGCTGGTCTGGACTACTTCTACGGCATGGTCAAGGCTGCCGCCGAGCGCGCTTCCGTGCCCGTCGCTCTGCACCTCGATCACGGCGATGGCTATGACCGCTGCATGCAGGCTTTCCGCACTGGCTACACCTCTGTCATGATCGACGGTTCGCACGAGTCCTTCGAGGACAACATCGCCCTGACCAAGTCCGTCGCCGACGCTGGCCGCGCCATGGGTGTGCCCGTCGAGGCCGAGCTTGGCAAGGTTGGCGGCAAGGAGGACGACGGTCCCGCGGTTGAGGGCGAGAGCCCCTACACCGATCCGGCCGAGGCCAAGGAGTTCGTCGAGCGCACCGGCTGCACCTCGCTGGCCATTGGCGTTGGCACCAGCCACGGCGTGTACACGAGCGATCCTCACATCGAGCAGTCCGTGGTCAAGGCCATCCGCGACGCCGTCGACGTGCCGCTGGTTCTGCACGGCACTTCCGGTGTGCCCGATGAGCAGGTCGCCGAGGCCGTGAAGAACGGCATCTGCAAGGTCAACTACGCCACCGAGCTGCGTCAGGCCTACACCAAGGGCTTCATGGCCTACATGGCCGAGAACCCTGCCTGCTTCGATCCCAAGAAGCCGGCCAAGGAGGGCATGCGTGAGATCACCGAGCTGGTTAAGATCCGCATGACCAACCTCAACTCTGTGGGCAAAGCAGAGTAATAGCAAGGGTACTCCGACTCGCTACATATCCCGGGGAGGGACGAGGGCTTAGTTCCCCAATCGTCCTCGGGCATGCAAAAAGCCTCGCTGCGCACTTCGTGCGGCGAGGCTTTTTGCCCCCTGCGGAAAGATTGGGGAACTAAGCCCTCGTCCCTCCCAGGTTGACCTACTCGAGGTCGTCGCCCTTGTGGCGTTGGGGCGGAATAGTGGTGCGCGAGGGGCGCTTTGTTGATGAGGGGTTAGTATGCCCGGGCTTGGTTGGGGAATGACTTGTTTAGGGATGCTTGGAGCTTTTCGAACGATGCTCGTAAGTTGTGGCTCTGGTCGGTTGAGCGTTTGGCTTTTGTGGTTGGGGAGTCGAGGAGGCCGTTTCTCTGTGTCGGGGGGAAGGAGAAAAGGTCTGCATGTGTTAGGGATGGCTGCTGTGCTGCGTCATTGGAAGAATGCATGCTTATGTGGCCTCCTCGATGTCCACCAAAAGGTTGCGCACGGGGTGTGCTGCTAGGTCCCGTGCGTTGGCAGTATTATGCCGCGGCTGTTGCAAAGAAGCGCTAAAGAAAGGCTTAATGAGGTTTGACGTTGCTATGAAACCGCAGGTCAAAGCTATCGAGTAACACTCTTGAAAGGTTTTGAGCTTAAGGGCTTTCTAAGGTTTGTGGCGCGGATGTGGCTCGCCTGTGTGGGGCGTGTGGACGGCTCGTTCTTAGCGCTGCGGCTCTGCGGCCCGCACCCGCTCGATGACCTTTTCCATGGTGGCATCGATGCGGTCTTTCTTGAGCTCACATTCCCAGACGGTGATGGGCGTCCAGCCCATTTGGGTAAGTGCGTTGATGGCTGCTCGGTCGCGCTCGACGTTGCGACGGAACTTTGCCTCCCAAAACTCAACGTTGCGCTTGGGCTGGCTGGGGTTGCACTTGGGGCAGCGGTGCCAAAAGCAGCCGTTGACGAAGATGGCGATCTTGCGGCCGGGAAAGGCGATGTCGGGTTTTCCGGGCACCTTCCATTCCAAGCGATAACCCGTAAGGCCCGCTGCGCGCAGGCGTTGTCGTACGAGCAGCTCGGGCTTGGTGTTGGCGCGCTTGTTGCCCTTCATGGACTTTTTGATGGCGGCGCGACGGCGCACCAGTTCACGCTCATCGGCGGAAAGGTCCGAGGTATCGATGCCGTCGAGCAGACCGGGCTTGGGACGCTTTTTGCTGCGGCGCTTAGGTGCGCGCTTGGATTTGGTGGCGGGTTTGTCGGCTGTGTTGGGTGCGGCGTCATCGGCGGAGCTTGCCTCGAGCCGGTCTTCCTTCAGCTCAATCAGGGCATCAATAAGCCCCTTGTCGGCGGGCATCCACTCAACGGTGGCAAGCGAGGTACGCGGAATCCAACGGATATCGAGCTGGCGGTCGTGCTTCTGGGGTTCATCGGATTCATCGGCGAGCGAGCAGTAGTAGCACTCCATCGAGAGATGGAAATCGGGGTAGTCGTACTCAACGGTGTAAAAATCGCGCAGGTTGGTGACTTTGACCCGCAGCTCTTCCATGAGTTCGCGGCGTACGGCGTCCTCGGGCGTCTCGCCGCGCATGAGCTTGCCGCCGGGGAACTCCCAAAGTCCCTGCATGTCGCCATAGCCGCGCTGCACGGCAAGCAGCTCGTCAGATCCTTCCTTGCGAATGATCCCAGCGGCAACATGAACAGTCTTCAACAGGAGTCCTCTCTCAATATCAACACGTGGCAGGGCGGCTACCCGTACCTTACACAACGGTAAGGCAAGCGTAAGCCATATCGATGGTAGCCGACTCGTCTTCTTGCGACTATAGATGCCGTAGACTAATCGCAAGAAAGGACTCGGTATGCAAACCACGCACATGGCGACCCCGGTACTGGAGGTCGCGCATCTCGAAAAGGTATACGGGGCGCTGGGCAACGTGACCCGCGCGCTCAACGACGTCAGCTTTACCGTCAACCGTGGCGAATTCGTCGGCATCATGGGCGCTTCGGGCTCGGGCAAGTCGACGTTGCTCAACTGCGTGTCGACCATCGATAGCGCCACGAGCGGCACCATCCGCATTAACGGTCAGGACGTGACGCGCATGAAGCAGGCCAAGCTCTCGCAGTTCCGCCGCGAGGAGCTCGGCTTTATCTTCCAGGACTCCAACCTGCTCGATACCCTTACGGCGCGCGAGAACATCGCCCTGCCGCTCACCATCGCCCGCACAAACTCGGCAGAGATCTCGACCCGCGTGCAGGATGTGTCAGCGCGCCTGTCCATCAGTCAGGTGCTCGACAAGTATCCCTACCAGATGTCCGGCGGTCAGCAGCAGCGCGTTGCCGCAGCTCGCGCGCTCGTCACCGACC
>URPB01000145.1:0-3399 GCA_900549575.1 uncultured Collinsella sp.
GCTGTTCAAGCTCGGTCATGATGTGGGCCATGCGGTAGATGGCGTTGTCGCCGCGGTCGGGAGCGGAGCCGTGGCAGGAGGTGCCGTGAACGTCGACGCGGATCTCCATACGGCCGCGGTGACCGCGATAGATGCCGCCGTCGGTGGGCTCGGTGGAAATGACGAACTCGGGCTTAATGCCGTCCTTGTTGTAGATGTACTGCCAGCACATGCCGTCGCAGTCCTCTTCCTGGACGGTGCCGACGACCATGATCTTGTAGCCCTCGGGGATGAGGCCCATGTCCTTCATCATCTTGGCAGCGTAGGTAGCGGAAGCCATGCCGCCCTCCTGGTCAGAGCCGCCGCGACCGTAGATGATCTCGTCGGTCTCGTAGCCCTCATAGGGATCGGCATCCCAGTTCTCGATGTTGCCGATGCCGACGGTGTCGATGTGGGAGTCGATGGCGATGATCTTGCCGCCATCGCCCATAAAGCCCATGACGTTGCCCAGACCGTCGACCTTGACCTCGTCATAGCCAAGGCTCTCCATCTCGGCCTTGATGCAGGCAACAACCTCACCCTCCTCGCAGGACTCAGAGGGGTGAGAGATCATAGCGCGCAGGAAGCGAGTCATATCAGCACGATGAGACTCAGCAGCAGCCTTGATTGCGTCGAAATCGAGTTCTTTAGCCATTGTTCATAACCTTTCAAACGAAGGAATCTACCTGTGAGGTGGCGGAGCGATACCTATTTACTCCGCCCCAACGATTAGCAAGTGGGATATTCGCCTTCCCAAACAATTCGACGATACTGGTCGGGGTCCGTGTCACCTTCCGTGGAGAAGCAGAGCACGGAGCTCGTCTTATCCAGGCCGATGAGCTCCTTGAGCTCGGCGTACTCGGGATCGAGCATGAGAGTCTCGACCAGGCCGGTGGTCACAGCGCCGGACTCGCCGGAGATGACGCGCGGGTCGCCCTTCTCGGGAGCGCCCAGGGTGCGCATGCCGCGAGCGGTGACCCAGTCGGGGCAGGACACGAAGGCGGTGGTGTGGTTGCGCAGGATATCCCAGCCCAGGATGTTGGGCTCGCCACAGCACAGGCCGGCCATGATGGAGGGCATGTCACCGTCCACGATACGCGGATCTCCGTCGCCGGCGGCAGCGCCCTTGTACAGGCAGGCGGCAGGCGCGCACTCAACCACGACGAAGGTGGGCGGATTATCGGGATACAGGTTGGTGAAGTAGCCCACCACGGCGCCGGCGAGCGAACCCACGCCAGCCTGGACAAACACGTGCGTCGGGCGGTTGATGGCCATCTCGCGCAGCTGCTCGGCAGCCTCGGAAGCCATGGTGCCGTAACCCTCCATGATCCAGGACGGGATCTTCTCGTAGCCCTCCCAGGCGGTGTCCTGAACGATGACGCCGCGCTCGCAGGCGTCGGCCTCGGCGGCGGCCATGCGCACGCACTCGTCGTAGTTGACCTCTTCAATGGTCACCGTGGCGCCCTCGGCGGCAATGTTATCGAAGCGGGGCTTGGTGGAACCCTTGGGCATGTGCACGACAGCCTTCTGGCCCAGCTTGTTGGCAGCCCATGCCACGCCGCGGCCATGGTTGCCGTCGGTGGCGGTAAAGAAGGTGGCCTGGCCAAAGTCCTCGGCCAGCTGATCGGAGGTCAGGTAATCGAAGGTGCAGTCGGCAACGTCCTTGCCGGTCTCATCGGCAATATAGTTGGCCATGGCAAACGAGCCGCCCAGGACCTTAAAGGCGTTGAGGCCAAAGCGATAGCTCTCGTCCTTAACGCACAGGTTGGACAGGCCCAGGCGCGCAGCCTGACCGTCCAGACGGGCAAGCGGAGTGACGGTATATTGAGGGAACGACTGGTGGAAGGCACGGGCCTTCTTCACGTGGTCGAGGCTCATGATTCCCAAGTGCTTGTCATCGCTCTTGGGCATCGTGTTGCCCGCCCACTGGATCTTATCGGCCATACGGTGAACTCCTTAAGTCCTCTCTTGCCGGCCCCCGCATACGCGTTTCAGCCCGATCCCATTCACACGACTGAACTTTTATGTGGATGCCAAACAAAAAGTTTGTTAGTAATGTTCTATCACACTTTTTGATTGGTATATCTAACGAATTGTTTGTTGCCGTAATCGGTACTTTTTCGCCGCCGAACGGTCATGAATTGCCTTGTTGATGGATTTGTTTGCGGTCATGTGTGGTTTATGGCACAGTGAGCCCAAACTAATTTTTAGGAAGGTACCCATGACCCCCGCACAGATTGAGTTTTACAAGCGCCTCGCACACGGTCTGGCGCTCCAATTTGGCCCCAACTGCGAAGTCGTCGTCCACGATCTGGAGACCGAGGACGTGGACCACTCCATCGTAGTGATCGAAAACGGCCACGTCAGCGGGCGCAAACTGGGTGACGGCCCCAGCCATATCGTGTTTGAGTCCATGCACGAAGGCGCCACCGACGTACACGACCGCGAGCCGTACCTCACTAAAACCACCGACGGTAAGCTGCTCAAATCGTCGACGATCTTTATCCGCAACGATGAGGGCAAACCCGTCGGCATTTTGGGCATCAACTTTGACATTACGCTTATGAAGGCTTTTGAGCGTTCGCTCGACGCCTTTACCGGCACCGGCGGCACGGGCTATACCGAGCCCGAGCCCATTACCAAGAACATCGGCGACCTGCTCGAGGACCTGCTGCACGAGTGCGAGCAGTTTGTGGGCAAGCCCGCGGCACTCATGACCAAAGACGAGCGCATTCGTGCCATTGGCTACCTCGACCGTCGCGGCGCCTTCCTCATTTCCAAGTCGAGCGAGCGCGCCTGCGAGTTCTTTGGCATCTCCAAGTACAGCTTCTATAGCTACCTCAATGAGGCCAAGGCGGCGGCCGGCGACAAGTAGGCACTCGCCTGGATTGCCCCTCCCCTTTTGGGTGCGAGTTCTGGAAAGCACGAATCCAAGACCGGGCCGCTTGGGAAGTTCCATATAATCGATGTCATTAGTATTTCGAAAGGATGGAACAGAATGGCGTTGAGCAAGGCATCATGCACCGGTCGCGGATTGATTCCGGCAATTGGTGGACATGTGCACCGCATGTTCGATGAGGGTGAAGACGACCTGTTTTCGCTAAGCCTTGACGACGTGATGGATGATCGCCCGTGGACCGCCGACGAACTCATGGGCGGCGGGGCTCGCCCGTCAAGCCCCGATCCCACACTTGCGCCTAAGCCCGCATCTGCGCCGACTCCTGCGCAGTCGCCTGTTTCGACGCCCGCGCCTACGCCCGCACCCACTTCGGCGTCCACGCCCGCTCCCCGCCCCGCAAGCGACCCGTCCGAGACGGCGGCATTTCTCGCTGCAGCGACGCAGGGCAAATCGGCCGACAGCACCGTTATGTACCTGTCTCT
>URPB01000146.1:0-3392 GCA_900549575.1 uncultured Collinsella sp.
GCCGTAACCAGCTGCAGGCGCTCGAGCGAGTTGGCATCGAGATCGTCAAAGGTGGTCTCATCGCTAATTTCGGCAACATCGACGCCCAGAACGTCAGCAGCGACCTCGGCGATCTTGTCGAAGATTTCGGAGCGGTCCATAGCGCTTCCTCTCATAGTGAATGAATACCAAAAGAATGGTACCGCCCGGGCGGTACCAAGACACGGTTCTGATTCTACCCCACGAAGCAGGCCGCGAGGCACATAACAGCGCTCTAACTCGCTCTTACAAAACGATGCCGTCCATGGAGTTGGCGACGTTCTCGACCAGCCCCGCGCGCACGGCTTCGGCCGCCGCGAGCGTACCGTTTTTAACAGCCTCGACCGAGGTGGCGCCATGGCCGATTAGGACCACGCCACGCAGGCCCAAAAGAATCGCACCGCCCTTGGCATCACCAGAGAGCTTGGCCTTAATCTCGCGCATCTGCTTTTTGATGAGCAGCGCGGCGATCTTGGTGCCGAGCGAGGCCATAAAGGCACCCTTGAGTTCCTGCAGCAAAAACTTGGCAGCGCCCTCGGTGGCCTTGAGCGCAATATTGCCCGACATGCCATCGGCAACGACGACATCGAAATTGCCCGAGGTGAGGTCGGTGCCTTCGCAGTTGCCCACAAAGCCGGGAACGGCGGCTTTCATGGCCGGGAAGCAGGCCTTGGTAAAGTTGGAACCCTTCTCGTCCTCGGTGCCATTGGCAAGCAGGCCCACGCGGGGATGCTCGATGCCCAGGACGACGCGGGCATAGGCGCTACCCATCTGGGCAAAACGCACCATGTCATCGACCTCGACATCGGGGTTGGCGCCCATATCGCACAGCACCGTCAGACCGCCGGCGCGATTGGGCAGCGCATTGGTCAGACAGGGACGCACCGGCTGCTTCTTGCCTTCGGCCATATATCTAAACGGCGTCACATAGGCGGTGGCGGCAGCGGTCATGGCACCGGTCGAGCCGGCGGAGAAGAACGCGTCCGCGTTGCCCTTTTTGATGGCGCGGCAGGCAAGCACGATCGACGATTTACGCTTGGTCATCACCGCGCGAATGGGATCGTCATCCATGGCGATAACGTCGGGTGCCTCAAGAGCCTCAACACGTGCATGGGAAGCAGCAAAGGGATTGACGATTTCAGCGGGGCCAGCTGCCAAGACCTCGATATCGGGATCGGCGGCAAGCGCAGCCTCGATACCATCGAGAACAACCTGAGGTTTCTCGTCTCCGCCCACAATGTCTACACAAACGCGAACGTTACTCATATACATGCTCCTTATACAAAAATGGCCGACTCATTGAGCCGGCCATTGTGGTTCCATTTGGAACGGCATCGCATCCAGAGTATACCGTTACTCGGTAACGATAACCTCGCGGTCCTTGTAGAAACCGCAGCTGGGGCACACGTGATGCGGAAGCTTGACAGCGCCGCAACGGGGGCACGTGGACTGAGCCGCAGCCGAGATCTTCATGTTGGCGGAACGACGGGTGTGAGTGCGGATACGACCCTGCTTTTGTTTAGGTACGGGCATAGTGACCTTCCTTATGAACTATCCAGTGTGGCGATTACGCGCAAGTAGCGATACTACCACAGTTTTACTCATCGAGCTTGAGATTCTTCAATGCTGCAAATGGATTTTCCGTGGCAGCGGCCCATTCTGCCTCTGCCTGGGTGGCGCAATCGCATTGCTCGACGTTGAGATTGCAACCGCAAGTGGGACACAGACCGCGGCAATCGGGCTTGCAGAGCACCACAAACGGCGTGTCCATGACAACGGCATCGTTGATGGGCTCACCCAGATCGACGATGCGGTCCTCACCCAGGAGCTCGTAGCCGTCCTCGTAGGCCTCGGGATCCTCGGGCTCCTCAAAGAGGTAGAACTCCTCGATCTCGCCGGCGATATCAAACGAAGCGGGCTCCAGGCAACGGTCGCACTCGCCGGTGGCGTGCGCGCGGACCATGCCCGTGAGCAAGACACCGGTACCGGCATTGGTAAAGACAACGTCGTAGTCGATGCCGTCCTGTAGCTGGTACTCCTTCTCGCCCACCGTATAGGTGGCGACATCGACCTTGCCGGTCAGCGGATACGAATCTCCGGGAAACTCGAGCTGTTCGGAAAGATCGACGGTAACGCTCGGGAACTCAGCCATTACCACTGACCATTCTGTTGGGCGGCACCCTCGTTGAGCTGCTGACGGCAACGGGTAACGGTGCCGGTCAGGCTCTTGAGATTCTCCTCCAGGTGCGTAAAGACCTGCTCTGCGTAGTCCTCGGCAGCATAACGCGTCTCGCGCTCGTACTGCTGGGCACGATCGCGGATGTCGTCGGCCTGCTGCTGTGCCAAGCGGACGATCTCCTGCTCACCGGCAATGGTGAGGGCCTGCTGCTGAGCGTCGGCGATGATGGAATCGGCCTGAGCGGCGGCGGAAGCCATAAGCTCCTCGCGCTCCTTAAGGATACGGCGGGACTTCTGCCACTCCTCGGGATAGCTCATGCGGATCTCGTCGAGGATGTTGAAGAACACGTCGGCGTCGATGACCTTGAACTGAGCGTTCTTGCCGAAAGGCGGCTTGGCTTCCTCGATCAGCCCTTCGAGCTCATCGACCAAGCTGACGATCCTATCGCCAGGAAAATTCTCGCCCGGCATCCGGTCTCCTTTCATAGGTAACATATCATCGTGCTAGTTTACCACATGCCACCAGGCAATAAAAAACGTCACGAAAAGCGATGTCTGAGCGCTTCGACCACGTTGGGCGGGACAAACGTCGATACATCGCTGCCGAGTGAGGCGATCTGACGAACGACCGAGCTCGAGATATAGCCGTACTGCGGCGCACTCATGACAAAGATGGACTCCAGCTCGTTATCCAAGCGATAGTTGAGATCTGCCTGCTGCAGCTCGTACTCAAAGTCGGTCATGGCGCGCAGGCCCTTGACCACGGCCCCCGCCCCCTGCTCGCGAGCGAAGTCGACCAAGAGGCCGGTAAAGGGCAGGACCTCGACGCCGTCGATATCACCGAGCGCCTCGCGGGCCAGCGCCACGCGCTCATCGAGCATAAACGTGGTACCCACACCGTTTTTACCCTGCGACTCGGCAACAGCGACGATCACGCTGGGAAAGATGCGGCGGGCGCGGCGGATGACGTCGATATGGCCAAACGTGATGGGATCGAAGGTGCCCGGGACGATCACGCGGTTGATGGTGTCATTCATGGGCGTCCTCCTGAAACGTCGTGGCATCGTTGTTGTTAGCATCGGTGCCGGCGTTATCGCCCTCACCATCGTCATCGCCGACCCAACGAAGCAGGTCGACCGAGGTAATGCCTGTCTCTTATACACATCTCCGAGCCCACGAGACAAGAGGCAATCTCG
>URPB01000147.1:0-3301 GCA_900549575.1 uncultured Collinsella sp.
GGTCTTTCATGCAGCAGGGGCTCTCAATGTTTTATGTCCTGCTCATATCGTCTGTGCCGGCAGTTAGGGACAGCCCTTGCCGATTCGATTGTTGAATATCTCCGTGACTACTTTACAGTTCCAGTGCCTCGGCGACTTCGGCTGCGCAGGCCAGGGCATCGGCCATGGCACTCACCACGAGCGAGCTGCCGTTGCGGGCATCACCCGCCACATACACCGGCGCGGCATCCGCAGCAACGCCATCCACGCGGGCCGCAAGGTGCGAGCCCTCGGAAGCCATCACGGGCAGCGGGCGGCCCGCCGTGGCAACGGGCACGCCGACAGCTTCGAACACGCTGTGTTCCGGACCCGTAAAGCCGCAAGCGATGAGCACCAGCTGCGCCGGCACCTCGTGCTCGGAGCCCGCGATGCGCTCGGGCTTTCCCGCCGACCAGTCCAGATCGACCACGCGCAGACCCGCAGCCGCACCCTTCTTGTCCAGCAGCACCTCGAGTGTATCCACGGCCCAGGCACGCATCTCGCCACCCATCGCAGCGATAGCCTCCTGCTGGCCGTAATCGGTCTTCTTAACGTTGGGCCACTGCGGCCAGGGGTTGCCTGCCGCGCGCTTATCGGGCGCAGCCGGCAAGAACTCAAACTGGCGCACGCTGCGCGCGCCCTGACGCACCGCGGTACCCACGCAGTCGTTGCCGGTATCGCCACCGCCAATGACCACGACGTCCAGGCCGCGTGCGTCAATAGCAGGCTCACCGCCATCGAGCACCGAGACGGTCGAAGCCGTCAGGTAGTCCACAGCGTACACCACGCCGGGCGCATCCACATTCGTAGCCGAAAGCCCACGCGGAGCACGAGCGCCGGCAGCCACCACGACGGCGTCAAAGTCGTCGAGCCTGGCGGTAACCTTGGGATCGCTCACGTCGGCACCAAGCTCAAACACAATGCCCAGCTCACGCATGAGCGCTACACGGCGCTCGACCACAGACTTCTCGAGCTTCATGTTGGGAATGCCGTACATGAGCAGGCCGCCCGAGCGGTCGTCACGCTCAAACACCGTCACGCGGGCACCGCGACGTGCAAGCTCCCATGCAGCCACCAGACCAGCAGGACCGGAGCCCACCACGGCAACCGTGGGTGCGCCCTCCCCCGCCGGCTCAAAGCGACGTGGGCCGCCGTTGGCCCACTCACAGTCGCTGATCGCACGCTCGTTATCGTGAATCGTCGTGGGTTGGCCGTCGACCGAGCCCAGGTTGCACGCGGCCTCGCACAGTGCCGGGCACACGCGGCTCGTGAACTCAGGCATGGGCGAGGTGAGCGACAGGCGCTCGGCAGCCTCATCCCAGCGGCCGCGGTACACCAGCTCGTTCCACTCGGGAATCAAGTTGTGCAGCGGGCAGCCGCTCGGACGTGCCTTGCCAAAGCTCGCGCCCATCTGGCAAAACGCCACGCCGCACATCATGCAGCGGCTCGCCTGGGCGCGACGTGCGTCGTCGTCGAGCTCCACGTACAGCGGATCGAAATCACGGCTGCGCTCCTCCACGGGGCGAAGCTCGTGGGTCACGCGATCGATATCAAGAAAAGCACCGGGCTTACCCATGGCACTTACGCCTCCTTCTTGGTCGAAGCAACAGAGCTGGCGGCCGCGGACGCAGCACCCGCAGCACCGCCCGCAATATCGAAGCGAGCGACATCCGCGGCGCTCGCGCGACCGGTCACGATGTCAAACGCCAGTTCCTCTGCCTGCGCATGTGTCTTGCCGGCAGCCTCGCTCGCGGCGACAATCGCCAGCACACGCTCGTACTCGGTCGGAATGACCTTCACAAAGTGCTTGCTCATCGTCTCAAAGCTGTAGAGCAGCTTGATGCCGCGCGGGCTCTGTGTCGCGTCCACGTGCTCCTGGATGAGCGCACGGACCTGCTCCAGCTCGCCGGCAGTCGGGGCCTTGAGCTCAACGCTCTCGTGGTTCACGCGGGCATCGAGCGTGCCGTACTGGTCAAAGACATAAGCCACGCCGCCCGTCATGCCAGCAGCGAAGTTCTGTCCGACCTCGCCCAAGATGAGCGCCAGACCGCCCGTCATGTACTCGCAGCCATGGTTGCCGCAGCCCTCGACCACCACGGTGGCACCGGAGTTGCGTACGCCAAAGCGCTGGCCCGCCAAACCGTTAATGAAGCCGCGGCCGCTCGTAGCGCCAAAGAACGCAACGTTGCCCACGATGATGTTTTCGTCGAACTTGTAGGTCGCATGCGGGTTGGGGCGCACCGACACCTCGCCACCCGAAAGGCCCTTGCCAAAGTAATCGTTGGCGTCGCCGCACACGTTGAGCGTAATGCCGCGCGGCAGGAAGGCGCCAAAGCTCTGACCGGCCGAACCATCGCAATCGATGGTGATGGAGCCGGCGGGCAAGCCCTCGGGATGCGCCTTGGTCACCGCGTTGCCCAGGATGGTGCCCACGCAACGGTTGACGTTGGCGATATCGGCGCGGAAGCGAATCGGACGCAGATGTGCGCGGGCGTCGGCCGTGTAGGGCACAAACAGCGTGGAGTCGAGCGTCTTGTCGAGCTCGCTGTCCGCGGCCATCTGGGGCAGGAAGTGACGGCCGTCGGCACCCGGGATGTGGGCACCGAACTCGCAGGTCGCGCTTGCCAGCACGGGCGTCAGATCGAGCAGGTTAGCCTTGCGGTTGCCCGGGACCTCGATCTGGCGCAAGCACTCGGGATGGCCGACCATCTCGTCGACGGTGCGGAAGCCCAGGCTCGCCATGACCTCGCGCAGTTGCTCGGCAACAAAGAGCATAAAGTGCTCGACGTGCTCGGGCTTGCCGCGGAAGCCGCGACGCAAGCGGCAGTTTTGCGTGGCGATGCCGGCGGGGCAGGTATCCTGCTGGCAGTCGCGCTGCATGAGGCAGCCCATCGAGATGAGCGGCATGGTCGCAAAGCCAAACTCCTCGGCGCCCAGCAGGCAGGCGACGGCAACATCGGTGCCGTCCATGAGCTTGCCGTCGGCCTCGAGCACCACGCGCGAGCGCAGGCCGTTTTGCAGCAGCGTCTGCTGGGCCTCGGCAAGGCCAAGCTCCAGCGGCAGACCGGCGTGCCAGATCGAATCGCGAGCAGCGGCACCCGAGCCGCCATTGTGGCCGCTGATCAAGATCTTGTCGGCAGCGCCCTTGGCCACACCGGTGGCGATGGTGCCGACGCCGGCCTCGCTGACCAGCTTGACCGACACGCGCGCGCCAGGATTGGCGTTCTTAAGGTCAAAGATGAGCTCGGCCAGGTCTTCGATGGAGTAGATGTCGTGATGCGGC
>URPB01000148.1:0-3289 GCA_900549575.1 uncultured Collinsella sp.
GATCTACACTATCCTCTTCGTCGGCAGCGTCAGATGTGTATAAGAGACAGGCTCAAGCGTGCCGCCGATGACGTAACGGACGCGGACACGACCGTCGGCTTCTTTACCGGCTACACCGATACCGCCGTCATTGCCGGCAAGACAGGCAACCGCAATTGTATGAGCTACGGCCCCGGCTCGTTGGCGCTCGCACACAAGCCCGACGAGTATGTGCCCCATGCCGATATCGTTCGCTGCCAAAACGTGCTCATCGCGCTTGCCGATAACACGCTCTGGGACGCAAGCGGCCAAGTTGGGGCATAATAAGCCGCGAACAAACCGACTCGCGCGTTAGGACCGCCCATGAAAGCACTTCCGTTTCCCTGCATCCGCCCGGCTCAGGACCGTGTGCTCGAGGCGCTGCCTGCGATGGGCGGTATCCTGAGCGGCAACGACGCCCTGCGCGGCGCCATTGCTGACGGCCTAATGCTCAAGGATCCAGGCGCGGCGTATTACGTGTACGAATGCTCGGGCGAGCCGGGTCGCGCGACGGGTGTCGTGGCGATTTGCCCGGTTAACGTACTGACGGGTAGCGACGAGGCTGCCGCCGAGAGCGTCGACGCACTCGCCGCCGCGCGCGCGATCGCCGAGCTTAAGGTGCAGCCGCGCCCCGTGTCGCTCGCCTACGAGGCGTCGCCCGTCATGGATATCATTTTGAGCGCTGCCAAAGAGGGCGCATCGCTCTACGCCGTCACCGATCCCGCGGGCGTCACACATCGCGTGTGGGAGGTCAAGCGCGAGGACGCCGTTGCCGCCATCCGTGCCATGCTCGATCAGGCGCCCGACCCGGTGTTCGCCGGTGACTCCGCCTATGTCGCCGCACTGGCTGGGGCATCGCAGATTCTGGCCGACGAGGCCCGCGCTGCCGGCGCCTACTCTGGCAAAGAGCCGTTCAACTTTGCTGTAGCCGTGCTGTTCCCCGCCGCGCAGGTCAGCGGCAGCGCGCCGCAGGTTCCGACGGGTCTGCTCACTCACCAGGTCTCACGGTTCTAGCGAACTCAAACGCTAAGCTGGAAAACCCAGCATCCAAACAAACAAGGGGCGGAGATGCAGCAAACGCATGCACCTCCGCCCTTTTCGCATCAAACAATTACGCCGGTAAACCGGGCCGCAACGTCAGCGTTATCCACGCTGCGGACCTGCCGCCGCCACGAGCGGCTCTAGCCCCAGCTCGCGCGCGTAGTCTTCCTGCGTAAAGACTTCGACCAGTTCAAACGTATCGGCCGCATCGTCAAACGCAAAATGCAGCACTGAGCAGTTGCCCGGCACGCGTTCGCGCTCGTCGGCCGCCGCGCCCCGCACGTGGTCCAAAAACTCCTTGATAGCTGAGCCATGACTTACCGCGAGCACGCACGTATGGTCCGGACGCCGCATAAGATCGGTCAGCGTCGCCACCATGCGCGTGCGCACCTGGATCTGGCCCTCGCCGCCAAACTGCCGATAGAAGTCGCGCCACGGGCGCTCGGGCATAAGCATCACGCGCTCGGCCTCAAAGTCGCCAAAGAACCACTCACGCAGGCCGTCCAGGCGCTCGTACGCCAAGCCCGGCCACAAGTTGGCGATAGTCTGCTCGGTGCGATGAAGCGTAGAGGTGTAGGCATGATCGGGCTCAATGCCGCGCGCACGTAAAAACATGCCGGCGCGCGCCGCCTGGTCGCAACCCAACTGCGTAAGCGGCGAGTCACTCCACCCCTGAATGATACGCTTAAGGTTGAATATCGTCTGTCCATGACGGACCAGATACAGATCTTTATTCATAGGGGTCCTTTCGTTCGTTACCAACCCAAGAGCGAAAACGCCCCGTCGCAATAGCCAAAATGAAGCACGGCACCGTTGTCGGGTAGCTCTCCCCCGCCAGTCACATACTCAAGAAACTCCTGGCAGGCTGAGCCGTGGGAAACCGCCAGCACGCAGTCGTGCTGCGGCCGGGCCATAATACGGGACAGCGCCGCGACCATGCGCGACTGAAGCTGCACTTCCGACTCGCCGCCAAAGGCCACCGGATAATCGCCCCAGGGCTGCGGCGGCATCTCGCGATTTGATGTGCCCTCCAGCGAGCCAAAATGCCACTCACGCAGGTCATCGACCAGCTCAATGGAACGGCCCTCGCCAACGATAAGCTCGGCCGTATGCCGCGCCCGGCCCAACGGCGAGGAATACACATGATCAAAGGCCACGCCACGCGCCGCAAACGCCGTACGCGCCGTCAGCGCCTGCTCGCGCCCGCGCGCCGTAAGCGGCGAATCGTGCCAGCCCTGCAAAATGCTCTGCACATTGAGCTCAGTCTGCCCATGCCGCACCAAATACAGATCTGCCACACGCTCTCCCCTCGTACCACCACAAAGGGGACAGGCACCTTTGTGGTGGTTTACCGTCTGATCACGCCGCGGTGACGCTCAGCTACACCAGCACGTCGGCGAGCGGGCGCTTGGGTACGTGGTGCACCTGCGCATCGTCACGCCAGTAATTAATTGAGCCGTCGGGGTTGGAATCGATCGCATCGATCATCTGCGTCTCGGCCGGCACGCCAAAAGCCATGATCAGCTTGAGCTCATACTTGTCGTTATCGAGCCCCATAGCATCGATCGCGCGGGGCGTAAAGGCCTTGAACATGCAGGCTGCCACCTCGGGCGTGGCGCTGCGAGCGGCGAGCATCATCGTCTGCGCGGCAATGCCCGTGTCGACCTCGGTGATGGGCGCGGCGGGCTTACCCGGAACAGCGCGCTCGGCAAGAATCGCGATGTAGCCGGTCGGACGCTCGCCCTCGGCAGGACCCGACCAATCCTTAAGCGCGCCGGCCCATGCAAGCTCATCAAATACACGCGCGCAATCCTCGGCACCGCTCACCACATGAAAACGCAGACGCTGAGCATTGGCGCCGCAGGGAGCCAGGTGCGCCAGTTCCGCCAGCTCGAGCAAAAACTCGCGCGGCACGCGCATGGACTCGTCAAAACGGCGGCACGTACGGGCGCGGCGGACCAGCGCGTCAAACGTGTCCAGGCCAAGCTTTTCGCAACCTTGCTTTGCCATCGATTCGACACTCGACGGTGCCTCGGGAACTGCTTCGTTCATAGGGACCCCCAATACAAGCCAATTGTCCTTAGGAAAATCTAACCTAAAACGTAGGCAATAACGAACAGGGCTGCAATGTTCTACACCTGTTGAATAGAAAATCGCGACGTGGGGAACAACGGAAACAATTCGGGGCCTTTGGGTTACGTTTCGCCCTCCCCGACCCATACGTCAGCGC
>URPB01000149.1:0-3114 GCA_900549575.1 uncultured Collinsella sp.
CGAGATTGCCTCTTGTCTCGTGGGCTCGGAGATGTGTATAAGAGACAGCTGCAAGCCCCGCAAGGGCGCCCGGAGTCTTGTAGGTCATCACGATCTTATTCGCGCCTTTCTGCATGTTAAGGGACGACAAGCCCTTATCGGCGGCGGGCGTTAGTTCTGCGGCGGTTCCGTTTACCGTTGCGTTCCAGCCCTCATCGTACGGAACGCTCAACAGCAGGTTGCCGTCATCCTTGGCGGTATACTCGCCTTCGATCCTTCCGTCCTCAAAAACCGTCGTAATAAACTCGCTCGCCTTAAGCTCGTTAATAATCTGCTCGAAAACATCCAGATTGAGGGCGTAAAAGACCGGCTCATTGTCTTGGGGCATGTCTGTATAGCCCTCTGCGACTCCGATTGACACCGTATGCTGGCTCGGGGTGTCCGATGCATCCGCAATCTGGCGGATATTATTGTCGAATCTCCAGGCCTCGTTTTCGATTGCTCGCTGGTCGATGGTAAGGGCGACGGGCCAATAACTGCCGGCGGTCGCATCTTTGTTGATGTAGAGATACCCGATGGAGCTTGCCGGAAGAGTAACGCTCCATTGCTTTAAGCTATCGCTATTCTCCGTGCTCGCGGCCTCGATCTTGGTATAGAGCTCGACCTTGCGGCCTAGGATTTTGCTGTAGAGGTCGTTCTGCTTTTCGAAGGGGTTCTCGCTCTTCAGCGTGCTGTTTTGGATATCGCTTGAGGCTGCGACGCCAATGCTGAGCGCATAGGGGTTCTCGTACACCGAGCTTGTGGAGTCGGCCTGATTCGTCTTGGCCGAAACGTATCCTGCAGGCGCGTTTTCAGGAATGGCGTACTTAACTCCCAATAGGGCATCGACGGCGAGAATGGGCTCGGCATAACGGGTCGAGAATTCGCCGACGCTGCTGTATCCAAGGGAGTTGAGCAGTGCGATGGCCTGCGGGTTGTTGGCAGACGAATACGAAGACAACTGGTTGTACCCAAGCGCTAGGCCTTCGTTGAGGGCGGCGCTATCGGCACGCGTGGTCGTTCGATCGATGCGGTAGAATGACGCAGAATCCTGGTCTTGAATGGCTGTGATCGTGTTGGTTGCGGTGGCGACATAGGTGCTGTTGGCTTCTTCGGAATAGCCTGCGTACAGTTGGTTCCACATCACATGGGCGTTGATAAACAACTCAATTGCGGTGATTGTCAGGATTGGTAATACGACGGCTGGTCGATAGGCATGACGAAATTTGGGCTGGCCCTCGAACACCTGCAACGAATAGCCCGCTGCCCACAGCGCAAAGAAGCTCAGCAAGAAAGTCGTGCGCGAATAGAATCCGTTGGGCACGCGCATGCCGCACCAGATGTACTCGAGCGGGCTCAAAACGGAGCTGGCGACCAGGATTATCGTGACGACGAGCGTTGCGATGCGTGTCTTGATCGAAACCGTGCGGTTAAACAGCAGGCTCACCGCGAGCAGCATCATGATGACGCCGCAATAGAACTGCGGTGTACTATCGTTGTTCACCCACATGCCAGGGAGAAAGCCCCTGATGAGCGATTTGAGGCTGGTTTTAAGCAGCGGCCCGAGGGCTAGGACGGGGCCGCCCTTGGACATGGCAAGGATGGTCGGCAAAAAGGTCCAAGCGGACAGAAGTAGCCCGAGCACGATGGCGCCTGCGAATCGCAGGGCCCGATCGAGCATGAGCTTCCAGCTAAAACCTTCTTCTGCAACATAATCGACAAATTCGACCAATACGAAGATGCAGAGGAACAGGATGCTGATGTAGGCCGTATACCAGCAGAACATGACATTGAGCGCCGTTGTGATGACGAGGCGGATCATGCACTGCTTGCGGATGAGCTCGTGGCATCCGTAGGCGCAGATGGGCAGCAGGATCAGGCAATCAATCCAGAGTGGGTTGCGCAGGTTGCTGATGGTCCAGCTGCAAAACGTGAACGAGAGGGATAGCAAGAATGCGGCGGGCTTGGAAAGGTCAAAGCGCTTTTGCACATACCAAGCGCTGCTGATGTGGATGCAGCCAAGCTTGAGCGCGGTTATGGCAAATACGAAGAGCGTCAGCTTGTCTGCGGGAAACAGCACGCAGAGCAGGTTGAAGGGGCTGGCGAGGTAGTAGCTATAGAGCCCCCATGTGTTCATACCGAGGCCCTGTGAGAAGGAATAGCGAAGGTTTGCCTCGCCTAAAAGGACGCGGCGAAACCACGCGAAGAAGTCGATGTATTGGTATTTGAGATCGTTGGTGAGAAACGAGTTGTCGCCAAAGGGGTAGACATGCCCCGCCTCTGCAAGTGCGACAAAAAATGCGATGGGAAACGTGAAGCAGGCGGCGTAGAACGCCACATTCTTGAGCGTGCTGTTATTGGGCCGTGTCATCAGATTCCTCGTTGGATTCTCGAATGATATAGATGGGGCGGTGCTTGGCCTCCAAGTAGGCTTTTGCTAGGTACTCGCCAATGATTCCCAGGCACAGGAGCTGCATGCCGCCAAACAGCGTAATGAGGCAGGCAAGGGAGGGCCATCCGCCTACGGGATCGCCCCAAACAAGCGTTTTGACCAGGATGACGATAAATCCCATGATGGCGATGAGGCAGAAGACGATACCCGTGAGGGCGGCGAGGGAGAGCGGCGCCGTGGAAAACGCGACGATGCCGTCGATGGAATAGAGGAGCAGCGACCAAAAGCTCCACTTGGTCTCGCCCGCGACGCGGTTGACGTTTACGTAGGGGAGCCATTTGGTCTTGAAGCCCACCCAGCCGTAAATGCCCTTGGAGAATCGGTTGTATTCGCCCATGGAGATGATGGCGTTGACCATAGGTCGCTTCATGAGCCTAAAATCGCGTGCTCCGTCGACGATGTCGGCCTTGGAAATGCGGTTGATGATCTTGTAGAACATACGGGCACAGAACGACCTGATGGGAGGCTCGCCTTCGCGGGTGGTCCTGCGTGTGGCGACGTTATCGTAGTCTTCGGTCTGCAAGATTTCGTACATCTGCGGCAGGAGCGAGGGCGGGTCCTGCATGTCGGCATCCATGGTGGCGACATAGTCGCCCTTTGCGTGCTGGAGTCCGGCGAGTAGTGCCGCCTCCTTGCCAAAGTTG
>URPB01000150.1:0-2988 GCA_900549575.1 uncultured Collinsella sp.
GTCTCGTGGGCTCGGAGATGTGTATAAGAGACAGCGTCAAAGACCTCGCGCAGCAGCTCCTTCGCGCGTGGCAGATTCATGGGTGTCACGCGCTCCATGCCCTCCTGGGGCAGACGGGCATGCAAGTGTTCCAGCACGTCGTGGACAAAGTTGCCCTTCTCCATATTGCCAAAGCCAGCGTCGATCGACTGGGGCTTCACGCGGTACGAGACGAACCAGCATAGCGGGCAGGTCGAATAGGCCTCGATCTGCGAGGCAGACGTCAGGCGCGGCACCAGCGGCGCATCCTCGCCCTCGCCATCGCGACGACGCAGGACCAGATACGGAATGGCTTCATCGCTCAGATGCTGGGGGGCTTCGCAGGTCACGCGCTCGCGCCTAAGACCTTCGCCTGCCGCGGGATCGAAGTCCCTTACGATATCGCCCTCACCCACACACTTCGCCTTGTCGGCGCCAACGGCCTTAGCGTCGTCAGCGGCCTTGTCGGCGTCAGCGGCCTTAGCATCGTTAGCGGCCTCGGCATGCGCCCGCAACTCGGTCCACACGGCCGCCGGATAGCACTCGCGCGCCTGACGATCGTGGGTCACACGGGCGAGCGTAACCGGACCACGCGACGCTTGTATCGCGCGGCCAAAGCGTGCGCGCAGCAAGGCCGCAGGCTCAAGCGTCACGTCCTCGCGACCGAGGCTCGCCGTCAGCGTGGTCAGCGGCCCCTCTTCGTGTGAGAGCGGATAGCTGTCCAGATCGACATCGGCAAACAGCACGGCATCGTAGCTGCCGGGGCGCAGAGCCGCCGCATCGGCAAGCGAAGCAAAGCGAACCTGGGCGCGTGGCGCACGGTCAACCTCGTAGGTCTCGTAATCGTAGGCGGCGCTACGCTTGTCCACCTTGGTTCGAATGTCATCGAGCACGGGCACGGTCGCGGCCTGCGACACGTTGAGCGCACGGGCGTCATTCATAAGGATGTCGATGACGTGGCGCAGCAGGGCCACCTCCGCCTGCCGACGGGCCTGACCGTCGAGACCGCCAAGTGCGCGATCGGGCAGTGCCTCGGCAACGGCAAGCATGGCCTTGAGCGCCGTCACGGGTTTGTCGCGCCACAGCGCCTGGAACACGTCCGAGATCACGCACGGCACGCTCTTAAACCAGTTCTCGTCGCTCGCCGCTTTACGCGCGCCCCTCACCTGGCCCTGCACGCTCTGCAGCAGGCTCTTGACGCCCGCAGTGGTCTTGCTGCGCGACAGTCGCATATTCTTGTCGAACGTGCGCGCGCTGGCGGCGTCGGCACCCGAAAGCGGGCTGTAAATCCAGTCGGTAAGCTCCGGAGCGGGCCACCACTCAGTCTTAGAAGCTGCCCCTTCGTCGGCGGCCTTCATACGCTCGATCAGGTTGGCGAGCGCCGTGAACTGCCTGCCCGCAATGGATTGGGAAAACGCCGTGAACTCGGCCGTCTCGGCAGCAACGTGGCGCGCCGCCAAACGAGCGGCAAGCTCGCCGAACAGCTGGGGTGCCCGGGCGGACACCACGAGTACGCGCACGGGATCGACGGGTGCGGAGGCGGCATCGTTGACCTTGGACTCCTTGCGCGCTTTCACCATCTTATCGATGACGTCCGCATAGACACGGGCACGGGCATGGGGCCCGGCGACTTCCACAAAGGCAGGACGTACGACGGACTTTGGAGCAATCGCGGGAGCGCCGGCATCCTCGTCCAGCGGCGCGATCTCAAACAGCACACCGCGGACATCAAATGCCGCGGCAAGCTCCTCGCGCATCGCCGCTTGCTCGCGGGCAAGCAGCACGACAACCTCTCCCCCGTTGTTTGCCACGGCGGACAGCAGCTCGAGCAGGCTATACGTAAATGACGTGACGCCGCGCACGCAAACGGCGCGGGCGCACCCCGGCAGGTTGTCGGCCAAAGCGCCGGCCATAATGTCAGCCGCCTCGCAGGGCTCGACCATATCTCGACGGTCCAAACCGCGCGCATAGGCGCACAAAAGTTCAAACACGCGAGCCTCGGCGTCGCTTCTGGGCTTGGGCTTGCAAACGTTGTCGCAGCAACGCTCGGCACCTGTCCCTGCCACACCCGGCAGCACATCGCGAGCCATACGCGCGAGCATA
This sequence comes from uncultured Collinsella sp., assembly GCA_900549575.1. Classification (GTDB taxonomy): domain Bacteria; phylum Actinomycetota; class Coriobacteriia; order Coriobacteriales; family Coriobacteriaceae; genus Collinsella. The sequence continues at coordinate 2,122 of URPB01000150.1, forward strand.
CGCACCGTGCCCTGGCTGCGCGAAAGCGGCTGCAGGTCGGCGTCGTCGAGACGCGCTACCATGTCCGAAAACAGCATCTGGCGCTGCAGGTTGTCGACGAAACCGCGCCCGTCGCCCAAAAGCTCCCAAAGCGAGCGAAGCCACGATGTAGGCGTCTTGTAGTCAATACCCAGCGAAACGCCGGCTTCCGCCGCATCATGACGGCACAGGTCGAGCTCGGCAAACGTTGGCGCCAGCAGCACGGCACGCCCGTGGCGGGCAATAAGGTCGGCAAGCAGCGCCGCCTCGGCATCGCTCAAATCCGCGCCGGCGTTGGTGGTATAGATTCGAACAGGCATGGTCCTCCACTCAAACCGTTCGCAATATTCAATGCTTCCATCCTACCCGCCCACGCGGACAGATTGCTACCTCAGCTCCATGTTTTGGTGCAAAGCAACCTGACCCCAACGCACCAGCCGATTGCGGGCATATAAAAACCGCCCCCGAAGGGACGGTTCTGCACAATTCGTTTGTTGTCGCTGGCCTACTCGCCATCCTCCAGCTTGATGAGGATCTTGCGATAGCCGCCGTACTCGCCGTTCAGCGCCTTTGAAACGCGGCTCACCGTAGTGGACGAAGCGCCGGTGCGGGCCTGAACCTCAACATAAGGCTCGCCCTCATCCAGATAGCGCGCAACCTGCAGACGTTGCGAAAGATCGCAGATCTCGCGCGGCGTGCAGATATCGGTCAAAAACGCTTGGATATCCTTCTCGTCATCCCCACCCTTCCCCTGACCATTGTGCTGACCAATCTCTTTGGCAAGAGCTATTTCATGATCATTTTCATCTTCACCATCTTCGGCTGGACCGGCCTTGCCCGGGTTGTGCG
>URPB01000151.1:0-2945 GCA_900549575.1 uncultured Collinsella sp.
CCTCTTGTCTCGTGGGCTCGGAGATGTGTATAAGAGACAGCATCGAGCAGGGCCAGGCCCAAATGGCCCACGCCCTCCTGCGTGCCGTTGCACGACTGCACCATAGACGGCGTAATGCCCGAAACGCCAAAGCGACGCTCATAGTAATCGCACACGGCCTGCTTGAGTTCGGGCAGGTCGCGCAGGGCATACTTCCACATCTCGGGATCTTGGGCTGCCTGCGTGAGCGCCTCGACCACATGGTCGTACGGCTTAAAGTCGGGCGTGCCCACGCTCATGTTGTAAATGGTCTTGCCCTGAGCCTTCAGCGCGAGAAGCTTGTTGTTGAGTGAGGCGAAGACCTCCGCGCCAAAGCGGTCGAGACGCTGCGATGCCTGCATGGTGCCACCTTTCGATATGAAAAACGCGGCGCTCCGACAAGAGCGCCGCGCGATACGGGCCATCAGATTGCAAAAGTGTAACGCTTGCAACCCCCGTATTGGTTCAATTTAGCCAACCTTAGTCAACTGGATTGAGCGCGTCGATCTGCGCAAGCCACAGACGCGAGCTGGCGTCACTCGGCATACGCCAATCGCCGCGCGGACTGAGCGTCACCGAGCCCACCTTGGGACCATCGGGCAGGCAGCTGCGCTTGAACTGCTGGGCAAAGAAGCGACGGTAGAACGTACGTAGCCACGTGTGGACGGTCTTGGCGTCGTAGACGCCCTCGAAGCTCTTGAGCGCCATGCGGTAGATCTTGCCCGGCTCAAAGCCAAAACGCAGCAGGTAGTAGAGGAAGTAGTCGTGCAACTCGTACGGGCCCACCAAATCCTCAGTCTTCTGCGCAATCTCGCCGTCGCCCGTGGGCGGCAGAAGCTCGGGGGACACCGGCGTATCGAGGATATCGAGCAAGACCTCGGCAATGCGCCCGCCAAAGACATCGGCGGCATAGCGTACCAGATGGCGCACAAGCGTCTTGGGCACGCTCGCGTTGACGGCGTACATGCTCATGTGGTCGCCGTTATAGGTAGCCCAGCCGAGCGCCAGCTCCGACAGGTCGCCCGTGCCAATGACAAAACCGCCAGCCTGGTTGGCCAGATCCATCAGAATCTGCGTACGCTCGCGCGCCTGGCTGTTCTCGTCGGTCACGTCCTGCACGGTCGGATCATGCTCGATATCCTTAAAGTGCTGCTCCACGGCAGCATGGATCGAGACCTCGCGGAAGCTCACACCCAGGTCGCGAGCGAGCGACTCGGCATTCGACTTGGTGCGATGCGTCGTGCCGAAGCCGGGCATGGACACGGCTGTGATACCAGTGCGCGGCAGCCCCAGTGCATCGAAGGCACGCACGGTCACAAGTAGCGCCAGCGTGGAATCGAGACCGCCCGAAAGGCCGATGACGGCCGCCTTGGTGCCCGTATGGGCAAGGCGGGTCTTAAGGCCGGCGGTCTGCAGGTCGAGGATGGTCTCGCAGCGCTCGGCCAGGTCACCATGGTCGGCCGGCACAAAAGGCGCACGCGGGAAACCGCGGTCGATATTGAGCGCATCGCGCAGGACAGGCTCTTCGGCCAGCACCCCCTCAAACGAAAATTCAACGATCGTGGCCTCCGGCGCATCGTCGGTGCGCGTCCACGTCGTCGAGCGACGGCGCTCAGCCACCAGACGATCGAGATCGACGTCGGCGACGGCCATATCGCAGGTAAGCAGTTTGGTCGCGGCGAGCTTGGAGCCGTTTTCGTAGACGAGGTTCTCGCCCGCAAAGACCATATCGGTCGTGGACTCGCCTTCGCTCGCGTCTGCATAGGCATAGGCACAGTACAGGCGCGCACTCTGATTGGAGATGAGGCTGCGGCGATAGTCTGCCTTACCGATAATCTCGTCCGAGGCCGACGGGTTGAGAATCACCGTCGCACCGGCAAGCGCCATCTCGGTCGAAGGGGGCGCCGGCACCCACAGGTCCTCGCAGACCTCAACGCCCAGCACCATATCCTCGGCGCCTTCATCACAGCAGCGGTAGACAAGCCCCGAACCCAGCGGAACCGGACCCTGACCGGCAAACTCGACCCACACAGGATCTGCGGGCGCCGGAGCAAACCAGCGGCGCTCGTAGAACTCGCCATAGTTGGGCAGATACTTCTTGGCCGTGAAGCCCAAAAGCTCGCCCGCGCAGCACACGGCGGCGCAGTTGTAGATGTTTTCTGCCACCGCAACGGGCAAGCCAACGGTAAAGACAATCGGCAGCTCACGAGTCTCATCGAGGATATGCACCAGAGCAGCCTCGCAGGCATGCAGCAGCGTGCGGTTATGGAACAGATCGGCCGCGGTATAGCCGCACAAGTTGAGCTCGGGCAGCACCAGAGCACGGACGCCGCGCTCGACAGCCGCGCGAACAGCCGCTAACGCAACCTCGGCATTGCCCTCGACATCGGCCACGCGAATCTGCGGCGACGCCGCCGCCACACGCAAAAAGCCATCGTTCTTATTAGCCGAAACGCAGCATTGCCTTGTTGATCTGGACACTGGAGGCCCCTTCTACCCTGAGATTCAGTCTAACGGACGTTCACATATCTCTAACTAGCCAAAGCAACCTCCCAGTTTACTGAGAGGCCAACCTGTGCTAAGAGCATGTAGTTCAAAAATATCTTTAATTAAAAAAGGAGAAATCGATAATCGACTTCTCCTTTAAGCGAGGCGAGTAAATTCCGAAACTAATGGCAGAATTTATCCATGTAGTCCTCAAAGTCGAACACTTCTACCACGACGCCCTCTTCCTGAAACTCTTTCAGCTGCTCCAAGAGATCTTTGTTAATAACGTCCATGCAGAAACCTCCTCTATCTAATCAATTGTAGTATATCTGCTTTCATGCAATTATCAACCAACTTGTTTAATTGCTCCTCGCTTGCCGATAGTCCCTTGATTGTCATTTTCATTGCAACAGCCTCAGGACTCAGCGCAACGCGTTGCG
>URPB01000152.1:0-2905 GCA_900549575.1 uncultured Collinsella sp.
GGCGGGGCTGTCCCTCCCGGAATCGTCCAAATAAGTGTTGCCAATCCATAGCCAATCCAGCCATCATCTTCGCGAAGGCGGACGTCAGGAAAAGCTCGGCTTGAGCTCGGTCGGACGCGGTCTGTGGGGCATCATTCAGGCTCAGGGGGTCTCCTTGTCTTCTTCGGTCGCAACCTGAATGATAGGGACGGCCCCTTCTCTCTTTCCCTTCGTTTTCGACGCGTCACCCTCTCGGCGGGCTTAAGGCCCGCGCTCGCGGGTGCAGGGGCTACGCCCAAACCCCAAAAACGTAACGCCGTGCTCGAAGCGTTTCCGGACGTCAGCGTAATCTCAAATCCCGTTCGTCAACTCATGGGCAAGCCACCTGAGACTACTCATTTCTCCTACTGGCAATGAAGACCTGCGACCTGCAGTTTTGCAAACTGCTTGAAAGCCACCTGCGTTGATTCACTTCCTATTGCAGCTGGCGGCTTGCACGCGAAAAGGCATTTAAGTTTCAAAACGGGCGTTTTCGGCGCTATCGAGCCTCCAAAGGCATCCCGCCGCGCCCTTTGGGACAAAAACAAAAACTCAAAGCCCTGAGTTCGAAAATAGTTTTTGGAGTTGTCCCGACTTTTGTCCCCGAAGCCGACGAAACGCGACAGGGTGTCACCTGGCGGCACTCGATTCGAGACGGCACCGAAAACTGGATGCAACCGGAATGACAGGACGGCAGAACCGAAGCCATCGAGTAGGGATAGAAAAAGGCCCGGGTGCCATGGCATCCGGGCCTTTGCTAGCAACTTGATGTTGCGGGCAGCTTAGAACTTGTGGCCGCACTTCTTGCAGACGCGCAGCTTGTTCTTGCCGTCCTTCTCGTGACCGACGCGGGTAACCTTACCGCACTCGGGGCAAACGAGATTGACGTTGGAGGCGTCGATGGGAGCCTCCTGCGAAACGATGCCGCCCTGCTGGTTGGCAGCGTTGGGCTTGACGGCCTTCTTGACGACCGAAACGCCCTCGACAACGACCTTGTTCTCGGCGGGGAGAGCACGCAGGACAACGCCCTGCTTGCCGCGATCCTTACCAGAGAGAACCTGGACCTTATCGCCCTTCTTGATATACATATATCTCCCCTAACTACAGGGTCTCGGGAGCGAGCGAGACGATCTTCATGTACTTCTTGTCACGAAGCTCGCGAGCGACGGGCCCGAAGATACGGGTGCCGACGGGCGAACCATCGTTGTTGATGACAACGCAGGCGTTCTCATCAAAGCGAATGTAGGAGCCATCCTTGCGGCGGATCTCCTTAACGGTGCGAACGACGACGCAACGGACAACGTCCTTCTTCTTGACGTTGGCGCCAGGGGTAGCCTCCTGGACAGCACCGATGAACACATCGCCGATGCCTGCATAACGACGCTTGGAACCGCCAAGCACCTTGATGCAGCGAATCTTGCGAGCGCCGGAGTTGTCGGCGACGTTCAGCATGGTTTGCATCTGAATCATGGTAGATGTTCCTCCGAACTAAGAACCGAAGAGAGGTGCGCAGCCTTTATACGGCCCGTGGTATGCAAGCCAGACATACGCACATCTTCGGAAACGTACAAGTCGTAAGAGCGACTGCTTATTTAGCGCGCTCGACGACCTCGATGAGGCGCCAACGCTTCATCTTGGACATAGGACGGGTCTCCATAACGCGGACGGTGTCGCCCACGCCAGCCGTGCACTCCTCGTCGTGAGCGTGCAGCTTCTTGGAGCTGGTCATCATCTTGCCGTACTTAGGGTGACGCTTGCGCTCGGTGATGGTGACAACGATGGTCTTGGCACCGGAGACGGAGGTAACGACACCCGTACGGACCTTACGCGAGTTACGCGAATCAGTCATGTTCTCTCCTTAGGTCCTACTCGGCGACAGCGGACTTCTCCGCTGCGATCTCGCGGGCGCGCTGCTCCGTGAGGACGCGAGCGATGTCCTTCTTCACGGTGTTGACGCGAGCGGTGTTGTCCAGCTGGCTGGTGGCCATCTGGAAACGAAGGTTAAAGAGCTCGGCGCGCATTTCCTTCAGCTTCTCAACGAGCTGAGCGTCCGAGAGCTCACGAATCTCTGCGGGCTTCATTAGTTCTCCTCCTTGGCGGCGGCGGCGTCCTCAGCAGCCCACTTGGCCTCGAGAGCGGCCTCCTCAGCCATCTCCTTCTCGATGCGCTGCTCAGCGTTCTTGGCAGCAACAATCTTGGTCTTGATGGGAAGCTTGTGCTGTGCAAGACGCAGAGCCTCGCGAGCGACCTCCTCGGGCACGCCCTTGACCTCGAACATGATGCGGCCGGGCTTGACGACGGCCACCCACTCCTCGGGGTTACCCTTACCAGAACCCATGCGAGTCTCGGCAGGCTTCTTGGTGATGGGCTTATCGGGGAAGATCGTGATGTAGACACGACCGCCACGCTTCATGTAGCGGGTCATGGCAATACGAGCGGCCTCGATCTGACGGTTGGTGATCCAATGGGCCTCGAGAGCCTGGATACCAAACTCGCCGAAATGCAGCTCGGTATTACCCTTGGCCTGGCCCTTCATGGAGCCACGCTGCACCTTGCGGTGAAGAATACGCTTAGGGGCAAGCACTACTGACCCCTCCTCTCGGAGTTACGACGACGAGGACGGGAAGAGCCCTCGAGTGCAGGGTTGGGAACAGGCTGGCCCGGGAGCTTCTCGCCCAGGTAGATCCAGACCTTCACGCCGCAAGCGCCCATGGTGGTGCTGGCGACAGCCGTGCCGTAGTCGATCTTGGCACGGAGGGTGTGCAGAGGCACGCGACCCTCACGGTACCACTCACGACGGCCCATCTCGGCACCGCCGAGACGACCGGAGCACTGGATACGGATGCCCTTAGCGCCGGCCTTGCGGGCGGACTGGACAGCCTTGCGC
>URPB01000153.1:0-2815 GCA_900549575.1 uncultured Collinsella sp.
TGGCCGACGAGCCCACCGGTGCCCTCGATTCCAAGAGTGCCCGCCTGCTGCTCGAGAGCCTGGAGGCCCTTAACCGCCGCCTGCGCGCCACCGTGCTCATGGTCACGCACGACAGCTTTGCCGCCAGTTACACGAGCCGTGTGCTGTTTATTCGCGACGGCAAGATCTTCACCGAGCTGCGCCGCGGCGACACCGACCGCCGAGAGTTCTTCGACCGCATTATGGAGGTCGTTGCCATGATGGGCGGTGAGGGCTCCGATGCTCTGTAAACTCGCTTGGGGTAACGTCCGCCGCGCCGGCCGCGACTACCTCGTCTACCTTTTGACGCTCACCCTGGGTGTCACAGTCTTCTATGCCTTTAACACCATCTCGATGCAGGTTGACATCGCCGGAATCGATGAAGAGGGCTTGGCGCAGGTAATGGGCAGCATGCTCGGCGACCTGACGTACTTTTTGGCCGGTGTTATGGCCTTTTTGATGGTGTATGCCAATAACTTCATCATGAAACGCCGCAAGAAGGAGTTTGGCCTGTACCAGGTGCTCGGCATGGGGCGCGGGCGCGTCGCCACGATTATGGCGCTCGAGACGGTGATCGTTTCGGTCGTGGCCTTTGTCGCCGGCATTGTGCTGGGTGTGGGACTCTCCCAGCTCATGACGTTCTTTACAGCCTCGCTCTTTAAGACACAGATCGCCAATTTCCACTTCTTTTTCTCGGTGCATGCGTTCAACCTGACCCTTGCTTGCATGCTCGTAATGTTTGTGCTCACGCTACTGCTGAACCTTCGCGCCGTGCGTCGTACCAAACTCATCGAGCTTATGGGTGCCGAGCGTCGCAACGAGAGCATCAAGACACGCAACCCCTGGATTGCGATTGCCATCTTTGCCGTGGGCGTGGCGCTTGTGGGCGTGGCCTATTACCGTCTGCTACGTGATGGGTTCCCGCTAACCGCGACGGACAGCAAGCTGCAAGAGGCCATGAACCAGTTTGGTATTACAACCGCTATGGTTACCGTGGGCACCTTTGCCCTGTTCTGGGGACTCTCGGGCATGCTCATCAAGCTGCTGCAGAGCCTGCGCGGCGTGTATTGGCGCGGCCTCAACATGTTTACCGTGCGCCAGCTTGCGGCCAAGGTCAACACGGTGTGCTTTTCGATGGGCGTCATCGCGATGCTCCTGTTTTTGGCCATCACCTCGGTGACGTGCGGTATGTCGATTGCCAACGTGATGAACGAAAACCTGGAGCGCTATAACCCTGTTGACGTGTCTCAGACGTATGTCTATTACACGCCCGATACGCTCGACTACTACAAAGAGTACGTCAATCCGCCTGAAGCCGATCGCATGGTGCTGGCCGATAGTACGGTCGATTTGTACCCCGCATGGCACGGCGATCCATGGCACGGCGATCGTAAGGGCAAGTCGGCGGACAACAACGACGAGACCGGCAAGAAGGTCAATATCGCCGATGTTGCCGGCGAGCATGTACAGATCGATTCGTATCTGAGTTACCCGGTTGGCGGCTCGAATCCTTCGGTGACCCCAAGTGAGATGTGCAAGATCATGGGCGAAAAGCATCCCAAGGCGTTCGGGGGTAGCAATGCTGATGCGATGGGTCTATTTGTGACGCCGGCGAGCCAGTACAACAAACTGCGCCAGATGATGGGCGAGGAGCCGGTGCACATCGGTCACGACCAGTATCTGCTCACGTGTGATATGGGCGGCGAGCTGGTCGACCTGTACACCAAGTATATGGCTGGCGGCCATGCCCTTACTTTGGGCGGGCATACGCTCAAGCCCGCAACCGATAAGTCGGACGAAGATACGGCGGCCATCGCCAACTCGGCGATGGGTAGTAATCCGGGTACCGTCGTCGTTGCCGACGAGCTGCTGTCCCAACTTAATCTGCAGCCGTATTCCAGTAGCCTGCTCGTTAACTACAAACAGGGGATGGATACGACCGAGGCAGACGAGAGCATTAAATACACTGTGCTCGACAATCTGCTCGTTGACGGCAAGGAGCCGGGGTCGTGGGGAACCTTCATCACACGCTCCGAGATGTACACGCAGGCAGCACAAATGAACGGTCTTATTAGCTACCTAGCCATCTACATCGGCTTTGTATTGGTCGTTGCATGCGCGGCGATTCTGTCGATTCAGCAACTCTCCAACGTGGCCGACGGCAGCCGCAGCTATCGTGTGCTGGCACAGATCGGCTGCGACGACCGCCAGATTCGCCATTCGGTGATGGCGCAACAAGCGGTATTCTTCCTGTTCCCGCTGGCAGTGGGCCTGGCGCACTCCTTTGTGGCACTTAAGGTGATCATTGAGCTGGTGAGTATTTTCGGAAATATGAGCATCGGCGGCACCGTGGGCCTCACCTGTGCGATCTTCCTGGCAGCCTATGGTGGCTACTTCCTGGTGACGTACCTCATGAGCGCCGGCATGGTACAAGCTGCCATCGCCACCCGCTACAGCGAGTAACAAGCGGGCAAAACCGTCGCAAAACCAACGCGAACAGCCGCCGCGAACGGGGTCCGGACCCTTTTCGCGGCGGTTTTTTGTCTATCGGATGCCTCTCAGATGCAAGTGAGTAGACTTTTTTGGACTTGTCGAGCACACCGCGCCAAACGCTCAATAAAACCGCAGGTCAGGGCGGTGGTGTTTTGGGGCGTGCTCGGCATCCCGCCAAAAGCCTACTCACTTGGTTTTACTGCTAGAAAACCGCCGCGAGGGAAAGTAGCTCCCTCGCGGCGGTTTTGGCATTTGCCCAGATAAAACCTGCCAAAATAAACCCGTCCCTTTTTGGTAGGTTTGG
>URPB01000154.1:0-2697 GCA_900549575.1 uncultured Collinsella sp.
GGCCGTAGGCGCCCACCGAGCAAGACAATTTGGCGTCGGCCGGCACGGTGCCGGCGGCCAAGTAATCGTCATAGCCAGCGGTCTGCAATTGCAACAGCTGGAGATGTTCGCATGCCGTGAGCATGTCAGGGTCGATGTTGCCCAAGATCACGTCAGCATCGGCGACCTGCTCGCGCGTGGCGGCGTCGGCGCTCGTGTAGATAAAGTCCTCGCCCGGAGCGCTCGACTCAAGAATTGCACGATGACGGTCGTTGACGGGCAGCAAAACCAGGATGTTCACAAGCAGTCCTCTCCGCTCGACCTGCCAAAAAGGGACAGGTTTATTTTGGCAGGTTTTATCAGGCAAAACGTTCAAATAAAAACGCCGGATGCAAGACGAGTGTGCCCGTCAGCATCCGGCGCATCCACGGCTACCAGCTCAGCAGCTCGTAGCCGTCCTCGGTCACCACGAGCTGTACCTCGCACTGGGCCGAATCGCTACCGTCCTTGGTGCGCACGCACCAGCCGTCACCCTTGCTGATCTTGATATCGGGCGCTCCGGCGTTGACCATGGGCTCGATGGTAAAGACCATGCCCGGAGCCATGATGGTGTCCACATCGGGTGCCTCGGTGGTAAAGCCCACAAACGGGTCCTCGTGGAACTCCTTACCGATGCCGTGTCCGCCGTACTCGCGCACCACGCTAAAGCCGGCGTCCTCGACCGTCTTTTGCACGGCTTCGGCCATCACGGACAACGGCAGCCATGGCTTGACGGCTGCCAGGCCCGCCTCCACGCTGGCGCGGGTGACGTCGACCAGGCGCTGGCGCTCGGCCGAGACCTCGCCGATACAGAACATGCGGCTCGAATCACTAAAGTAACCGTCCAGGATCGTGGAGCAGTCCACGTTGATGATATCGCCCTCGTGCAGCACGTCCGTGTCGCAAGGAATGCCGTGGCAGACCACATCATTGATCGATGTGCACACGCTTTTGGGGTAGCCCTCGTAGTTGAGGTCGGCCGGCGTGCCGCCGTGCTCGACGGTGTAGTCGTAGATCATCTGGTCGATCTGGTTGGTGGTCATGCCCGCGGCGATGTGTTCGCCTACGTAATCGAGCACGCCCACGTTGATAGCGGCCGAGCGCTTGATGCCCTCGATATCGGTGGGTGTCTTGTAGAGCGTGCGGGGCAGGACCTCCCAGCCCTCTTCCCACAGGCGCTCAAGGCGCTCATCAAAGGCGCTATGGCATTTCTTATATTTTTTGCCGCTGCCGCACCAGCAAGCGTCGTTGCGGCCGGGCACAGGTCCGTTGTCAAACATGGCTAACTTCCTTTCATCCGCAGCTAGTATAGCCCACCCACGTGTCCATAAAAGTTGCGGTGATATAGTTCCGATTTAAGCGGTTTAACAGCACAAATAGGAACTATATCACCGCAACTGATGGGGCGGGATGGCGGGTGCTAGCTGCTGCGTGGTTTTGCTAGTAGCTCACCTGGCAGGGAATGCCGATGGCGCGCACGCGCGCGGCAATGGCGTCGAGCACCTCAGGCGCCGCTTTGGCAAGGCCGGCGACCGGTGTCTCGCGCGCCACCGTGTAGATGGTCGCTTCTTGTGGGCGAATGCGCTCGAGCGCCGCGAGCCAGGGGGCAACGTACTCCTCGCCGGTGTTGTCGATGAGCTTGCCCTGATACTCGCCGGTCAAAAAGATCGTCTGGATAATAACGTGACCGTCAAAGCTCGCGAACGTCTCGATTTGGTGCTCGACATCGTAGGGGCCAACAGGCTGGTCGAGCAGCTGGATAAACGCCGGGTCGACGGTATCGAGCTTAAGAATGTTGTCGTCGACCATCATGAGCGCGTCGTGCACCTCGGGGCGGTCGGCGCGCGTGCCGTTGGAGAGCACGGCGATCTTGGAGTTTGGGGCAAGCTCGTCGCGCAGCGCGACGGCGCCGGCGATGGCCTGCGGAAACTCCGGTGCGGCGGTGGGCTCGCCGTTGCCTGCGAAGGTGATCACATCGGGGAGCTCGCCCTCGGCTGCCATCTCGCGCAGCTTTGCCTCGAGCGCGTCGAGTACCACGGCAGCTGTGTTGTGCGGCTCATGGCAGGGGCGCTCGGCGTTGAGGCCGTTTTCGCAGTAAATGCAGTCGAACGTGCAGATTTTGCCGCTGGCCGGCATCATGTTGACGCCGAGCGAGAGACCAAGGCGACGGCTGCGAACGGGCCCAAAGATGGGGCTGGCATTCAAAAACGTAGACATAGGCATATGCTCCTCAAGACAATTGTGCCTAAGCATAGCATCGGCTCCAAAGCAGGGTGCGGGCTCTTGCTTTACAAGTTTCGTTTTTTCACGTCGCTCATTATGCCGTGTCATGAAAAGCCTCGGGTCGGGTAAAGTTAATCTGTTAACAAGGCGTAAAGCAATGCGGGTCTATCCAGCCGTACTGACGCGCAACTGGATGGGCGTTGATGATGGGGGCACAACATGGATTTTACGGTCGAGAATGCGGGCACCACGATTGCCTGTCGCGAATATGCCGGCCCGGATGTGTCGCCTGATACTCCTGCCTTGGTGTGCGTGCACGGCGCTTGTGTCGACGGCACATTTTTCGACGGCATCGCATGTGAGCTCAGTCGCAACTACCGCGTAATTGCCTATGACCGCCGCGGCTGTGGCGGCAGCAGCGAAGCGGCAGACGGCAGCTATGATCTTGCCGCTCAG
>URPB01000155.1:0-2627 GCA_900549575.1 uncultured Collinsella sp.
CTCGGAGATGTGTATAAGAGACAGTTGCAGTTGCCTGCTCCAGCGTTGCCTGGGCCGAGGCGAGGTTGCGCTGGGCGGTCGAGACGGCATTTGCGTTGGCGTTTGCGTCCGATGGGCCGGTCGATCCGTCACTGTCCGTTGTCGGTGCGGCCTGTGCGGCCGCGAGTGCCACCTTTGCATTGTTCAGGTCTTCCTGGGCGGCCGCGACCGCGCGCTGCGCCTCGGAAACAGCGCTATCGAGCGCGTCGTTCTTAATGGTCATGAGCACGTCGCCCTCGTTGACGCTCTGTCCGGCCTGCACGTTGATCTTTTCAACCGTACCGTCGACAGAAGGGGAGACGACCGATGCCGAGATGGGCTTAAGCTGCCCCTTGGCTTCGACTGTGGTGGTAAACGTGCCTTCGGTGACCATGTCGGTCACCGGTCCGTTGGTGCCTGCGGGTTGCGCGTTGATGACCAGCGTTGCGATGATGACAATGAGCGCGATGGCAACAACGACGCCGGCGGCAATACCGCGTCGAATCAGCTTTTTGCGTCGACGTTCGGCACGTTTTGCCTTGAGCTTGGCATATGCCTCTTCATCGGAAATCTCGGCCGTATCGTTCGTGCGTCCGTTCTGCTTGTCGGCATGTACGTTTGTAATCAGAGGAAGCGTTTCGGCGGCATCTTCGGGCGTGTGCTCGGTATCATTCGGGCCCGGGGTGATCGTGGGGACATTCGGCATAGCGTCTCCTTTATAGAAAGTTCCTCAATAAGTATATGCGCCCGTCGCGTAAGGCGGGCGCATATGGCGGATTCTTTCGGAACTGTTAGATTGGTCGCAGCGGCTCCACGTTGTGGGAATGCGCGCGTTGCACTACGAGTGGACAACCACGCACAGGCCGACTTTGATGCAGTCGTGAAGTGCCTTTGCATCGGCCAGGCGCAGGTTGATGCAACCGTGGCTGCCGCACCACTTGTAGGAGTTGGGGTCGTCGAAACTCTTGTCGTTTTGCCACGTTGCATCGTGGAAGCCGACCATGTTTCCCTCAAACGGCATCCAATAGCTTACCGGGCTCTCGTATTTGGGCTTACCGGTCTCGGGGTCCTTGGTACCGATAAGCTTGCTGGCGCCATCGTTGCTGTTGATCTGCCATACTCCCTCGGGGGTGGCGTCCTCGCCCGGCTTTCCAGAGATAAAGTTGGCCTCCCACACGATATTGCCGCTCTCGTCGTAGTAGCGCGCGTGCTGCTCGGACAGATCGACGTCGATATACGCCTTCCAGTCGGGCTCTCCCTTTGCGGTAAAGGTGTCGGCCTTCTGGGAGTACTTGATCTCGATTTCGCCGGTCTGCTTGTTGTTAATGGCGTCCTCGACCTGCTTGGCGAGCGAGCTGCTGTCGATGGACCAACCAAAGTCGCCGCCTTCGACGGCGCACTGCTTGCCATCGGCGCGCGTCCACCAGCGAGTGGAGCCCACGGTGTTAAAGCCGTTGGCGAGCTCGGCTGCCCAGCTGCTGATCTGCGACGTATCGAGCGTAGGTTTGGCCGGATCGGCAAAGCTGATCCACTGCAACACGGAGCTGCCATCAACTTTGCCGGCATCCTCGCCGTTGAGCTTGAGGGTCACGTTGACGCCCAGGAAGTTGTTGGCGGCATCGCATGCGGCCTGAATCTGATCATCGGTCAGCGTTCCGTTGAGCGGCTCATAGGCATCGTTGCCGAGCTTGGAAAGATCTACGGTCTCGGCCAGCGTGGCAAGCTCGAGCTCGGCATACTTAATGACATGCTCGCGGTTGAGTTTTTCGTTGGAGCGCGCCTTCTCGACGGTAAACTTGCCGGCCTGCTCGTCATAGGAGCTATTGGCCTCGAACGCGCCCGAACGCCTCTCGTTAAACTCATCGATGGCGGTGCCCAGATCCTTCTCAAACTGCTTTTGGTCAAAGGTATCGGAGAGCATGGACAGGTCGACGTCTTGATCAAGATCTACTTCGTTGGAGGTAGCGGTTGTTTTGGTCTTGCCGCTTAAGGATTCTACAAGGCGGACCGGCCATACAAAGGCTTCGTTGTGGTTGATGATCTCTTTTGCGGCAGCTTCGCCGTCGACGATGGGCTCATCGGACTCGGGCTGATAGGTCCAGCTAAAGTCATCGCCCGCCACGGTGAGCTTATAGTGCTTCCACGCCGAGTTGACCTTGGTGGCGGCAGACGAAGCGTTGGAGAACGAGACGTCGACGCCGGCGATGGTGGTGTTGGGGTAGGCTACCTGCGAAAACGCTACGACGCCTACGATATAGACAATGACGATAAGACCCAGGAGGACAAAGAGCGTCGTCTTTTTGCCCGACTTATTGTTCCCGGTGGGTTTGCGCGCGGGGCCGCGATCGCCTCGACCGTGCGTGGGGGGCTGCTTGGGCGTATTGCCGTTTGCCTGGCGCTGCTGGTTCGGGCGTTGCGAAGCGTTTGCCGCACCACGCTGCTGACCGTGGCTCGGCGCGATAGGACGCGGCGACTGAACGCCGCCGGTGTGCCTGCTCGGCTGCTGCGGATCGGGAATCAGTTGAGTTCGATCGTTTTGCGACATCGTGTGCATATCCTTCGAATTTCGCCTTGCGGCTCATCGTGTTTTTACTGGGCTTGCATTATAG
>URPB01000156.1:0-2597 GCA_900549575.1 uncultured Collinsella sp.
GGGTGAGCTTGAGCCGACGGCGCCGTCGACAAGCCGCAACCGCAAATATAGACTGTCAGAGCGCGTGGAATAAATGCGTTAGTGGACGAGGCGACCCAATAATCGACCCTCGATTGGCGCCCACTAAGGTAAAGCGGTTGTTGCCCAGTCGACGGTGATGCTAAAGACTCGGCTTACGCCGGCATGGCCCCGAACCCGTCCATCAAGAACAGCCTAAGAACCAGCTTGATGACATATCCCGGTTTGATTTCTGCCGTGCCAAAGACGCTGCGCTCGGCGAGCTCGCTGCAGTATGCGTAGATGTCGCGGATAAGGTCCGCGCCCGAAAGCGTAAACATGTAGCCTGCGTCCGAAAGCGCATTGGGCGCGGCGGGCAACTTGGCCATGTGGCAGAACGTTTGCAGGTCGGGCGCCATGGCGTTCTGGTAGTCAAGGTGGCTGCCGTCTTCTTGCGCGGCGAATTCCAGCTGGCGTACTCGATCAAGCGCCGCTGCCAGCACAAAGCTCGGTGTGGGAGCATTGACGTCCTCCGTGCTCGCCACAAGCCTGCCCGCCGCCTGCGTGACAAGCCAAGCGACCTCGCGCTGGCAACGCACGGCCTTGCGCGTAACCGGCTTGATGGACGAAGAAGAAACGCTCCCCTTAGGCGGATTCGAAGCAGCCATAAGACCCTCCCATGAACGACCCGGTCCAACAAGCCCGGATGAAACACGTGCTACATCAGTATACAGGGGAGTGGGGTAGCGGGGTACAAGCGCGCCAGCGGCAAACCGAGAGCATCAACAATGTGCCTCCGCTCTATTTGGACGATGGTACGTGGGTCATTAAGTACTCGGTTCAAGCGTCGGGTACCGTTGGTTTTCGAGACCAGAATTACAACCGTAAAATGCTCAACTGCATGGAATGTGACGTCCCAGTCGGAGTCATATTTGCAACCGAGGTGGGCTATAAGGTGCTCGGCCTTGCGTTTGTTGAGCGGTTCGAGCCCGAAAACGGATGGTTTGTTCTGCACGGTCCTGTTCATAAAGGCGGACCGGACCCTCGTTTTGCGCCCGACATGAGTTATCTGAAGCACATACCCGTCGATATTGAGTTTGCCGGACAGGGTGCGACCGACGATGAAATTTGGCTTTGGCGGTCTTTTACGATCGTGCTGTTTGATCGGATCGCGTGGCGATGCAATCTCGCACACGCCTGCCGGTGCATGCTCTTCCTGATTTGTATAGCGAGAGGGGAGCGAACGTGAGCTGGCGAGGCGATATTGCGATGGGGAAGTACGGAAAACTGCCGTGCGCCCTTATAGACAACAAAATGTTTCCGAGCGTAGAAGTTGATTGCGGGTCGTTTGTCGTCGCCTGTCCTTGCTGCGGCTCGCAAATACCGTGCCTCGACATTCGGTTCATCGATGCGTGCGACAGACTTAGCGACGAAGTGAGAAAACGGACAGGCGTTCATATGCCGGTGTATCAGGAGAAATGCCCTGTTTGTGGCCTCGATATCGTGTACGACGCCGGCGACGAGGGATAGGTGATGCGGAGGAGCTGGCTGTGAAGGCATCTCTGTCCCTATAAATAAATCCCCTCACCGAGCTGCTTGTGGAACTTGGCGTGATGGTCGCGTGCCCAGGTAAAGAGCGCCTGGTCAAAGTCGGTGCGTGTGGCCGGGACGCCGAAGACGCCGGCAACTTCGACGCGCACAAACTCCAGTGCCGGCAGTTTGTTGATGGCAGTGAGGGCAAACGGGGACGAGGGCTCCTCGAACAGATAGCGGCTGCCTTGCAGCGCGTCGCAACTGGTGCACGTGTTGCCGAGCGACGGGGCTTTGGAGGCTCGCGCGCCTACGGGCTTGTAGCCGCAGCGCTTAGAAAGATAGTCGCGGATCTCGCCCGGCACGCAGCCAAGAGCGGGAACAATGGCGAGCGCGTTGGCATTGGCCGTGTCGATGGTAATGTGCCCGGCTTCGTTGGGCGCGTGCGCGATGGCGATGCCCTTGTCGTCATCGATTCGATAGGGAATGCCGAAGGCCGCGACCGAGGTCTCTTTGTGACACTTCCAGCACTCGCGCTTGCCCAGTACTAGATATATATACGGCGCTGAGGGGTCGGATCGGTCAACACCGGGCAGCCACTCGGCAAAGGGCTCGGGGTTGACGCCGCTGGGTACATACCAGATCTTCTTGGTCCGGTCCCATTTGGCGCCCAGCGCCTTGGCTTCTTCTTTGTGCGAAAAGGGGACATCGAGCTCGGTGCGCATGGCGGCTCCTTGGTGCTGCAGGTGCGAGTGGCTCAAGGATACCGCAGGGCGCAGACATCGCGGCGTTTTGTTGAGAAGTTGCGGCGCGGACTGCTTGGTTACGCCGTTAGATAAATTGGCAAGTAGATGGTCGGCTTTTGACCAGTTGGGCGGTTGGAGCAGCTTGCGGCGCAGTTTTGTGCCTGGCTATTGTTGATGTTGGGGTATTGAATATATTTGGCTGCCATTCGTCAGGTGAATTGTTGTTACGTTGCGATGACGGTTGGAACTGCCAGCGGATTTAGCGACAAAAAACAAAACAGCCCAGAGGACATAGCCTCTGAGCTGCGAACATTTGGTGGGCGT
>URPB01000157.1:0-2586 GCA_900549575.1 uncultured Collinsella sp.
CCGCTATGCTGCTTGCCTATGCCGCCGGCTTTGTCCTGACGTGGTTCTTCGGTGTCGACGAGCAGAAGATCAACGAGTTCTTTGGCGAGTAGTTTGATATCGCGAGCCGTGTTGCTCAGGGCTCGCGGAGCGCGGCAGATTTCTTGATGATATGGTTGTGCCGGCGGGGCTAACTGCTCCGCCGGCCTTTTTTAAAGGAGCGTTGAAGCGTGAAAACGGGTATTTCGATTTATCTTTCCAGCCCTCTGCAGGATATTGAGCGGACGATTGAGCGCGGTGCCGCGGCGGGTGCGCGCTATGCGTTCACCTCGCTGCATATTCCCGAGGATGGGGGAGCGGCGTATGCAGATAAAGTCCGTCATGTTCTGTCGCTGCTTTCCGCCCGCGGCATTGCGCTCATTGCCGATGTGGGGCCTCGCACGTGCGATTTGCTCGGGCTTGAGCGCATCGAGGACCTGCGCGATTTGGGGTTGGAATACCTTCGTTTGGACTATGGTTTTAGCGCCCAGCGGGTCGCGGAGCTGTCCGGTGTATTTCGCATTGTGGTCAATGCATCGACGGTGAGTTCTGATGAAATCGCATCGTGGCGTGAAGCCGGCGCCGATGTGACTCGTTTTGCCGCCTGCCACAATTTTTACCCCAAGCCTTATACCGGTTTAGCTCTTGAAGATGTTGCTCGGACGAATCTTCGTCTTGCGGCGCTTGGATTCGAAATCATGGCTTTTGTGCCGGGTGATGCTAACGTTCGCGGGCCGGTATTCGAGGGACTGCCGACGGTCGAGGCGCAGCGCGGTCGCGCGTCAAAGGTTGCTCTCAATATGCTTGAGCTTGCACATGGCGCCGATTGCGACATTGTGTTGGTCGGCGACCCCGATCTTTCCGATGCGGGCTGGGCGCAGTTTGCTCAAGTTTCCGCCGGATACGTGGACCTGCAATGCGAGCTTGAGCCCGGTTATGCCTATGTGCGCGGGCAGATTCATCACGACCGGCCCGACTCGAGCGTCCTCATCTTTAGGTCTCAGGAGTCACGTACGAAGCTTAAGCCGGATTCCGTGCCGACGGATGCCGGAGCCGGCCTGCCGCGAAAGGCGGGGTCGATCGCTGTGAGCAATAGCGGATATGGGCGCTACGAAGGCGAGCTTGAGATTGCGCGGGTCGATCTTCCCGGTGACGAGCGCATGAACGTTGCGGGCCATATCACGCCCGAAGCAATGGAGCTGCTACCGTTTATCAAGCGCGGATTCGGGGTACGGTTCGTTTAACGTGTGACCCGCGGGCTACAATTGGCCCATCATACGAAGGCGCCTCGTGTGGCGTGTGCCTGCGTTGGCCGATCTATATTCGGAGGATTCCCATGACCGTACTGTTTGTTGAATATCCCAAGTGCTCGACCTGTAAGAAGGCCAAGGCATGGCTGGACGAACATGGGGTAGAGTATATCGATCGCGATATCGTTTTGGACAATCCCACGGCTGATGAGCTTGCGACCTGGATTGCTCGTTCGGGGCTGCCGGTGCGGCGCTTCTTTAATTCGTCGGGCATGAAATATCGAGAGCTGGGCCTGAAGGCGCGTCTGGATGCGGGCATGACGGATCGGGAGTGCTACGAGCTGCTGGCGACCGACGGCATGCTGGTCAAGCGTCCGCTGCTGGTGGGCGACGACTTTGCGATTCCCGGCTTTAGGGAAGCGGCTTGGGCCGAGGCGTTGCTGTAGCGGCTGCGGAAAGTGCGACCCGTTTTGAGTGCTCAGGGTGGGACGTACTTTCCGCCGGCGGGCCTGCCTCAGTCAGTCCGCCAGCTGTGCCCATTCGTGCGGATCGTAGACCTTTACGTGTTTGTTGGGCTTGCCGCTCCAGTACTCCTCGTCCATAAAGGGCAGATATGCCTGAACGCCGGGGCAGATAAAGGGAATCCGCTGCTGTTGCAGTCGCTCGCGCTGGCGCTGCTCCAGGTGCGCCTCGGATATGACGGTTGGCATGCCGGACAACTCGACGAGGCTTGCCTGGATTCGCTTAAGGTCGGGGAGTCCCGCGTGCCATGACATCCGCATGATCAAAAAGGATGCACGGCGGTATTTTGCCTGCATCACCGTGATGGCGGGGCGCAGGGTGGGATGGATTTTGTCCCGTTCGGGCCAAAGGTCAGCAGTGATCTCGAGGCCCAGGGTCTCCCATAGGTAATCAAGCTCTTCGTCCATGGCGCCTCGATATCTACGTGATCATTGATACTTCGATTGTGTTGCCTGGTGCTATCGTTTTCGCGGTAGAATCTGCCAACGGTTGACGGCTACCGCTCGCGGCGTTTTGCCCTTCGTGTGCAGCGGTCGACTTCACAGGTCCTTCACGTGTCGGCCGTATTTGACTGAATTTCAAAAAATTCAAAATTGGGGCTTGCGTCACGGCCGGACTTCCCGTATATTTCTTTCTTGCGCAAAGGCACAGCCGAGCGCAGCGATGCAGTCATTGGGATGTCGTCTAATGGCAGGACAGCGGATTCTGGTTCCGTCAATGGGGGTTCGACTCCCTCCATCCCAGCCATTGCATTTGCTACATATGGCCCGTTCGTCTAGCGGTTTAGGACGCCGCC
>URPB01000158.1:0-2543 GCA_900549575.1 uncultured Collinsella sp.
ATGCCATGCTTGGCGAGCCGGTTATGTTCGACACAGTCTTTATCGATGCGCCGTGCTCTGGCACTGGAACCATGCGCCGTCATCCCGAGATCCCGTGGCGCCTTGCCGAAAGCGACGTGACGTGCGAGTTGCCCAAGCTGCAACTGACGATGCTCAAAGAGGCCTCCGCGCGCGTGGCCGTTGGCGGTGAGCTCATCTATGCGACGTGCTCGGTGTTTGATGAGGAGAACGCGCAGGTTGTGGATGCCTTCCTGGCTTCTTCCGAGGGCGCCGGCTTTAGCGTGGCGCCGCTTTCTGAGGCGCAGATTCTGCAACTGCCCGAGTTTGCCCAGGCCAAGAAGCTCGTCTGCGTACGCCAAAACGACCGAGGCCTCTTCCAAAGCGTGCCGGTAAACGCTGACTCCTACGACGGCCACTTCTGCGCCAGGCTGGTCCGCCAGTAAATCGAAGCCCCGTCCCAAATCAGCTAACTTGGGACGGGGCTATTTTAGCTACTTTGTGCCTCTTCGATCCGTTCGCCATGAAATGCGGTTATTTACTACGTTAAACCGGCTGTCCTCATCCATGCCGAATTTTGTGAAATCAAAACCGCAGGTAGACGGCTTGTCGTTTTTGCAAATACGCTGCTATGCTCGACCAATACGGGTCAAACGTAGTAAATGGGCCGCTTTCGTGGCGCAACTCCAGAGTAGTCAATTTGGGAGCGGGGCTACTTGCCTGTTAGTTGTTGTGTGGGCAGTTGGCGCAGCAGCCGCTGGTGGCGCTGGTGCTTGAGCCGCCGCTGCGCTGGTCGGTGTTGTAGAAACCGCTACCCTCAAATTTAATGCCGCTGGCCGAGAACGTCTTGGCGGCCGGAGCGCCGCAGCTGGGGCACACGACCTCGGGGGTCTCGGACATGGGATGCTCAACCTCAAACACGTTGCCGCAGCTCGAGCACTTGTAATCGTAGCGCGCCATAATACTTCCTTTTCAGCACAAAGCGGGCAGATCGCTCTGCCCGCAAAAATTCAAACGTCTGTAACTGTACCCTATATCGGGCGTTTTATCACGCTTCGCCCCAGAATCTATGCGTGTTGCGCAGGAGCTGTGCGGTTTTGCCCTCAGCGGCCGCAACGTCGGCCTCGTCAGCCTGCCAGGTCCAGTTGCCCGTGGCCACGCCCGGTACGTTCATGCGCGTGTCGTCGCCAAGCCCCAGCACGTCCTGCAGCGGCATCATCACCAGGGGAGCGTCGCTTGTCAGCGCGTCGCTCATCAGCTTGGCTGCCACCTCAACACCGCTCGGCTCGTCGCCGCCCGCAAAGGAGCGCGTGCACCAACCGGCGAGCGTCGACGTGTCGTGCGTTGAGGTGTACAGAATCTTGCCCGGCGTGGGTTGCACGCCGTTGCGGACGTCGTAATCGCTAAACTCCAGTACGTCCATACCGGGGAAGCCGCAAGTCGAAGCCATGGCGCGAACGCCGGGCGTCAGGTAACCCAGGTCCTCGGCGATAAAGTTGAGCGGCCCCAGCTCGTCATAGGCGGTCTGGAACAGGTCCTTGCCCGGGCCTGCCAGCCAACGCCCTTCGGCGCAAGCCTTGCCAGTGGGGATACTGAAGTAGCTGTGGAAGCCCAGGAAGTGATCCAGACGCACGCGGTCGTAGAGCGAGAACGCACGACGTAGGCGATCCATCCACCAGCTATAGCCGTTCTGCTTCATGTGGTCCCAGCGGAACGTCGGGTTGCCCCACACCTGACCCTCGGGCGCAAAGTTGTCGGGCGGCGCACCGGAGATCTCGATTGCCTTGCCGGTATCGGACAGCCAGAAGTTCTCGGGTTCGCTCCACGCATCTGCCGAATCGTCGGACACGTACATAGGAATATCGCCGATGACCTCGATGCCCTTCTTGTGTGCATAGTTCATGAGCTCGCACCAAGCCAGGTCAAAGCGGTACTGCATGTACGCCTGAAGCTCGGCCTCGTCGTGGAAGCGCTTGTCGTCGATCAGATGCTCGTTGTAGCGCGCGACATCTGCCGGCCAATCGTGGCGCGACTCGCCCTCAAAGTACTTCTTAACGGCCATGTAGACGCAGTATTTCTCGAGCCAATCGGCATTTCTATGTTTAAACGCGGTGTACAGCGGATCGGCATCCTCGCCGCCGCGGGCCTTCCAAGTCTCAAAGTCGGCGGCAAGCTCCTCGTGGCTCTCGGGCAGTAGGTCGATATTGCCTGCAAAGGCCGAAGGACCGGCGTAAGGAGAGCGGAAGAAGTCCGTGGGGTTGACGGGGAGAACCTGCCAGTAGCGCATGCCCATGGCGGCCAGATGGTCGATAAAGCGACGCGTGGGCGCGCCGATTGTACCGGGCTTGCCGTCGTCGGTGGGCACCGAGGTGATATGGCACACAACACCCGCGCCGTGATCGAGCGGCTCCTGCAGGCGCTGCTCTGCATGGTGATAGATAATCGACGAGCCCAGCGGATACAGATCGAGCGTGACCGTACCGTTGTGGATCTCGCACCTGTCTCTTATACACATCTCCGAGCCCACGAGACAAGAGGCAATCTCG
>URPB01000159.1:0-2541 GCA_900549575.1 uncultured Collinsella sp.
ATTTCGTAGACCCGTGGCTGCCCTGGAAACCGAATGACAGTACGGGCATCCATTCGGCTTCCAGGGCAGCCACGGGCAGAACAGGCAAACAGGAATAGGCGGCGACCCGCTACTCCCCCGCCACGCTTGCGCGCAGCTTGGCGGCGATGGGCTCGGATGCCAGCAGGAACACGAGCATGACCACGGAGCACGCCAGGCACACAATCCAGGTGCTCGCAAAGGAGCCCGTGGCATCGAACAGCACGCCCGAGACAATGGCGCCCACGGTGCCGCCGACCATCTCGAGCGAGGTAATGGTGCCCGTGACCTTACCCAGGTCGGCCATGCCAAACTGCTTGGACGCGGCGATGGTAGGCGTGATGGTGCCCATGCACGTTCCAACACCAAAGCTCACAGCGGCGACAATAGGACCGAGGTCCGTCGTCGGGAAACACAGCGCCACGCAGGCGATAATGCACGCAACGGAGCCAAGGATATTGCCAAAGCGCAGGCCAAAGCGGTCATAGATCGCACCGAGCGAAATCTTGGCAATAACGACGGTGACCATGTAGGCCGAAAGTACGGTACCCGCCCACATGGGATCGTGGCCGCCCGTGACAATCTTGGCACCGTTGACGGTAACACTCGTCATGTTGGTAACCTGGTTGGGCAGGATGGCGCCATTGACCAAGCCCATAAAGAGGAAGGCGACGACAAGCAGCCAAAATGCCGGGCTCTTCTTGATACGAGACCAGCCGACGCTAACCTCGGGCGCCGTGTGCTCGTCCTTGTCGCCAGCCGTCGAGACGGACGGATCGCCCGGGTTCTCGCCGAGCGGCTTCAGGCCGATCTCGGAAGGCTTGGTGCGGAAGGAATAGTCATGCAGTTAACGAAAATCGTGTAGCACGTGGCCATGATCACAAAGCTGGAGGCCACCACGAGCCAGCCGGGGAAGAACTTACGTTGCTGGGACATGGATTACTCCTTGTGGTCCGCAATGTATCCGAGAGCGACGGCGGCATAAGCCGCGGCGCCAAGGGGAAGCTCGGTATCGCTAAAGCGTGCCTTGGGATGATGCTGAGCAAAGTGCTCGTCCGTATCAGTCACGGCAGCGCCCACGGTAAAGTACGCACTCGGGATCTCGCTCGAGATCAACGCGAAGTCCTCGCTCGCCATGGCGTGGAACAGCGGCAGGAAGGCAGCCTTGGGCAGCACCGCGCCCACGTAGCCAAGCGACGCCTGGGTCATATCGCTGTCGAGCACGAGCGGCGGAACGTCCGAAAGCGTCTCGATGGCTGCCGGCGTACGATATGTTGCGGCAACGCCGTTGACGACCTCCGCGATACGCTCCTTGAGATGAGTCATGAGCTCGACATCGAAGCCGCGCAGCGTTCCCTCGAGCACACAGGTGTCGGGGATGACGTTGGCCGCCAAGCCGCCAGCGAACTTACCAACGGTAAGTGCGACTTCCTTGGCCGCTGGCACCTCGCGGGAGATAAGCTCCTGGAGCGCCAGGTGCACATGGACGCCGGCCGTGATGGGGTCGATGCAGATCTCGGGGCTCGAGCCATGGCCGCCCTTGCCCTGCAGCGTGATGCGGAAACCGTACACGCCCGAAAGCGCCGGGCTCCCATAGAGCACCAGGCCGAGCGGCGATTGGCTGTTGACGTGCATGGCAAAGGCAGCCTGGGGGCGCGGGTTCTGCAGCAAGCCATCGGCGATGGCAGCGCGGGCCCCCTCAAAGGTCTCCTCACCCGGCTGGAACAGCAGTTTGACGGTGGCATTGGCGTCGACAAGCTCGGCCTCGCGGGCCTTGAGCAAACGGGCCGCGCCGAGCAGCGCCGTCGCATGCATATCGTGGCCACAAGCGTGCATGCACCCGTTGGTGGAAGCGAAAGGCTCGCCCGATTCCTCGACAACGGGCAGGGCATCCATGTCGCCGCGAAGCATGATAACCGTACCGGTTTGCTCGTCCGCGCACGTACCATTGCCCTGAGCAGCCGCGGCCGCACCGGCACCGATCAGGCCAACAACACAGGAGCCGTCGACAAGCGTGGTATGGGGAATGTCCATCTCGTCCAGACGTGCCTGGATATAGGCAGACGTCTGCGGAAGATTGTTACCGAGCTCGGGCGTCTGATGGAGATCGTGGCGCCATGCGGCAAGCTCACCGGCAAATGCCTGGGCTTCTTTGACCAGACCATCGCCGATAGCGGTCTGCGCCGCTGCGGTAGCCTGAGGCGCTGGTTGCGGTTGAAGATCGGACAGAGCTGATGCCATAGATGCCCTCCAGTAACGTTTTTGCAGCACGCACTTTGACAGCGTAAAGTGCAAGGTACAACTGTAAGGGCATGACATAAAAAATGCCGCCCCGGGAGGGCGGCGCAACAAGTTGTTTACAAATGCGGGTGTGATTTTCGGCGCAAGAAATCGAAATGCGTCTCGCTCAAGATAATCGACAAAAAGATGAGCGCAAAGCCGGAAAGCAGGCGCGAGGTGAGCGCCTCCCCCATCAACAACACCTGTCTCTTATACACATCTCCGAGCCCACGAGACAAGAGG
>URPB01000160.1:0-2489 GCA_900549575.1 uncultured Collinsella sp.
CGAGATTGCCTCTTGTCTCGTGGGCTCGGAGATGTGTATAAGAGACAGGTCATGATGCGTACCGCGCCGTCACCCTCCTCGTTGAGGGCGCCCGGGGCCTCCTTGCCCGCCAAGAAGCGGTCGAAGGCGAGCGCGATGGAGCGCGGCGAGTTGCCGAACTCGGCCTCTGCCTCGGCCACAGCGTCGAGCGCCTTGAGCACGTTGGCGGCAATGGCCTTGCCCTCGGGGCCGCGCTGCGCCAGACGCACGAACCAGCCGGAGGCATTGACCACGTCGCGCGCGATGGCGGCGAACGAATCGCGTCCCACGCGACGAAGCGCGTAGCGCAGCACCTCGCGGGCGCGCGTTACGAGCGGCAAGCCCTGCAAGCCCGGCACATCGGAATCGCTCATGATGCCCGCATCGATGTTGCGACGCGACGTCTCGCCCGTCTGCTCGTCGAGTTTGGTCGCCAGCGCCAGGAACTCCTGGGCGCCGAGTGCAAACATCGGCGAGACCAGCAACGGCATAAGACCCTGTGCCGTATCGGCCGGATTGGCGAGCGCGCAGACCAGGGCACGCACCGTCTGCACCTCGGCTGCCTGGGCAAAGACTGAGCCGCCCGCGATCACGCAGTCGAGCCCCTGGTCGCGGAAGGCCTGTGCGTAGACGTCGGCATTGGTCATGCGACCCAGCAGCAACACCATATCGCCCTGGGGCTGCCCCGCTTTGACGAGCGCTTGGAACCGCTCCGCAATCGCACGAGCTTTCGCCTGCGTTCGCTCCTGCGTGCTACCACCGGCAACGAACAGCGCCTGGCGGCGCGAAGCCTTTGCCTTGAGCTTGTCCTTGCGTTTATCGCTCGGTTCAAGATCCAAGAACCCCTGCATCAAACCACCGGTGTCGCCGTCAAAGACGCGCGCCACGTAGCACAGCACCTCGTCGTGGCTGCGGAAGTTGCGGACAAGCTTGACGAGCTCGCCGGCGGGGGCATCGGACGTGGCGACCGTCTCGGACGCCGTCGTCGAACCCACCTTGCGCTCCTGGCGACGGAACACCTCGACCTCGGCACCACGGAAGCGGTAGATCGACTGCTGCGCATCGCCTACGGTGCACAGTGCGCGCTCCCCCGCGCCCGTCAGGTAACGGATCAAATCGACCTGCATCTGGTCGGTATCCTGGAACTCATCGATCATGACCATCTTAAAGCGACCCTCATAGGCCGCTCGAATAGCCGGGTAGTCGCGCAGCGCCTCGTACGCCATACGCAGTAGGTCGTTGTTATCGAGCGCGGACTGGCCGGCCTTCAGCGCGCGATACTCAGCCTCCACGGAACGGGCCAGGCCCACCAGCGCATCGAGCGCGGGACCACCGCAGGCCAGCACGATATTGATAAACGCATCGGCAGCCTCGGCCTTGAGCAGCTCCACCTGTTCCTTAGGAAACGCCTTGCTCGCCCGAGGCATGCTGCACGACATCATGAGTCGCGCCACATCCTCCATGGTTTTGCCGCTCGCCTCAAACGCGTCGATGGCATCGAGTGCCACCTGCGCTTTCTCGGTCGCGGCCTTGCTCGCACCCAACGCCGCGCGATAGGCGTCGGCGAGTGCCGAGGTATCGGCCTGGCCGCGCGCCACGCACACATCGTCCATGCCGCCCGGCAGCTGGCTCGATAGCTCCAGCAGGTCGCGCACCAGACCTTTGATGGTGGTACCGGCGCCAAACGGCCCGCCCTCGCCCGCCATGGGATACCAAGCGTAGAGGGCCTTAAGCGAGGCGGCGAGCTCAGGCGCGGCATCGGGCGCCGTCGCGCGCCCCAGCACATGCTCGACAGCCTGATCCATAAGCTCATCGGTATCGGTAAGCACCGTGAACTCGGGATCGATGCCCAGCTCCAACGCATGCGCGCGCAGGATGCGCGAACACATACCGTGAATGGTCGAGATCCAAGCGTCGTCGACGGTCAGGGCCTCCTCGTCCATACCCTCTTCGATAAGCGCGCGACGCACGCGGTCGCGAATCTCGGCCGCGGCATCTTTGGTGAAGGTAATGGCGAGCACCTGGTCCAGATGCTCAACGAACGGACCGGATTCGGGCGAGAGCGCGTAGACGATGCGGCGCGTGAGGGTAAAGGTCTTGCCCGAACCGGCACCCGCCGAGACAAACAGCGGACGGTCGAGCGTTTTGACGATCTGCAGCTGTTGCGGCATCAAAGTCGAAAGATCCATGGTCTACACGTCCCTCCTTACAAACGTTCCTTCGTGGTTATACGAGCAGCGCGCATGCGCGGCCTGAGCCGACATCGGGTCGACGGCGGCAACGTCGCCTGCCTCGAGTTCGTGCAGGCGCTCGGCGATGCCGGCCTCCACGCGATCGAGCAGGGCGTCGAAGTCCATGCTGCCACCCTCGCCGGGAAAGCCCTTCTTAAGCCCCGGGATGCGGCCGTCACCACGCTCCTCCTCGAGCAGCTCGGCACTCGCGGCGCCGCGAGTGCCGAGCTGCTCGAGGAG
>URPB01000161.1:0-2462 GCA_900549575.1 uncultured Collinsella sp.
TTGCCTCTTGTCTCGTGGGCTCGGAGATGTGTATAAGAGACAGATCTACATCAGCCCGCTGAGCGCAATGTCAACGGCCTCGTTGAGGTCGTCGGTAATGTGTACCAGATCCGGATCGAGCGGGCTAATCATACCGGTGCTCATCACCGGGCCGTTGAGCCAGTCGAATAGGCCCTGCCAGTACTCGGTGCCCACCAGCACGAGCGGCATGCGCTTGACCTTGTGCGTCTGCACCAGCGTGAGAACCTCGAACATCTCGTCGAGCGTGCCAAAGCCGCCGGGAAATACGATGGCGCCCGAGCTGTACTTAACGAACATGGTTTTGCGCACAAAGAAGTAGCGGAAGTCCATGCCGAGGTTCACGTATTTATTGAGCCCCTGCTCGTGCGGCAATTCAATGCCTAGGCCAACTGACTTGCCGTTGACACTCGCCGCTCCCCTGTTGGCCGCTTCCATGATGCCGGGGCCGCCACCGGTGATGACCGCCACGCCACGTTGCGCGATCTTGCGCCCGACGGTACGCGCCGCCTTGTAGAGCGGATCGGTCTTGGGCGTGCGGGCGCTACCGAAGATGGTCACCGCAGGTCCAAGCTCGGCAAGCGCGCCAAAACCATCGACAAACTCTGCCTGAATGCGCAGCACGCGCCACGGGTCGGCATGCAGCCAGTCGGTCGAGTCCTCGGGCGCCAGCAGGTTGGCGTAGGTGTTGTCCTTAGGAATCATGGGGCCGCGCATGACCACGGGGCCGCGGCGGTACGTCTCGTCGTAGGCAGGCTCGCCCTCGACGTTCTCATTCTTAATCATGGGTACTCCTATCGAGAAAAAGAAAAACGGGCGGGGTCGACGCTGTGCGCCAAACACCCGCCCGAACATCAACTATTCGGTATGGTACCCACGATGCATCAAGTGCTTGCAAGCTATCGGTCATCGGTCGCGCAAGCGGTGTTAGCAAACGTGATGACCGGCCGGCGCTCGCCCCTTGCCGTTGCCCGCGCTCTGCAAGCGCCCGTGCTGCCCTTAGTAATCCACCGCCGCAGGGCTGTTCATCCAGTCACTCACGAACGCGCCGTAACGACCCTCGATAATGGCCTGGCGAGCACGCTGCATAAGGTTGAGCAAGTAGTAGATGTTGTGCATCGACAGCAGAATGCCGCCGAGCATCTCCTTCTGCGTGACCATGTGGCGAATGAGCGCGCGGCTGTAGCCGCCCGTGCACACCGGGCAGGTGCAGGTGGGATCGATGGGACCATCGTCGTGCGCAAAGCGAGCGTTGCGGAAGTTGAGGCGACCCTCGCTGGAGAATGCCGTGCCCATGCGGCCGGTGCGCGTCGGCAGCACGCAGTCGAACATGTCGATGCCCACGCCCACGCCACGCACGAGGGTGGTGGGGTTGCCGACGCCCATCAGGTAGCGCGGCTTGTGCTTGGGCATGTACTCGCTTACGAGCGGTGCCAGGGTCTCGAACATGGTCTCGTGATCCTCGCCCACCGAGTAGCCACCAATGCCGTAGCCCGGGAAGTCGCCGCACTCCTCCAGATGGCGCAGCGAGCGCAGGCGCAGGTCCAGATGCATGCCGCCCTGAACAATGCCAAAGAGTGCCTGGTCATCGCGGGTGTGAGCTTTATAGCAGCGCTCGGCCCACATGCTCGACAGCTCAACCGCGCGCTCAACGTAGGCGCGCGTGGCAGGATAGCCGGGGCACTGGTCGAGCTGCATGCAGATGTCAGAGCCGAGCTTCATGGCGATTTCCATGTTGTCCTCGGGCGTCCAGAACACGTGGCGGCCGTCGTAGTCATTGACGATAAAGCGCACGCCCTCGTCGGTGAGCTTGACGGCGTCGTTATGGCTGAAGACCTGGAAGCCGCCCGAGTCGGTGAGGATGGGGCCGTGCCAGTTCATAAACTTATGCAGTCCGCCCAGCTCGGCGATGGTGTCCTCGCCGGGGCGCATGGACAGGTGATAGGTATTGGCAAGCACGATCTGGGCGCCGAGCTGCTTGACGGTCTCGGTAGGGATGCCCTTGACGTTTGCCTTGGTGCCCACGGGCATGAAAATCGGCGTCTCGATGTCGCCGTGCGGGGTGTGCAGCACGCCGGCACGCGCGTGCGTCGTCGGATCCTCGGCGATCAGGTCGAATTTAAAAAGGCTCTGGTCCATAAACTGGAACTCCTTGGTTGCGGTTCATACGCAAACCATTATACGGGCAACCCGCAAAGAGCACCGACTCGACAGAAACTGATGCATTAAACGACTAGTTGTTGGGGACACTCTTCAGCGCCATCTTGCAAAGGAGCGTCCCAATCTGCCGGCACTCAGGGACTGTCCCCAAGCGCCAACAAGAGTGTCCCTTTCGACTAGTCATTTAAGAACGTCCCCAACGAGTACATCAACAAAGGCAACGCCGATGTTATGGCACCGACAGCGAAAACCCGCCAGAGCGAGCAAGGTGCCTTGAAACAAGG
>URPB01000162.1:0-2364 GCA_900549575.1 uncultured Collinsella sp.
TCAGACTCCCGGGCGGCGAGAAGGTCTACCTGAGCCCGGTCATCGACTGCTTCGGCGGGATGCTCGTCGCCTGGTCGATCGGGCTGCACCCCGACAAGCGCCTCACGAACTCGAGCCTGCGCCTAATCCAAGCGAGATTCCAGACTCGACAGACCATTGAGAGTCAGATCGTTGGCGACCTCAGAGACGCGCTCGATAGGAACCGAGCCGTCAGACAGCGCCCACGTGCGATAGATACCGATAATACCCGACAGCAAAAACGCCAGATAGTAGTCGAACATCTCGTCCTTGAGACCTTGGGGCAGCAGATCGCGCTCGGCAATCTCATGTTCGAGCGGCGCACGAAGACGAGCCATAAAATCATCGAGCGGAATATTCTCGATCAGCTGACGATTGAGCACTAAGTTGTTGCACAGTGCCTCATTAACGGTTTTAAAGAAGGTCGCCGCCGCGCCAAGAGCGCGCTCGCTGGTGTCACCGTCCATAGAAGCAAGCGTTTTCTCGACCGAGTCGACAATCATCTCCACCACATCGACGGCAATGGCATCGAGCAGGCCGTCAACCGTACCAAAGTGAACGTAAAAGGTCTTGCGGTCGACATTGGCCTCGCGCGCGATGGCACTCACCGTAATGTCTGCCAGCGGCTTTTCCATGAGCAGGCGCTCGAAAGCCGAAAGGATGGCATTACGGCTGCGAACGATGCGGCGATCAAGACGCGGTTTGCTGGTTGCCATGGGCGTGTCCCTTCGATATGCAAGCATTCATCAACAGATGAGAGATAATCTACGTAAGAGGATTATCCCCCATACAGCACAAATATGCCCCGCATCATGAAGAACGCACGACTGCCCTACTGCGACTTGGGATGCTTCTTCTTATTGAGTGCCGACGGAGATACGCGAATACCATCGCCTGTCTGGCGCACATAGGCTTTATGAGCCGGCTTAGCGGTCCCAGAAGCCTTCTGAGCGCGCTTCTTGGGATCAACGGTAACAGCATTCGTGGGGTGCGGCATAGTGGGCGCAGAGGGCGTCTGAGGCGTGCGGCCGAGCTTGCGCATCACACGATCCCAGCGCGCATGGATGCTCTCGTTGTGGGCGCTCTTAAGTCCCAGCAGGGGCGCAGCCAAAATGGTCGGCGCAATAAACGTAATGAGGCGCCACAGCAGATAGCCGGCGGTCGAAGCCGACCCAAAGAAATGACCCAAGAACAATGTAAAGCCGCCCTCAGCGCCACCAGTTCCACCGGGCAAGGGAACCGCAGAGCTCAGCAGCTGGACAAAGGCGCTCGCGGCCATGACCGAGAAAAAGTCGACCTCGTGGTGGCCAAAGGCAAGCATCAGGAAATACGGCACCAGATAGAAAAACGCGAGCTGCAGCATGGTGATGACCACCGTGAGCAGCATGGAAGAAAAATGTCCGGCCGAAAGCTTGAACTTCTCGGAGAAGGAGTAGATCTCGCCATCGACAAACGTGCGCCATCCCTCGATCTTAGTGGCCGAGACACCAATGCGCTCAAGCCAATTGATGATGCAATGGGCGACGCGCGTGACGGTCTTAGGCATGAGCGCGACGGCGAAGATGCCCAGCAAGATGCAGCAGTGCCCACCAAAGCTAAAGACGCACAGCAACGTCATGTCGCCATAGCGCTCGGCAAAAAACGGCATGCGAGCAAGCAGTAGGATAGCGCCCCAGGCAACGAGGCCAAACTGGTACACGATAAAACGCGTGAATTGCGTGGCGCCGGCCTCGCCCACGTTTTGGCCGGCCTTGGTCAGGCGATAGATTTGAGCCGGGGTGGAGCCCATCATCATGGGCGTCAGGTTACCAAAGAAGATGCCACTCGCCTCGACCGAGATCAGGTCGCGGATGCCGACGGGCGAATTGGGGTCGAGCCAGACGGCGATCGCATAGGCCACAATGCCAAAGAACAGGTACATGAACATGCAAAGACACGCGACAACGAGCCATGACGCCTGGACGCTCGACATAGCGGCCCAGAACTGCCCCATCTGCCCGGTTACCACCAGATAGACGATATAACCTACCAGCACGACGCCGATAAAGATGGCGCCGCGGCGTGCGCTCTTATTGTCATCTCCGCCCGAGGCCTCAACCTCGACCTGGGGCTTAGACGTATGCTGAGAGGACTCCGTCATGAGACTCCTTCTAACAGTCAAAATATCTTGGATATTGTACCCGTAAGGGCCATAGGCAGAACGCAAAGCTCTGGTTCAAACGGGAATTGCAGACGGTTGTTTGAAAATAAAAAAACCCGGCCTTCCATGGGAAGTCCGGGTATCAGATGCGTGGTAGCCCGTACCAGATTCGAACTGGTGATCTCCGCCTTGAGAGGGCGGCGTCC
>URPB01000163.1:0-2345 GCA_900549575.1 uncultured Collinsella sp.
GATCTATCGCGGTCACAAGCCCGTTCACTGGTGCAAGCACTGCCATACCGCACTTGCTGAGGCCGAGATTGAGTACTCCGACGAGACGAGCCCGTCCATCTTCGTGCGCTTTGAGATGACCTCCAAGCCCGCCGGCCTCGAGAACTTCGACGGCCCGGTTGACTTTATCATCTGGACGACCACGCCGTGGACCATCCCCTCCGACCAGGCAGTTTCTCTCAAGCCCGGTGCCGCCTACGTCGCCGTTGAGCACGACGGCCGCGCCGAGGTCATGCTCGAGGACCTAGCTCCCAAGTGCTGCGAGGAGTTTGGCTGGGAGTACACCCCGGTTGTGGTCGACGGCAAGCCCTATGTGGTTCCCGCCGAGACCTTCCATCACATTCACTATAAGCAGCCGATCTTTGACGGTGTCGAGGGCGTTGCGCTGTTGGCCGATTACGTCGGTGTCGATGACGGTACCGGTATCGTCCACAACTCGCCCGGTCACGGCGTCGACGACTACTTCGCCTGCCTCAGGGAGGGCATCACCGACATTTGCATGCCGGTCGATGACGACGGCAAGTTCTACACCGGCGAGGAGTTTGGCACCGGCGGCCCCTTCAGCGGCATGGATACCGACGAGGCCAACCCGCACATCATCGAGTTCCTGCGCGAGCGCGGCACCCTGGTCCTCGAGAAGAAGATCACGCACAGCTATCCGCACTGCTGGCGCTGCAAGCACCCGGTGCTCTTCCGTGCTACCGACCAGTGGTTCGTCTCGATGGACAAGACCGGTCTGCGCGAGCAGGCTGGCAAAGAGGTCCGCGAGAACGTCAAGTGGTATCCGGCTCACGCCGCCAACCGCATCGGCGCCATGGTCGAGCAGCGTCCCGACTGGTGCATCAGCCGTCAGCGCAACTGGGGCGTGCCTATCCCCAGCTACACTTGCGCCGACTGCGGCGAGAAGGTCATGAACGACGCCACGCTCGACGCCGTCATCAAGCTCTTCCACGAGAAGGGCTCCGACGCCTGGTTTACCGACGCTCCCGAGAGCTACCTGGGCGAGTCTTGCGTTTGCCCCAAGTGTGGCGGCCATCACCTCAAGGCTGATAAGGACATTCTCGACGTGTGGTGGGACTCCGGCGTGTCTTGGAAGGCCGTCTGCGAGTACCGCCCCGAGCTGGAGTACCCGGCGGATGTGTACCTCGAGGGCTCCGACCAGCACCGCGGTTGGTTCCAGAGCTCGCTGCTCACCTCGGTGGGCGCCAACGGCCACGCTCCGTACAAGGCGGTCGTCTCGCAGGGCTTCACCCTCGACGGCCAGGGCCGTAAGATGTCCAAGTCGCTCGGCAACGTCATCGACCCCAATAAGGTCTGCGACGAGATGGGCGCCGACATCATCCGTCTGTGGGTTGCCTCTGTCGACACCAGCTCCGACGTCTCCATCGACCACGAGATCCTTGCTCGTACGTCCGATGCCTACCGTCGTTTCCGCAACACGCTGCGCTTCCTGCTTTCCGAGCTCGAGGGCCAGTTTGAGCCCGAGACCGACGGCGTCGCCTTTGTCGACCTGCTGCCGCTCGACAAGCTCATGGTTGCCCGCCTGACCCAGGTCCAGGCCGAGGTCGACGATGCCTACGCCAGCTATGAGTTCCCGCGCGCCTACCGTGCGCTCTACGACTTCGTGGTTACCGAGCTTTCCAACGTGTACCTCGACGCCCTGAAGGATCGTCTGTACTGCGATAAGCCCGGTTCGCTTGAGCGCCGCAGTGCCCAGACCGTGCTGGCCGAGCTCTTCTCGATGCTCATGCGCGATCTGCAGCCGATCCTGTCCTACACCGTCGACGAGGCCATGGCCTATGCGCCCGCCGGCTGCGTCGACCACCAGAAGTACGCCGCGCTGCTCGATTGGTACAAGTCGCCCATCACGGTCGATGAGGCCAACGAGTTTGAGGGCGTGCTCGAGGCTTCACTCGAGCTCCGTAGCGCCGTGACCAAGGCCCTTGAGGATGCCCGTTCTGCCGGCACCTTCACCAAGAGCCAGCAGGTTCGCGTCAAGGCGGTCGTTCCCGCCGAGATGTATGCGCTGCTGACCGGCGACAAGGCTGTCGACCTGGCCGAGTTCTACATCGTCTCCGATGTTGAGCTGACCCAGGGCGAGGAGCTTTCCGTCGCCATCGAGGCTGCCGAGGGCGAGTGCTGCGACCGTTGCTGGAACTACCGCACCACCGTCGGCGAGTACAACGGCCACGCGCATATCTGCAAGCGCTGCGCTGACGCTTTGTAGGTTACGGCGTTCGTAGAACGCCGTAACCTACCGACGCTGCAAACGTCCCTAAGCGGCAATCTGACGTTCAATCGTCGGT
>URPB01000164.1:0-2288 GCA_900549575.1 uncultured Collinsella sp.
CGACATCGCCGATGCAAAGGCCGTCGCCGAGCGCCTGGGGATACCCCATCACGTGCTCGACTTGCAGCAAACCTTCGACCGCAACGTTGTCGAGCGTTTTATGAACGCCTACCAGGAGGGGCTGACGCCCAATCCGTGCATTATCTGCAACCGCCACATTAAGTTTGGCGCGCTGCTCGATGCAGCGCTGGACATGGGCTGCGACTACATCGCCACGGGCCATTACGCCAAAACAAGCCAGGCGGCAGACGGCACCTGGCAGCTGCATCGCGGCGAGGACCCTAAAAAGGACCAAAGCTACTTTTTGTATTCGCTCACGCAGGAGCGCCTGGCGCACACGATCTTTCCGCTGGCAGGCCTAGACAAAGAGCGCGACGTGCGCCGCATAGCCGCCGAGCAGGGCTTTACCAACGCCCAGAAGGCCGAAAGCGAGGACATCTGCTTTATTCCAGACGGTAACTACGCGGGCTATATCGAGCGCCGCTGCGGACATCCCGCTGCACCGGGCGACATTGTGTGGCGCGACGGCAGCGTGGTCGGGCGCCACAACGGCGCGCTGCGCTACACCATCGGCCAGCGCAAAGGCCTGGGCGTCGCGATGGCGCATCCTGTGTATGTGACGGGCGTCGACGCCGCTAACAACACCGTGCATCTGGGCGAGGCCGAGGACCTGACGGCCACGGCGCTCACGGCCAACGACTGGATCTGGAGCGCCCCTGCCGACCGCATGGAGGCCGAGCTGGATGCCGGCGGCATCCGCGTGGGCGCCAAGTACCGCTACCGACAGAAAGACCAGGCAGCGATCCTTACGTGCGGCGAAGACGGGCAAATGTTGCTGACCTTTGACGAGCCGCAGCGCGCCATCGCCCCCGGCCAAGCCGTTGTAGTCTATCGCGGCGACATCGTCCTGGGCGGCGGCACCGTGACCGGCGCCATCAAATAGCCCCATCCCCTTCATAAGTTGCGGTGAAATAGGGACTGTTTAAGCGTTTAAAACCGCCAAACAGTCCCTATTTCACCGCAAGTTAGAGAGGACAGCCTCGGTCGGTACTGCCGTGTCAGCCGAGGCCGCTGCATCGTTAGCGCTGGACGTAGGCGCGAACCAGCTCGAAAGTGTTGCGCACACCGTCGATGTGGCTGCGCTCGTAGTTGTGGCTCGCGTACACGCCGGGGCCGATCAGACCATGGCGAATGTCGTAGCCGGCCGAGAGCGTGGCCTCGACGTCGGAGCCGTAGTGCGGGTACACATCGATGGCGTAATCGAGCTCCAGCTCGCGCGCGATGTTGGACAGCGTGGTTACCAGGTCGTAGTTGTACGGACCGCCCGAATCCTTGGCGCAAATCGAAACCATGCGCTCGGTGCAGCCCAGGTCGTCACCCACGCAGCCCATGTCCACGCTGATCATCTCACGCGTGTCGGCCGGCACAAAGGCACCGCCGTGGCCGACCTCCTCGTACACGGTAAAGAGCAGCGACACCTTGCGCGAAAGCGACACCTCGCCGTCAGCAACGGAACGGGCCAGACCCAGCAGAATCGACGCCGACAGCTTGTCATCCAGGAAGCGGCTCTTGATGTAGCCGCTCTCCGTCACCGTGGTACGCGGATCCATAGCGATGATGTCGCCCGTCTGAATACCCAGCTCGAGCACATCGTCCTTGCTGTCAACGTTCTCGTCGAGCAGGATTTCCATGTTCTTCTCGATGGTCTTGACCGGCTCATCGGCCACATGCGCCGAAGGCTCGGTATTGAGGACCACACCCGTAAAGACTTTGCCATCGCGCGTGTAAACGGTGCAGTTCTCGCCATCGGCCGTAGACCACTGATGCCCGCCGAGCGTCGTGGGACGCAAGCGACCATTGTCCTTGATGGAACGCACCATGGCGCCCAGGGTATCGACATGGCTCGCCAGTACGAGCGGCCCACCCTCGCCACCAAGCTCAACCAACACGTTGCCCTTATTGGAACGCTCGGGCCCAAACCCCATATCGCGCAGGGTCTCCATCAGATAATCAGTCGCCGCACGGGTATAGCCCGTAGGCGAAGCAATCGAGGTAAGCGCCTTCAACTGGTCAGTAATATAGGAGAGCGTCTCCTCTAGAGAAGCATCAACATTAGAAGCCATATGCATCCTTCCAAGTAAAACTAAGACCGAGTCCCGATTTTAACCGTTCTGCACGTGCAATGCCCCAGGAGCCGAGCCGACTCCAGACGTCCCCACACCGGTTTTATGCACCCTTGATTGTCATTTTCATTGCAACAGCCTCAGGACTCAGCGCAACGCGTTGCG
>URPB01000165.1:0-2233 GCA_900549575.1 uncultured Collinsella sp.
CAAAAGATTGCCGACGAGCTCGATCTTCCGTTGGATTTTGAGGATGAGCGTCTGTCCTCGCAGGAGGCCAAGCGAATCCTGCGAGAGCAGGGGCTTAACGAGAAACAGATGAGGGGCAAGATTGACATGATCGCTGCCAGCCTGTTCTTGCAGACATGGCTCGATCGCAAAAACGAGGAGGTTCAGCATGCCTAGCGCTTCCGATCCGCGCCAGCAGAATCGTACACGGCAGCCGGCGTCGCGCCCTGCCCAGCCTGGCCAGCGCCCTGCGCAGCCGACGCAGCGCGCAGCTCAGCCTGCCGCGCGTCCGGTGCAGTCCTCCTCTCGTTCGGCCCAGCCTGCTCAGCGGACGGCTCAGCAGCCTTCTGCTCGTTCGGCCCAGCCTGCAGGCGGTACCCGCTTTAAGCAGCAGGCATCTACCCAGCGAGTGCAGGCCCCCCAGTCGCATTCGCATCACGCTCTCGGTTCCCACGGCGTTGCTCCGGCTACGCGCTCGAGCTATAACACGCACGTCCGCCGTGGTACACAAAAGAAAAGCTCCCCGGTGCCTATGATTATCGGTGGCGTCGTCGCCGTGCTTGCGCTTGTCGCGATCGTTTTCTTTGTCGTGCCAGCCGTCAAGGGCTTCTTTGGCGGTGAGGATGCGAAAGTCGCTGCTGGCCAGCAAGTTACTATCACGATTCCCGACGGTGCCTCGGGCGATACTATCGCCTCGATTCTCTCCGAGAACCATATCGTCGAAAATCCCAAGGATTATTATGCGGCGGTGAAAAAGCTCAACGCCGATATGTCGCTCAAGCCTGGTACTTATTCGTTCACCACACTCATGGATGCGACCAAGGTTGTTCAGCAGCTCATGGAAGGCCCCAACGCGGGCTCCAATGCGCTGACTATCCCTGAGGGCCTAACGGTCGATCAAGTCGCCGACCGTGTGGCCCAGGCTTACGACAGTATCTCTAAGGAAGACTTCCTCAACCAGGCCAAGGCCTCCAACTACGTGGACGACTATAGCTTCCTTAAGGGCGCCGCCAACGACTCGCTCGAGGGCTTCTTGTTCCCCAAGACTTATTCGTTGGGTGATTCGCCGACGGCCGATGACGTGGTTCGCGCTATGCTCGATCAGTTTAAGACCGAGTACAAGTCGCTTGACTTTGCGAGCTGCGAAGCCAAGATCAAGGAGCGCTACGGTGTGGAGATGTCTGACTACGACATCGTCAACTTGGCCTCTATCGTTGAGCGCGAGGGCCTCAACGCCGACCAGCGCGCACACGTGGCCTCGGTCTTCTACAACCGCCTTGCCGGCAAGCTCGACGGTTTGCGCTATCTCAACAGCGATGCGACCATGATGTATGTCACCGGTGGCGAGGTTACCGCCGACGACCTGCAGAGCGATAGTCCGTATAACACCTATAAGCACGAGGGCCTACCGCCCACGCCCATCTGCTCTCCGTCGCTCGAGGCACTCAAGGCCACGCTTGAGCCGACCGACTCCGATGACCTGTATTTCTACATTACGCAGGACGAGGAGTACTTCTCGCAAACCTATGAAGAGCATCAACAGTCTTGGAATTAGCATGAGGATTTTTAGCCCCAAACGATACGTTGACTCGGTCGATCGCATCGACCTTGATACCCTGTGGGCCGACGGCAAACGCGCCATTCTGCTCGATCGCGATAACACCCTGGTGCCGCGCGACACCGAGCAGGTTCCCGCCGCGGTTTCCGCTTGGCTCGACGCCGCCCGCGCCAAAGGCTTTAAGCTGTGCATGGTGTCCAACAACTGGCATCGCGACCAGGTCATGAGCTCTGCACGCGAGCTGGGACTCGAGGCCATCAGCCACGCCATGAAGCCGGCGCCGTTTGCCCTCAAGGCGGGTCTTAAGCGCCTCGGCGCCACGGCCGACGAGGCGGTGCTGATCGGTGATCAGCTCTACACTGACGTGTGGAGCGGCAATTTCGCCGGCGTCGATACCATACTGGTAAAGCCGCAGGCGACGCAGGACCTGTGGTATACGCAGATCTTCCGTATCTTTGAGCGCCGGGCCCTGCGCGACCTTCCCTGCGAGGAATAGGTTTCGCCATGTCTCAGCACATCAAACACGGCTGCGACCATATCTTCTTTATCGGCTTTTTGGGCGCGGGCAAATCGACGCTCGCGCGCAACGTCGGCACCATGTTCAAGCGCTGTCTCTTATACACATCTCCGAGCCCACGAGACAAGAGGCAATCTCGT
>URPB01000166.1:0-2194 GCA_900549575.1 uncultured Collinsella sp.
GTCAAACATGTTCTCGATATTCATCGATCACCGCCAAACCCGCCATAAGGCATCGAAGTTGATACTGACATCGGGCATCGTTCGCCCGTTCTATGCAATAGGGCAACGCCTGTGGCTTTTGCCCGTAGCAGTTTAGCACACCACCAAACTAAAGCGACAAAACTCTCTGCCAGCGGCGCGTTTTCTAGGACGAACGCCGTTTTGAAACCGAATGCGCACGCAAGCTCCACGAATATCTGAGACAATGGGCGCCCAAACAGAGCCGTGCCCGAGCATCTGTCCGAGTTGCAAAGGCATGTGCCTCTCACGCTCCCTCACCACGCCATGCGCAAGAAAGGATTCACACCATGCGCTTTATGCTCAACTGGCTTTTGACCTCAATCGCCATCGCGATCGCAACGTTTCTCGTCCCCGGCATTCAGCCCTTCGGCATGGCCGACGCCTGGGTCTGCTTTGCCTTCGTGGGACTGTTCCTGAACATCGTCGATTCGCTCGTCAAGCCGTTCCTGACGGTTATCTCGCTGCCGCTCACGATCATTACGCTGGGTAT
Source organism: uncultured Collinsella sp. (assembly GCA_900549575.1). Taxonomy (GTDB): domain Bacteria; phylum Actinomycetota; class Coriobacteriia; order Coriobacteriales; family Coriobacteriaceae; genus Collinsella. Next base: position 551 of record URPB01000166.1, read on the forward strand.
TTTTCAGCTCGTAGTCAACAGCTTTATGCTCGAGCTGGCCAGCTATCTGTCGGTCAATCTGCTGGGCGCGGGCATCTCCATCGCCAGCTTTGGATCGGCCTTTATGGGCAGCATCCTGGTGTCCATCATGCGCAGCATCCTCGACAGCATCGCCGAGGGCTAAAACGGCCATTCCGGCCGCGCCCGTCTCAACAGCCCAAAACGAAGGCCGCCCATCACAAAAATGGGCGGCCTTCTTATTTGCCAAGTCTCAAAGGGCGAGAGAATCTGCCATTTCCACCCCGTCCCCAAATGGCAGGTGGGCTAGATCACGTAGTCGTAGCCTTCGTTGGGAGCGACAAGTTGATCGAGCGTCACACCGTCGAGGTAGTCGTTGATAAGCTTGTCCAGGTTCTTCCACACGTCGAGCGTGGGGCACTCGTCAGAGCGCGAACAACCCTTGCAGTCGCCATCCAGGCAGGCGACCGGCGCCAGGCTGCCCTCGGTCAGGCGCAAGATCTCGCCCACCGTGTACTGCTCGGGCGGGCGCGTGAGCACATAGCCGCCGCCCTTGCCGCGCATGCCCGAGAGCATGTTGGCGCGCACGAGCGTAGCCAGAATATTCTCGAGGTACTTCTCCGAAATACCCTGACGCGCCGCAATCTCTTTAAGCGGGATACGGCCTGTCGCCTGGTGCTCGGCCAGGTCGACCATAACGCGCAGGGCATATCTGCCCTTTGTGGAAACCAACATATATATAGCTGCCTTTCGGTCTTTTAATTCGTAGAAATTCTAGCCGAAAAATTGGTTTTGAAAATACCTATTCCCGTCAAGATGGTTAATCGACTCGTAATAATCTTCTATTTCCTATTGCGTTACTAGGCTTTGGTGTCTACTATGCTTGCCAACAGCAAAACGAACAACCTATAAGGTTTGTGGGTTTCGCTGCCACACACACCGTAAAACCACACGGTATCCAGTCATTTGAACACTTTGGAGGTTCACCATGAGCAATGTTTACACGTCCATCGATCAGCTTATCGGCCACACCCCGCTTCTGGAGCTCACCCACTTCGAGGCCGACGAGGACCTCAAGGCCCGTGTGCTCGTCAAATTGGAATACTTCAACCCCGCCGGGTCCGTCAAAGACCGCGTCGCCAAGAACATGATTGACGAGGCCGAGAAGGCCGGCAAGCTCGTGCGCGGTGGCGACTACACCATCATCGAGCCCACGAGTGGCAACACCGGCGTCGGCATCGCCTCGGTGGCGGCGGCCCGCGGCTACAAGGTGATCATCACCATGCCCGAGACCATGTCCGTCGAGCGCCGCAAGCTCATGCAGGCATACGGCGCACAGCTCGTGCTCACCGACGGCTCCAAAGGCATGAAGGGCGCCATCGCCAAGGCCGAGGAGCTGCAGAAGGAGACCCCCAACAGCATCATCGCCGGCCAGTTTGTGAACCCCGCCAACCCCGCCATCCACAAGGCCACGACCGGCCCCGAGATCTGGGACGACACCGACGGCAAGGTCGACATCTTCGTCGCCGGCGTTGGCACCGGCGGCACCGTGACCGGCGTGGGCGAGTTCCTCAAGGAGCAGAACCCCGAGATTCAGGTCGTCGCCGTCGAGCCCGCCACCTCCCCGGTGCTCTCTAAGGGCCAGGC
>URPB01000167.1:0-2090 GCA_900549575.1 uncultured Collinsella sp.
CGCTACGAGTACCTAGCCGGTCTGTTCGTCGCCGTCCTGGTTTGCGCCGTCGGCATCAACCTGATCCTCGAGTCGGTCACTAAGATCATCAAGCCCTCCCCCACCGCCTACACGCTGGTCTCCCTAGCCGCTCTCGTCTTGTCCATGCTCGTCAAATTCTGGATGGCCGCATTCAACCGTGCGCTGGGCAACCGTATCGATTCCGAAACACTCATCGCCACAGCACAGGACTCCAAAAACGACGTCATCACCTCGGGATCGGTCCTGGCCGCAGCGCTTATTTCGCAGACGACCGGCTTTGACCTCGACGGCTGGGCGGGCCTGGGCGTGGGCGTCTTCATCTGCATCAGTGGCATGGGCCTGGTGCGCGACGCCATCAGCCCGTTGCTGGGGCAAGCGCCCGACCCCAAGCTCGTCCAGGCAATCCGCGACAAGATCATGTCCTATCCGCAGGTCTTGGGCACACACGACCTGATGGTGCACGACTACGGCCCCGGTCGTCAGTTTGCCAGCGCCCACGTGGAGATGCCCGGCGAGGGCGACGCATTTGAGCACCACGAGATCCTGGACACCATCGAGCACGACATCAAGCGCCAGATGGGCATTGGCATCACGCTGCACTGCGACCCCATCGCGACAACCGGCGATGATCTGCGCGGCTGGGTCAAGCGCGGCGTCATGCAGATCGATCCCGCGCTCTCCATCCACGACCTGCACGAGCACGACGGGTTCGTTTCGTTTGACCTGGTGCGCCCCGACGGCTTTGACATATCCGACGAGGAGCTGCTGGAGCTCGTCACGCGCATCGTGCACGAGCGCCGGCCCAACGTCTCATGCGTCGTTACGTTTGACTCGGGCTTTAGTTCGCCCGACCGTCCAGCAGAGCAGCTGTAGCCCGCTTAACAGCTAGTTTCCCTGCGCGCCCGAGATGCCGTTTTGCAGTGCGTTCCAGGCATCCGTCGCCATGTCGCCCAAGTTCTGCGCGGTGTCGCCCAGGTTTTGTGCCGTATCGCCCAGCTCTTGCGCCTTGTCTCCCAACTCCTGTGCCTTGTTGCTCAAGTCCTCCAGCGTATTGGAGCTCGAGCTGTCGGTACCGCTTTGGCCGCCGGACGAGTTGCCCGAGCTGTTCTTGTGCGTGAGTTGAATTTCGAGGTTGCCGTTGTCGTTATAGTAGGCAGAAGTAACGACCCAGTTGGCATCGATGACGGGCGTTGAGCCATCATCAGTCAGGACCACGGCATTCGAAAGATCGGCGCCGCGCGACTTGAGAAGCTTTTTGGCGTTGGACCAGTACTGCCCCGGGATATCGCTCAGATCGACGGTGCTAGACGAGGCGGACTCGGTTTGCTCGGCAGTGGTATCGGCCGTTGAACTCCCTCGCTTGTTGAGCATGCCCGACACGATGGCAAACACAACCGACAGCGCAAAGAAGATCGCCAGCACGATGAGGATCTTCTTGATCACGCTCGACGAACGCGACGGCTTCTTCTCCTCGTCCTCGCCATATTGCGGAATCGACTTGGGGTACTCGCGATACGGCTCGCGCGACTCGTAGCGAGGCTGCGCCGTGCGAGGCATATACGTCGTCTGCTGAGGCTGCGGAATGGGATTCTGCGGCAGGTCATCATAGGGATTCGGTGTCGAAGCGGCATAAGAATCCTGCGACGCATAATCAAACGGGTCCGGAGCTGCGTTGCCATAGGGGCCTTGCGAAGATGCAGCGCAAGAATCCTGCGCCGTGTCGCCATAGCCCATAACCCGGGTGGGCTCGGCAGAAGGCTGCGTCGCGGCGGGGTCGGTATATCCGGGGTTGGGAACAACGCGAGTCGCATCGGCGCTATCGCCAGCCTGCGCGGAACCGTAGCCGCCCATCACGGTTGTCTTGTCCTGATCCATGCAACGATTCCTTTCCGTCGCGCGTGAGCATCAAGTTATCCATGCATTCTACCCGCGCAAAAGCCTATGATGGGCAGAGCCCGTCGGTATCTACAAGACATGCGCGGGCCTAAGGATAAAAAAGCCCCGCCGGGCCTTGTGAACTGCCTCCCATTTCTTGGACATGAGAAATGGGAGGCTTTCTTTATGCGCGT